>CBFCZR010000092.1:0-6458 GCA_965602795.1 Candidatus Bathyarchaeota archaeon | reverse complement strand
GGGAATAATGAGATACTGCAGTTTATCGTATAATTCTGTAATCTCCCGGCGCCTTCTCTCAGCCTCTTCCAACTTTTCTTTCGGTGAAGGACCAATAGCCCAGCCAGTGACGCCCTCAATGCATCCCTCCACCCACCATCCATCCAAGACGCTGAAGTTTAGCACCCCGTTATGTGCTGCCTTCATTCCGCTGGTGCCGGAAGCCTCGAAAGGCGGGATGGGAGTGTTCAGCCAGACGTCTACGCCGGAGGTGAGTTTAGCTGCCATCTGCAGGTCATAATTCTCCAGATAGACTATGTTCATGAGGTCTTTCAGTTTTTCTTTCATTTCATAAATCTCTTCGATTAACCGTTTCCCCATCCAGTCATTAGGATGTGCCTTACCAGCGTAAACCACCTGAATCTTGCCCACCCCGTTGACTTCCTCAAGCCTCTTCAGGTTTGAGAACAGCAGAGTTGCTCTTTTGTAGCCTGTGGCTCTACGCGCAAAACCCAGCGTAAGCGCATAAGGGTCAAACTGGACACCTGAACGTTCACGAACATAGCGTATGAGATTTTCTTTAGCGTCCACGTGAGCCCGCCAAATATCCTCGTCGGGGATGCTGTCAACTCTGACCAGCAACTCAGGTTCGTTAGCCCATCCCGGCAAATACTTGTCAAAAAGCCTTCTGAAGCCTTCACATGTCCATGTAAACGAGTGGACGCCGTTGGTTATGGCTGAGATGTTATAGCCTGGAAATAGCGTTAGGGAAAATTCTTTGTGTCTTTTTGCTACGCCGTTCACGTATTTGCTGGTGTTCAGGGCAAGGCGCGTCATGTTAAGCTGGTCGTCGCCCCCAAGCTGCTTCAGGGTTTCTAGAGGAATTATGTCTCCCAGCATTTCTTGGACAAGGTCGTAGGAGAATTTGTCGTGACCCGCTTCCACCGGAGTGTGAGTGGTGAATATGCATAGGTCTCTAACCTTATCCAGTTCCATGTTGTTGTTTCTCAGCAACTCCAAGGTCAGAAAACAGGAATGCCCCTCGTTCATGTGATACTTTCCTATCTTAAAGCCTGCGGCTTCCAGCATCTTCACCCCGCCGATTCCCAAAACAATCTCCTGCTTCAGCCTGTACTTCCTGTCGCCGCCATACAGGAAAGAGGTAATCTCTCGGTCCTCCGGGGAGTTGCCTTCAACGTTTGTGTCCAGAAATAGTACAGGAACTAATCCTCCTGTAGGGCTCTGGTGATCATAAAGCCAAGCCTTCACTTTGACAGTGCGATTCTGTATTTTCAGCTCAACTTGATTCGGCAATTCATTCATTAGTTTGGATGGCGTCCACTCGTCTGGATGATCGATCTGTTTTCCGTCTCTTATCTCCTGTCTCAGGTACCCCTTGCTGCTGACAAGAGTGACCCCCACCAACGGAATCTTGAGGTCAGCGCTGGACTTGATGACATCGCCAGCTAATACGCCTAAACCTCCGCTGTAGCTGTGAATGTCATTGTGTAACCCGATTTCCATGGAGAAGTAGGCTATTCTCTTTCCCTGCAAGAAGGCATGTTTGCAGTATTCGCCGCAGAAATAGTATGTTCTTCCCCTTACTTCAGCCTTGAATTCTTCCTTTGGTTCAGTTAAAGGCATCCCGCAGACAGGGTCTCTTATCATAACCAATAACCTCTCGATTCACACTCACATTCAGTATTTTATTTGCTTGCCCTCTTTCTTAGTTTTCCTTCTTCTTTAAGCTGGCAGGAACTTTGGCGACTTTTTTCAGCTGTTTTATTCTTTTTTCAGTTATGGCAATAACCCTATTACGCAGAGCTTCGCCTTTCAGCTTTCTTTTTAACTGGCTAATTTTGGCTACCCGGTCGGCTAGTTTGTCGTCGCCGACAACATGTCGTAGCCAACGCTCAAAATCGCATCTTTCCATGTGGAACCGAATAGAAATCAAATCAACTGTTTTCAATGCTGAGAGAAACTCGTGTAAGCTGTGAACGGTTAACCCAGAGGAGCGGGCAAACTCGTAAGAGAAGGTGAATCCCATCCCCGCTGGGAGACGTCTCAGTATTCTTTTTGCTGCCAGTTCAGGCTTTTCCAGTTCTGCGCGGATTCTTGCCTCTAGGTCGGAGAGGATTCTTGAGTAGACGGCGAAGGCTTCCACTGGGCTGCCCATGGAGCTGAAGTAGTTGTGCACGTCTCCGGGTCCTCCCCCCTTTATGCTGAGGTAGTAGAAGTGGTCGCTCATCTGGAGGTAGCGCCACAGCTGAATTAGGGTTTTGTCGCCTATTCCCTTCACCAGCTGCTCCAGTCCCTTGAGAGAGTCGTAGCAGATGTTCTGCATGGGGTTGCCGATCCATGCGCTGGGGTCCCGTTCTATGTCTGCCCATGAGACGGTGTTGTATTCGTGGACGTCGATTTCGCCTACTGGAGCGTGCAGTTCAATGGTTTCTGAGGGGGTTCGCCAATTGAGGTGGTGCCATTTGTTCACTTCTTCGGGTAGTGCTCTTAGGAATTCGTGGATTCCGCCTTCTGGCCAGTGATGTTCCCCAAAGGTTTCGTAGTCAACAAAGAGTGTGATTACTTGCCCTTGGGTTGAGGCTAACCATCTGGCGTATTTGGTTGCGTCTAGGGGATACTCGTTCCACCATGGGGAGGAGAAACGAAATCCGATGTCATCTGAAAGTCGGTAGTTGCGGAGCAAAACGCGGAGGTCCGAGTCTTTGGCTTTGTAGACGTAGTTGGGGCTTCTCCAGCCTAGAATTCTTTCGATGCCCTCTGTGACTGTGCCTTTGTAGCCCATTTCCTCCATGGTCTTGGCTATGGCGTTGTTGTATAGCAGCTCAGTGTTTTCGATAAACTGTGGTTCATAGCTGAAGAGGTCTTTCATGAGTTGGCGGTGCATTTTGACCTGCTCCACGAATTCTGAGCGGTCGGTTCCGTACAGGCTGGCTAACGAGTGGTAATAGGTTTCGTCCATGAATTCGACGCATCCGGTTTCGGCGAGCTGCTTGAAGGATTCGAGTAGGTCCGGTTTCCACTGTTCACATTGCTCAAGAAAGACTCCAGATATGCCGTAAGCCACCTTGAACGGTTTCCCCTGACTCTGGCTTTTGTCAATCTGCTCCAAGATTATGCTGTTTGTGGGAAAGTAGCATTTTCTGGCTGCTCTCTCGAAAACGTAACGGTCAAGCCCATTGTCAAAGTAGAGGTCAAAAAGGTCCTTTTTCGATACTTTTCCTTTAGACAGTAGGTCTGAGTGGAACTTTCGGTTCAACCTGAAGGGCTGATGAACCTCAAACATTAAACATACATCTGTCATGGTTGACCACTAAAGCTAACGGATAAAGGCTTCCGAAATGCAAAATGTATTTCTGCCCCTTTTATAACTTCTTATTCACCAA
Source organism: Candidatus Bathyarchaeota archaeon (assembly GCA_965602795.1). Taxonomy (GTDB): domain Archaea; phylum Thermoproteota; class Bathyarchaeia; order Bathyarchaeales; family Bathyarchaeaceae; genus Bathyarchaeum. The sequence goes on along the minus strand of CBFCZR010000092.1, from coordinate 3,075 downwards.
CACTTCCTATTTTCACTTGTTCGTAGTTGTCTCAATAAGGAGCAGGAAACACTAAAGAAAACAATTCCTGTTTGTGCCTGGTTTTCCTGAAAAAGTACTGTTTTCAATATAGCACTGCTATTAGGCTTCTAATATGATTGTTGGGTTGGTTTTATGGTTAGTTTTCGTTCATAGATAACTACAACGGCAAACACAACAAACACAAGTAATTTTGGCATCCAATAGGGAAAATGAAACATTAGTTAGTCAAGAAAAGTTGACTAGCAACTGATTGTGTGCGAATTTTTATATGAATAGACAGCATATATTGTACTTTTATGGTGTTGAATAGACAGTTTTTCTTTCAGGCGGTCAACGTTGTCGCCTTTGTTGTTACTATTGCAGTGAATGGTTTGGCTGGAAGCACAACATTGCTGGGTGGAGTTACGAGTGCCGAGGTTTCGGACATGTACCCAACGTTGGTTACTCCCGCGGGCTTCACATTCTCGATCTGGGGCGCCATCTACACTCTTCTGTTGCTTTTCACCGTTTATCAGCTTCTGCCCAGAAACAGGGACAAGCCGTTTCTTAGCCAGATTGGTTTGCTTTTTGCCTTGAGCGGCGCATGTAACGTTTCTTGGCTGTTTCTCTGGCACTATGACCTGATAACTTACAGTCTGGTTCTGATGCTGGCGCTATTGGCTTCATTGATCCTCGTCTATCGGCGGTTGGACATCGGCAGGGCAGCCGTTTCGCTCAAAGAAAGAGTGTTTGTACATTTGCCTTTCAGCGTTTACTTGGGCTGGATCAGCATTGCCACCATAGCCAATGTGTCTGTGGCTTTGACGGCGGTTAGGTGGGACGGCTGGGGCATCCCAGATGCTACGTGGGCTGTGGTGATAATCTGTGTGGCTTTGGTTTTGACTTTGGCTTTGCTTGCAACAAGAAAGGATGTGGCGTTCAGTTTGGTTGTTGTTTGGGCTTTAGTGGGGATAATCTCGAAGCAGAGTGACTTTCAGAATATTGTTTTGGCTGCAGAAGTAGCTATCGCAGTTATTCTAGTCGCTGTTTGTGCAGTTGCTGTGATTTCAAGGCTTAAACGCTGAAAACGCTCTCATCTATAGATGGTGACAGTTGGTTGATGAAGAAAACCAAGATTGTGTGCACGATTGGTCCCGCCAGCCTAGAGGCTGAGACTTTAGAGCGGATGTTCAATGCGGGTATGACCTGTGCTAGAATAAACACTGCCTATGGAGACTTTGACAGATACCGCACTGTTGTGGATAATGTTCGGGAAGTGGCTGATGTTCCGGTGATGGTTGACCTTAAGGGTCCAGAAATCAGGCTTCGAACCAGCAAAGAGAGGGTTGTTAGTGAGGGCGATGTTGTGGAGGCTGGCTTCAACGGGGAGCCAGTCAGTTTTAATCACAACTTCATTGACCAGATGGATGTTGGCGACGCGGTTTTCATAGATAACGGCAGAATCAGAACAGAGGTCACCGAAAATGGGGAGGGGACTCTTCGTCTGCTGGTGAAAAACGGCGGGGTGATAGCTGACGGTAGAGGCGTCAACGTTCCCAACAAGCACCTCAAGGTTCCAACCCTCTCAGCACGGGACAGATCACTCATTGACTTCGCCAAAGAGTACGACATTGAAATTTTGGCTCTCTCCTTCACCAGAAACGCCAAAGATGTGGCTAACCTGAGGTCGGCGGCTGACGGATTCAAGGGCGCGGTGATTTCTAAAATCGAGAATTTTGAGGGACTCAAAAACTTTGCCGAAATCCTTGAAGCGTCAGAGGGAATTATGGTTGCGCGGGGCGACTTGGGCGTGGAGATAGAACCTGAGCGGGTGCCGTTGGTTCAGAAGTCGTTGGTTCGCAGGTGCAATCAGAATGGGAAAACTGTGGTGACAGCCACGGAGATGCTGGAGTCCATGATGCATCAGCCCACGCCAACCAGAGCCGAAGTCAGCGACGTGGCAAACGCGATACTGGACGGAACCGATGCCACCATGCTTTCCGGAGAAACCGCTGTTGGCGAGTACCCTGTTGAGGCTACTGCCATGATGTCTCGGATAGCGTTGGAGGCTGAAAAGGCTGCGAAAAGCAGCGTGGAGGACAGAGGCTTCGTCAACATCTCGGATACAGTAAGCAGGTCCATCCAGCGTATATGCAGAGACATGCCCTTAGACAAGGTGGTTACTTTAACTAGGTCAGGCTACACCGCGAAGATGATATCAAGATTCAGGATTAAACAGCCCATAATCGCAGTTACGCCAGAGAAGATGACTAAGAAGCAGCTGGAACTGGCGTACGGCGTAGTCCCCATAAATTACGATTACAGCCAAGAAGAAGACAGGATACTAGCAACCGCAAACAAGCTCCACAGCATGAATCTGCTAGACAACGAGGACACCGTGCTCTTCACAGCAGGCTTCAGAACACGCAAAAAGCACGCCAGCAACCTCATAGAAATCCACCAAATCAAAGAACTGCTAAACTTCAACAAAAAAAACTGAACCATCCACTCATATTAGGCTCCTAATAATACTTCATGTTGAAAAACAGCTTTTTTCTGGAAATCAGAAGCACAGCAAAATGTGTTTTATTCTCTTCTTTGGACTACTATTTTGCAGTTTGTGGCTAACGCGGCTATGGCGCCTAGTGCTGCCAGCCAGGGCGCAAGAACAACTCCGATAACCCCGACTGTGGCGGGTATCTCCAGCAGAACCTCGCCCTTCTCGTTCTTCACAATTATTCTGGTGACGTTGCCTTCATGAAGCAGCTCCTTCACCCGCTCAATAAGATTGTCAGAGGCAACAGAATACTCCTCACTGGTCACCTTTTCAACTGGGGTTCCGCAAGCAGAACAGAACTTGTCCCCCTCATCCAACTTTGCGCCACACTTCACACAATAAGACAACACATCACACCTCTAAGAACCACATCAAATACCAACTTGCCTCAATCTTTTATCGATTACGGTGCCAGCAGAAAATCAGGCTTTCTTAATTTCCTTAATCACTTCGTCTACGGTATTGATTTCTGCGTTGTAAACATTTTTGAGATACCTTAAGCCTTCCTCATGGTCCCT
>CBFCZR010000091.1:0-6494 GCA_965602795.1 Candidatus Bathyarchaeota archaeon | reverse complement strand
TTTCTGCTACGATAATCTTTTATATCAGAAAATATTCTGTCTTCTCAGGCAAAGGAACTTGGGCCTATGAATAGCCATTCAATGACTTCCACTAATTCTTGGCGTTTCTATAGCTTTGGCTATTTCTTTTATAACTAGGCCCAGTTAGCTGAAATTTAACGTCTTTAGCTTTCTGGGCTTCATGGAGGATTTAGTTTTTATGAAACAAAATAAGGAAAAAAACCGCAAAAGAATCGTGGTCAAATTTGGTGGCTCCAGCCTCGCAGATCACGGACACATATTGAGGGCAGTTACGGCAGTTGCTGAAGAAGCAAAGAAGGGCACCCAAATCGCCGTGATCGTTTCGGCTATGGGAAAAACAACCGACACGCTCTTCAACGCCGCCAAAAACAGCTCTAACGGCAGGCTACACAAGAAAGATTTGGATGAGATTCTGGCCATGGGAGAGAGAACCAGCATCCGAATAATCGCCGCAGCCCTGAAGGCACAGGGCGTGAACTCCCGTTACGTGGACCCGCATGACGCTGAATGGCCTATCATAACGGACGATGTTTTCTCGGATGCAAACCCAATTTTGGATACATGCTATGAAAGAGCTAGACAGAATGTGCTTCCCATTGTGGAGAAGGGCGTAGTACCCGTGATTGCTGGCTTCGTGGGAAGAACAGAAGACAACAAGATGACTACTCTGGGCAGGGGCGGAAGCGACACAACCGCCTTCATCTTAGCGAAGGCTTTGGAAGCGGATGAACTCATCATGGTCACCGACGCTGAAGGAATCATGTCTGCAGACCCCAAACTGATAGGTAACTCCAAAAGGCTTCCAGAAATTGACGTGAACACATTGGTTGGATTAGCTGATTCAGGCACCAAGTTCATTCACCGGAAGGCATTACGATACAAGGATTCGTCAGTAAGAGTTAGGGTAATCAGGCACACCCACGGCAATCTAAATGCAGAGGGCACCTTGATCAAGGGAGCGCTCTCAACCGAGCTGGATGTAGCTCTGGCAAACCCGTCTCCGGCCATGTCGATTACAGTTGTTGGCAAACGTGTTTCTGAGCAGCCTCAAGTAATAAAAGAGCTGACTGAAACAGTGAAGAACCACGCAGAACTGTTGGGTTTATCCGTGAACTATGACTCCATGATACTCTACGCTTCAGAGAATGCAGACTCGAATCTGCTTCTCGAAAAAGTTCATGAAGTAATCTTGAAACATGAGGAAACCCTAGCTATGTCTGTCAGAAAACAATTAGCCTTCCTTAAAATCAAAGGTGTCGATTTGGAAAAGACGCCGGGTCTCACAGGAAGAATAGCGGAGGCTCTGAGAGTGAATGCCGTCAACATATTCGGTTTGATGACCATCACGTCAAGCATTCTGCTGTTCGTGAACTGGACGGAAAAAGAGAAAGTCATAAAATTGGTTAGGAACGCTTTAAAAGGTGACTAAAAATGTTGAAAGCAGCTGTTTTAGGAGCAACAGGCAACGTAGGCCAGATATTCGTTCAACTGCTTGAGGGGCACCCATGGTTCGAAACTTCGGTTGTGGCAGCCTCTGAAAGAAGCAAAGGACGGACGTACGGTGAGGCATCAAGATGGAGACAATCCACGCCCATGCCAGAAGCTGTCGCCCAAATGGATGTAGTAGCCATAGAACCCAAAGCGGTCAAGGATGTTGACATAGTGTTCTCAGCTTTGCCCTCCGCGGTAGCCAGAAAAGCAGAGGAGGATTTCGCCTCCGCAGGATACGTTGTGGTTAGTAACGCCTCCGCCCACCGAATGGACCCTGACGTTCCCATGATAAACCCGGAAATAAACTGCAGCCACGTCAGCCTCATCGAGGAACAACGCAAAAAAAGGAAGTGGGACGGCGCCATAGTCACAAACCCAAACTGCAGCACCACAGTTCTAACACTAGCCCTGAAACCAATTTACGACCACTTCGGCATAAACAGCGTCATAGTATCCACGATGCAGGCAATCTCAGGCGCCGGATACCCCGGCGTAGCCTCCATGGACATCGTAGACAACGTTATCCCCTACATTGGCGGAGAAGAACCCAAAATGGAAACTGAAACCCAAAAGATTCTGGGATCTGCCTCGAAACCAGCGGACTTCAAGATTTCATCTAGTTGCCACAGGGTTTCAACAATTGACGGTCACATGGAAGCCGTCTTCGTAGACACAAAAAAGAAGGCGGAACCCAACGCTGTAGCAGAGGCTATGGAAAGCTTTGTTGGAGAACCGCAAAAGCTCAATCTTCCGTCAGCCCCGGAAAAGCCTGTTGTTGTCATGAAAGAGAAGGACCGCCCCCAAACCAGACTGGACAGAATGGAGGGGAAGGGCATGAGCACAGTGGTGGGCAGAATCCGAAAGGACCCTGTGCTAGGTGGAGTGAAGTTTTTGGCTCTGGGTCACAACACTATAAGGGGAGCCGCTGGATGCGGCGTACTCAATGCAGAATACTTGAGAGCAAAAAAATTAATCTAAAAGGAGAAAAAAACTTTGGAATCAGGCAAAAAAAGGCGATTAAAAAGAATCCTTGGAGATGACAACCGAACCGTTATCGTCCCCATGGACCACGGAGTCACAGTCGGTCCAGTTACAGGAATAACAGACATGCAAGACATTGTTAACAAGCTTTTGTTGGGCGGAGTCGACGCAGTTCTTGTCAATAGGGGAATAGCAAAAAGCGTTGACACCGGAAACGCTGGATTGATTGTTCACCTGTGCGGAAGCACACAGCATTGTCCCGACCCCAACAGTAAGATTCAAATCTGCTCTGTGGAAGACGCTGTCCGATTAGGCGCAGACGCCGTTTCCGTGCATATCAACATAGGCGCCAAACAGGAAGACCGGATGCTTGCAACTCTGGGCAACGTAGCCTGCAAGTGCGACGATTACGGCATGCCACTGCTGGCTATGATGTATCCCCGAGGACCGAGCATAAAGGATCAACACGCCTTGGATGTGGTGGCTCATGCCGCTCGCGTAGGCGCAGAGTTGGGAGCCGACATAGTAAAAACAAACTACACTGGGGACGCCGAATCCTTCAAAAAGGTAGTAAGCGGTTGCCATGTTCCAGTAATTATTGCGGGTGGACCAAAAGTGGAGACTGCCAGAGATGTTTTGCAGATGACAAGTGATTCCCTGAAAGCTGGAGGAGCAGGTGTCTCCATTGGCAGAAACGTGTTTCAACATGAAAACCCCGCAAAGATGGTTAAGGCTCTTTCAGCCCTTGTCCACCGAAGGGCATCAGTCAGCGAAGCCGTAAAGATTCTTGGTGAATAGAATGAAAGAATTGTGGATTGAAATAGATGAATCGCTTCCCGAAAAACAGAAAAACAAGTTGCTCAAGTCTGCTGCTCAGACCTGCGATGCTGCGCTTGTAGACGCAAAGGATATAGCGAAAGCCAAAAGCTCTGGGATTAAAACTGTTTCCACATCAGAAGAAGCAGACATCACTGTTCTTTCGGTCTTCGACTCTAAGAAACTTAAGGAGCTGAAGGCTAAAAGCAGAACTGTCGCTGTAAAAATAACTATCAAAGGAAAAAAGGATGAAGAGGCTGTAATAGAGGCGGCTGAGCTCAAATCCGATTACGTTATTGTTGGCACTCCAGACTGGAAAATTATTCCCCTAGAGAACCTCATTGCTAAGACCCGAGGAAAAACCAAACTGCTCGCCGAAGTCTCCAGCGCAAAAGAGGCAAAGGTTGCGTTAGAAACGTTGGAGTTGGGATCGGATGGAGTGGTTCTGAAGACTGCTGGCCTCAAAGAACTTGAGGAAACAGCAAAGTTTGCCAAGAAGGCGGTTTCTGCGCTTGGGTTGGTTACTGTTGAGGTTGTTGATGTGAAGGAGATTGGAACCGGCGCCCGATCCTGCATTGACACATGTGAGCTTATGAAGCCGGGAGAGGGCATGCTCTTGGGTTGCCAGTCTTCTGGTCTGTTCTTGGTTCAGGCTGAAGTTCATGAAAGCCCATACGTGGAGACGCGCCCCTTCCGTGTAAACGCTGGACCTCTTTCGTTGTACGCTCTCGTTTCCCCTACCAGAACTAGGTACTTGTCGGAGTTGAAGGCTGGGGAAGAAGTTCTGGTGGTGGGCAGGGAAGGGAATGTCAGGTTGACTAATGTTGCGCGGTCGAAGATTGAGTGGAGACCTATGCTTCTCATCGAAGCTGAGTATGTTGGTAAAACTTTGAAGTTGATTGCCCAGAACGCCGAAACCATACGGGTTGTGACTCCCGACGGCTCCAAGGCGGTAACTGACTTGAAGAAGGGCGACAAGATTTTGGCTCGCGTGGAAGAGGGCGGCAGGCACTTCGGAACATTGGTTAAAGAAGAAGCTGTGATAGAGCGTTGACAATCAAAGTCTGCGTTTCAGTTCCTCCCAAAACGGTTGAAGAAGCTTTTGATTTGATAGAGGAAGCTGAGGCTCAACATGCGGATTTGATTGAAGTAAGACTGGACAGCCTCAAAAACCATGTCCGCATCGCAGAGATTCCACCCTGCAGCAAAACACCTCTCATAGCCACAAACAAATCAACGGAAAATCACGGCAACTTCTATGGAAGCGAAGATAGGCGCCAAAAAATTTTGGTTGACGCTGCGAGAAACGGTTTCGAATATGTGGATGTGGACTTGTTCATTCCTAACATTAGGGAATTAATTGATGACCTGCGTGAAGCGGGGGCTAAGCCGATAGTTTCATTCCATGACTTCGATGGGACCCTTGAGTTGTCACGGTTGAATCTTGTTCTCGAAGAGGAAATCGCTTTGGGCGCGGAGGTCTGCAAAATCGTTACCACAGCCAATCAAGTCGAAGACAATTTAACAACCTTAAATTTTGTTTCAGAGGCTTCCAAAAAAGCCAAAATTGTCTGTTTTACCATGGGAGAACTGGGTAAGCCCTCCCGTTTGTTGTCTCCGGTCTTCGGCGCCTTCTTCACATTTGCCTCCCTTGATGAAAAAAGAAAAACGGCAAAAGGGCAACTAACTATTCAGGAAATGAGACACGCATACGAGCTTCTGGGGCTAAAATAAAATGTCAATCAACGGAAAAACTAGGGTTTGCGCCATCATCGGCGACCCAGTAGAGCACTCCCTAAGTCCGGTAATGCATAACGCTGCCTTCCAAAAATTGGGATTAAACCTTGTTTACGTGGCTTTCAAGGTAACAAAAGACGGACTGAAAGACGCGATTTCAGGCGCCAGAAGTTTGGGGTTGAGAGGATTAAACGTGACCATGCCCCACAAAAACGCGGTTATTTATTACTTGGATGAGGTTGATTCGACGGCAAAAACCATCGGCGCAGTGAACACTATTCTCAACAACCAAGAAAAGCTGGTCGGATATAACACGGACGGCAAAGGCGCCATGATTGCCCTCCAAGAAAACGGCATATCCACGGAAGAAAAGAAAATGCTTCTACTCGGAGCAGGCGGTGCAGCAAAAGCCATAGCATTTCAGGCAGCGCAAGAGGTAGAAGAGTTGGTTATCGTTAACAGAACCTCAGAGAAGGCAGAACAGCTAGCTAAAATGTTAGGCAAGAATTTTGGCAACAAAGTAAATGGCAGAAAACTATCAGATGAGGTCCTGAAGCAAGAACTGGAAACCACCGATATTTTGGTTAACGCCACCTCTGTGGGCATGCATCCGAGCGTTAACAGCAGTCCAGTTCCGTCAGATTTGCTACATTCTGATTTGTGTGTGATGGATATAATCTATAATCCGCTGGAAACCAAGCTGGCAAAGGATGCAAAGGCTGTGGGAGCTAAGGTTGTTTCGGGTCTGGATATGCTTCTTTATCAGGGGGCCGTTGCCTTCGAAATTTGGACTAACTGTCCGGCTCCAGTTGATGTGATGAAGAAGGCTGCGTTGGACAAACTAGCTGAGCAGGGTGACATCCATTGAGGGGAAAAGCTGAGGCGATAAGTCACGGAGCAGCCACAATAGTTAATGCCATAGCAACAGGCAAAGGAGCAGCCATAGGAGTAGACCTGTGGACAAAAGCCTCCGTCACAATCACCGACGAACCCGGAACAGTAAAAGTCAAGATTCTGTCGGATTCCTCAGAGAACCCCGTTCTGGTACAAAAAACGGTTGAATGTGTCCTCAAGAATTTTGGGTTAGAAAAACAGTTTGGCGCCAAAGTTGAAACACAGTCAAACATTCCCATGGCAAGAGGATTAAAGAGCAGCAGTGCAGCGGCGAATGCCGTGGCTTTGGCAACAACTGCAGCCTTGGAACGCAGCTTAGATGATGTTGATGTGGTGAAGCTAGGCGTTGACGGGGCAGTGGACGCAAAGGTTACTGTAACCGGAGCCTTCGACGATGCCTGCGCCTCATATTTTGGCGGCGTCCTAATTACCGACAACATGGAACGAAAAATCGTTAAACGTTTTGAGCTGGATGAAGCCCCAACTGTTCTATTCTATGTTCCAGCTAAAAAAACCTACACAGCAGACTCAGACGTGAAACAAATGAAGGACAT
>CBFCZR010000090.1:0-6574 GCA_965602795.1 Candidatus Bathyarchaeota archaeon | reverse complement strand
TAATAGAGGTACATTGTTGAAAACAGTCTTTTTTCAGGAAGTTATTGTCTTCCTTATCTGAAGGTAAAGGAAAATGTCCTCGAACAGGTTTTTCTGTTTCTTAATCTGATCAAAGAGATTAGAGAGGGCAGTTTTGTCAACCTCGGCGTTGGTGAGGTAGGCTTCCAAGATTCGGCGCTCTTCATCCGTAAAGATTTTGCTTATCATACCCCAGATTCTTCAGGGGGAAAGATAAAACTTTTTCCCAAACAGAAAGGTGCATAATCACTGTCTTGTGTTCATCAGCAGCTCTAAGGTTTGATATTTACGAAGAAATCCCATGCCCTTATCCGTGGTGTGATATGAATTCCCTGTTCTCAGAAGACCCGTTTCCAGCAACAGATGTAAATACTTTTGAACAAACTTGTAGCTGAGCCCACACGAGTACATAATGCGTGTCTTTTTCGCGCCATTCTTCGATGTATTCAAAATTTCAGCGATTATCTCAAAGGTACTTCTCATCTAACCACATTCCATACTAGAACCAAACCAGCATTTTTCTATAAATACCATCCTCTACAGAGTGGCATATTCCGCCACTCGACATATTATAATTGACAGAGTAGAAATTGTCAGACCAAAATCTCTGTGGAATACAGAAAAAGGAAGCGAAGGGCTAGTTTTTGATTCACGCAGTCTTCCCGGTGAATCTTGCAATCGTCTCGATTCGCCGCTGCTCGCTCTTTAACCGAAATGTCCTAAGATTTTCTGTCAGGTCTTAATGACCGCACTGTTTTACCTGCTCTCCACATCTCAGAGTTGCCCATCTCTTCTAATTCTTCTTTCAATTTCTTGGCATAACCGGATTCTGCACTTTTCTCAAGAACAATTCTCGTTTCTTCTCCTGAAGCCACCAGCTCATAAAGAGAATCAAATAGTGGTCTAGCAACATCTCTGAATCTTTCTTTCCATCTCAGGGCTCCTATTCTTGCAGTTTCGCTGCAGTTGTTGTACATCCAGTCCATGCCGTTCTGGTCAACTAACCTGATTAGGCTTTGAGTCAACTCCTCCACAGTTTCGTTGAAGGCTTCACTGGGGCTATGACCCTTTTCCCTTAAACAATTGTATTGCGCCTCCATTATTCCTGCAAGTGCCCCCATTAGAACTCCTCTTTCCCCAGTTAGGTCACTGAACACTTCTTTTTCAAACGTGGTTGGAAACAGATAACCTGAGCCAATAGCAATTCCAATGGCTTTCACTCTATCTTCAGCTCTTCCTGTGAAATCTTGATGAACCGCAAAGCTGCTGTTTATTCCGCTGCCTGCCAGAAAATTGGTTCTCACCGAAGTTCCAGACCCTTTCGGCGCAACCATAATAACGTCAATGTTTTCGGGAGGAACAACGCCTGTAAGTTTTCTGTAAACTATCGAAAACCCATGCGAAAAGTATATTACATCGCCCTCTTTGAATGTTGGTTTGATTACTGGCCACAGTGCTTTCTGAGCAGCATCAGTCAGCAGATACAGTTTAATGGTTCCTTTTTGTGCAGCTTCCTCTAGTGAGAAAAGTGTTTTTCCGGGAATCCATCCATCGTCTAGTGCCTGTTGGTAGTTCACTGGAAATTTCTTGCTTTGCCCTACGATAACATTGATTCCGTTATCTCTCATGTTCAATGATTGAGCGCGCCCTTGGATACCATAACCTAGGGTGGCAACTACTTCGTTCTTCAAAACCTTTTTTGCTTTGTCTACAGGAAATTCATTTCTTGTTATTACAGTTTCTTTTACGCCGCCAAAATCTAATTCAACCATTAATGACTCCTCACATAGTTCTAATATCTACATTAGAGTGGATAATAAATCCTTTTTCACCTAAGTTTTAGTCCTCAACTTTAACTGATTTGGCTCCTCTGGAGAGGGCAGTTATCCCCGTTCTAGCCACCTCTCTTAGCCCAAAAGGCTTCAGTAAACAGATGAAAGCATCGATTTTCTCCGAGGTCCCTGTAATCTCCATCATCAATGACTCGGAGGAAACGTCAACTATCCGCGCCCTGAAGATGTCAGCGTAGTTAATGATGTCTGACCGAGCCTTAGTGTTCAAAGCGTTAACCTTGATTAGCGCCAATTCCCTTGTTACAATGTGCTCTGGGTCCAGCCGGGTAACCTTGATGACGTCTATCAGCTTGTTCAGTTGCTTGACCACCTGCTCAATGGTTCTGTCGTCTCCCCTCACCATTATTGTCATCCTAGCTAACCCACTTTCTTCTGCAGTTCCAACCGAAATGTTGTCTATGTTGAATCCTCTGCGCCTAAAAAGATTCGAAACAGTGTAAAGCACACCAGGCTTGTTTTCAACTATGGTAGATATTATGTGAGTGTGTTCTTGTGCCATATCTTACATCCCCTCAATCGTGTCTTTAAGACCCTTACCAGGCGGAACCATCGGAAACACATCCTCCTCAGGAGAAATCGGAACATCAATGACCGTGGTCACCTCATTCTTTAAAGCCTTTTTCATAGCCGCAGAAAACTCTTTCATTGACCCAACACGAGTGCCTTCAGCGCCGTAAGCTTGTGCCAGTTTAGCAAAGTCGGGGATACTTCCAAGTTCCACAGCAGCATACTTTCTGTTGTAGAATAGTCGTTGCCACTGAGCCACCATACCCAGCATGGAGTTGTTCAAAACAACCACTATGACTGGTATGTCCTCGGTGACTGAAGTTGCGAGTTCCTGTTCCGTCATTCTGAAGCTTCCGTCTCCAGCTATGTCAACAACTGGGCATGAGGGACAGGCTACTTTGGCTCCGATAGAAGCTGGGAAACCGAAGCCCATGGTTCCTAATCCTCCTGAGCTGATGAAAGTTCTTGGTTTGTATGTTTGAAAGTGCAGGGCTGCCCACATCTGATTCTGCCCCACCTCCGTGGCGACGATAGCTTTCTTTGGAAGTAGTCTTCGAAGCTCCTTCAGCACCTTTGGAGAAGTCAAGTCACCTTCGCCAAGGTCCATTTCGCTCAGAAACTTGTCCTTGAGTTTTTTAATCCTGTTGACCCATGGAGTGCCTTCTTTCTTTTTCATTCGCTTAACCAATTGCTGGTGAATCAGCTTCAGGGTCGGTTTTGCGTCAGCAACAATAGGCACATCAACATCAACGTTCTTTCCTATCTCCGCAGCATCTATGTCAATATGTATTATCTTTGCGTCTGGACAGAAAGTATCCAGTGTTCCTGTGCTTCTGTCCTGAAATCTTGTCCCAACCGCCAGCAGCACATCAGCTTCCAAAATCACCTTGTTCGCCAATTGAGTGCCGTGCATGCCAATGTTTCCCATAGATAAAGGATGATTTTCAGGGAAACAACTCTTTCCCATAAACGTAGTTGCCACAGGCGTCATCAGAAGTTCAGCAAGTTGCAGCAGCTCAGAAGAGGCATCCGAGAGAATCACTCCCCCTCCTGCTAGGACCATGGGGCGCTCTGCCTTGAGGAGCAGTTTAACCGCCTTTTTAATCTGAATAGGATGAGGTTCAATATTGGGTTTGTAGCCTCGAATCTGTATTTTACTGGGGAAATTCATCTCAGCGATTTTCGTCTGAGTGTCTTTAGGGAGGTCAATTAAAGCTGGTCCCGGTCTGCCAGTTGTGGCTATATGAAAGGTGGTCTGCACTGCTTTAGGGATTTCTGAGGCACTTTTCACCTGACAATTATACTTTGTAATGGGTGTGGTTATTCCGATTATGTCAGCTTCCTGAAACGCATCCCGTCCTATCATGTAGGATGTGACAGCTGAATATGTGTTGACTTGTCCAGTCAAAGCAATAACTGGCGAAGAATCAAGGTAAGCATTAGCTATTCCTGTGACAAGGTTTGTTGCTCCCGGACCCGAAGTGGCCATGCATACTCCTGCCCTGCCACTTGCCCTAGCGTACCCGTCTGCTGCGTGGGCTGCGCCCTGTTCATGCCGAGTGAGGATGTGCCTTATCCCAGAGTCGCATAGAACATCGTGGACGGGTAGTAGTGCTCCTCCTATGATTCCGAATATGTTTTCTACTTTTTCTCTTTTCAAAGCCTTTATGAGCGCTTTTGCGCCCGACATTTTAGCCATTTTCAAGATTTCTCCTTTGATTTTTTGTTTTTATAATTGGTCATTAGGACGTTCATGCCGCTCAGCATTGCTTGAACGCTAGCTATGACTATATCCTCGTTGACTCCGACGGCTGTAGCTTTTCGGTCTCCTTTGCTGAGGCTCACAGCCACCTCGGTTACGGCGTTGGTGCCTCCGGTGATAGCCTTAACCGAATAGTTCTCTAACTGTATAGGCTCAACGATTCCCACCGCCTTTTTTATGGCGCTAATAGCAGCGTCCACTGGACCAACTCCCGTTGCTGCTTCCGTGAGCATTTTTCCGTTGAGGTTCAGCCTCACAGAAGATGTTGAGGTGACTCTGCTGCCGGTGACAACTGTTATTTCCTCAAGTTTTATTGGGCGAACAGTCGGCAGTCCCATAACGGCTTCAGCGATTGCCTGCAGATCAGCGTCGGCAACCCGTTTGCCTTTGTCTCCCAGAGTTTTCACCCGTAGAAATATTTCTTTCAGCTGTTCGCTGCTGGGTTTCAGCCCCATTTCGTTTAATGATGCCATTATTCCATGTGAACCAGAGTGTTTGCCTGAGGCTATTCGTCTTGTGCGTCCGATCAATTCTGGTGGGAAAGGCTCGTATGTTGATGGATTAGCTAAGATTCCGTGAGTGTGCATTCCCGACTCATGGACAAAGGCGTTCTCGCCTACGATTGCCTTGTTTGGCTGTAACGGAAAATCGGTTATCCGCGAAACCATACGAGAGGTCTCGTACAGTAATTTCATCTTTATTGCCAAGTTCACTTTGTACCTTGCGTTGAGGACAACAGTCAGCTCTTCTAAGGAAGCGTTCCCTGCACGTTCTCCCAAACCGTTCATTGTTACGTGAGCTTGATCGGCTCCCGATTTTAGGGCAACTATCGAGTTTGCAACGGCTAAACCAAAGTCGTCGTGGCAATGGACGCTCAAAGGCGCTTTCCCTAGCTTTTTCTTTAGTTCGGAATACATTTCGCTGGTTTTTTCAGGTATCAGAACTCCCACAGTGTCACATGGACATAGTCTGTCTGCACCCGCAGCCAATCCTGCTTTGAACATTTTGGCGAGAAAATCTATGTCGCTTCTGGTGGCGTCCTCGGCTGAAAGCTCAACTTTGAGTCCATGATCCTTGGCGTATTGGGTGGTGTCCGTTGTGATTTCCAGAATCTCTTCTCTGGTCTTCTTCAATTTGTATTTTAGATGTAAATCTGATGATGGAATAACCAGATGCACTCCCACAGCGCCAGTTTTAAGCACAGCATCGAGGTCGTTTATTACTCCTCTAGCCATACTGTAGACGTCTGCTTTGAGTCCTGCGTCTGCAATTAGTTTTATTGCTTCTAGTTCACCCTCAGAAGCCGCGGCAAAACCAGCCTCTATGGCGTTGACTCCAAGCTTATCTAAACTTTCTGCAATTCTGAGTTTTTTTTCTGGAGTTAAAGAAACTCCGGGAGTCTGTTCGCCGTCTCTGAGGGTGGTGTCAAAAAATTTTATCCGTTTGGGGAAGCTAGCGGATAAAGCGATCCCCCATTTTCTGTCCCTCGGATACCCAATGATCCCTCATGATACACTCCTCGTTTCAACACAACAACTTAAGACTTAATATAAAAGTTTTACTATGTAGCCTCACAATCTGTATCCGTTAGGATGTTTCAATAATGAGCGAAAAATTGCCTGAATTCTTTTGGACTGTACATAGCGGTCTCCCCAGAGAGGGACCCGGAGACAACAAATCAACACGAATAGCCTACGGAATGCTCAAAGATTTGCCAAAAAATCCGCGTATACTAGATGTTGGTTGCGGTCCGGGCATGCAAACAGTCGAGTTGGCAAAGCTGTCCGGTGGACACATAGTTGCATTGGATTCCCATGAACCATTCCTAGAGCAACTTGAAGAGGCTATCAAAAAAGCGGGTGTAGAAGACCGAGTTAAGGCGGTGAATGGAGACATGCGCAACCTCGAATTTGAGGATGGCAGCTTTGATGTTATCTGGTCTGAGGGCTCAATCTTCATAATCGGCTTTGAGAAGGGGTTGCGTGAGTGGAGGCGGCTGCTGACTCCAGACGGGTATGTTGTTGTTTCGGAACTGTCTTGGCTAAAGCCTGATGCTCCTAGAGAAGCTAATGACTATATGATGCAGATGTATCCAGTCATTAAAACGATAGAAGAAAACATCGCGATTATCCAAAAAAGCGGATACCGGTTGGTCGGCTCTTTTGTTCTTCCTTCAAAGAGTTGGTGGGACAACTACTATACGCCGATAGAAACGAAACTTCCATCCCTGAAGGCTAAATACAAAGGCGATGAAGAAGCCTTACAGGTCATAGCATCTGAAGAGAAAGAGATTGAGATGTTCCGAAAATACTCCGATTACTATGGCTACGCTTTTTACGTCATGCAAGTCAACTGACTCAAAACCTTGTTCTCGCTTGAGATGCCAAGAAACATTCAATCAACTATGATGGGTCAAAAGACTTAACAGAATCAG
>CBFCZR010000089.1:0-6635 GCA_965602795.1 Candidatus Bathyarchaeota archaeon | reverse complement strand
GGAGAAACGTGGGAGTTCCCAGCGACAATAAGCATAAATCAACCTGGAAGCAACAAGGTAATCTTTGAACTGCTGTTCTTTAATGAAACAGAAAATGATTGGAACCAGACAGGAATTTGGATTGACCTTTCAATTGAAGCAGTCGAAGCAACGTGAAGACCAGATTTACAGACCAAAGCATACGTGACCACAAGAGGATAGAACATTCTGCTTTTGGGGCAATGCAACCCATTTTCCATTAAGAATCGATGGTTTTGTGGAAACATTAACTAATGAGTACACACTTATTCCAGCCATAAAATCCTGAGGAATCACCTTGAAAAGCCTTGAGGAAAAACAAGTTGTTGTTACCGGCGGCGCTGGCTTCATAGGCTCTAACCTCTGCAGAACACTTTTGGAGCAAGGCGCCAAAGTGACGGCATACGACAACCTGTATTCAGGAAAAATCGAATTCATGAAAGACCTAATGGACAAGGGCCTCAAATTCGTGCAGAAAGACATTAGGGACACAGAGGCACTGGAGAAAGCAACAAAAAACAGCGAAGTCATTTTCCATCTGGCAGCACAAACAAGCGTCCCATTCTCCATGGAAAACCCTAAAGAAGACTCCGAAATCAACGTTATTGGAACATTGAATGTTCTCGAAGCCGCAAAAAAGGCTGGCGCCAGAGTGGTCTTCTCGTCTTCATGTGCGGTTTATGGAAACCCAGAGAGACCGACACCGGAGACGCATCCGACACATCCAATCGCATTTTACGGGTTGTCAAAGTTGCTTGGCGAAAACTGCTGTCGGTTCTACCAAGAGATTTACGGTTTAGAGGTTGTTATTCTCCGCATATTCAATGTTTATGGCCCAAACTGCCACGGAGTCATATACGATTTCCTCAACAAACTGCAGAAGACACCCGACAAACTGGAGGTTCTAGGAACAGGCAGACAGTCCAGAGACTTCGTTTACATATCAGACATGGTTGACTTTTTGCTAGAGGCTGCAACTTCCCCTGCAGCTGCAGGAGAGGTCTTTAACGTTGGCACAGGAACCACAACATCTGTGTCGGAGTTAGCAGAAATGATTATCGAAATTCTGGGACTGAAGGACGTTGATGTTTCTTTCAGGGGGGGTATAGCGTGGGAGGGAGACATGGACATAACATTAGCAGACAACAGCAAAGCCGTAAACAAACTGCAGTGGAGACCTCAAGTCAGCGTTAAGGAAGGTTTGAAAAAATTAATAAGCTCAGGAAAATACTAGGCTAGATTCAAATGGTTTCTCTGAAGAAAAGGCTGAAAGCCTTCGTTATGCTTCTTCGACCGCCCTACTGGCTCATGACTGGCGGTCTCTCAGTTTTAACCATGATTGCGCTACAGGGAGCCATTCCAGACATTGGTTTGCTGGCGTTAGTCATCCTGTCCGCGATATGCATTAGCTCTGGAGGTTTCGCCTTCAACGACTACATCGACCAAGAGTCAGACGCCATCGTCAAAAAGAACAGACCTATACCAGCAAAAACCATTGCACCGTGGCAAGCTCTTCTGACAGCCGTAATCCTGTTCATCATCGGACTGTTGGCATCCCTGACAATCAACCAGCTCTGCTTCGGAATCGCTCTGCTAGACACTGGTCTTCTAATAGCATACTCAACAATCATAAAGAAGTCAGCTGGTTTCGTCGGAAGCTTCCTCATGGGCTTCATAATAGGAACATCCTTTGTTTACGGCGAAGCCGCATTGTCAGGAGCAATAACCGTTGCTTCGTTCTCTTTGTCGTTTATGAGCATGGGCAACATCGGAGGAAACGTACTGCGGGACGTATTAAGTTTAGAGGGGGACCTGAAGGCGGGGTACGCCACCTTAGCAGCTAAGCGTGGCCCAGAATTCGCCACCAGAGTAGGGGCAGTTTTCTTCTTGCTCAACGTCGTAGCTTCTCCAATCCCGTGGTTGGTGGATGCAGTAGGTTACGCATATTTGATTCCGATAATTGTCTGGGACATAATCCTCGTGGTTTCAGGCGTGTCCATTCTCAGAAAACCAGACATCGAAACGGTAAAGAAGCATGAAAGATTAGTTACCAGAACAATGATATTGATTCCAATCGCATTAATCTTAGGGGCTTTAACTTGAAGGAACAGAAAATTCTTCGGGAAACTTTCAGCGTTTGCCCAGTTTGCCTAAAAAAAATAAAGGCCAACATCGTGGAAAAAGACGGAAAGGTCGTTATCCAAAAAGAGTGCAGCGAGCATGGAAAATTTAATGACACATACTGGACCAGAGCCGACCTCTACCATGAGGCTGAAAAAATAAAAAAGCCCTCTGCAGAGCCGTTTCAGGATAACTGCCCCTACGGCGGCGGAATAAACCACTGTCCCCATCATCTGTCCAAAACAGTCATGGCAGTCATCGACGTAACCAACGAATGCGACCTAAGATGCCCAATATGCTTCGCAAACGCAGCACAGCAACCTGACCTCTACAAGCCAACCCTAGAAAACATCCACAGCATGCTCAAGTTTCTGAAGAAGCAGAAGCCGCCTCCCCTCGCTGTAATGTTCGCCGGTGGGGAACCCGCAGTCCGCGACGACATAGTTGAAATCGTCAAGATGGCGCACGACCTGAAATTTATGATTCTTCTGGCAACCAACGGCATCAGAATGTCAAACGACCCGGAGCTTGTTAAGAAATTGAAGAAGGCAGGGTTGAACATTGTGTATCTGCAGTTTGATGGGCTCACTGATTCGCCCTACGAGAAACTGAGGGGGGCAAAACTGCTTCCGAACAAGCTGAGGCTGGTTGAGCTTTGCCGGAAACATGACATAGAAATTATTTTGGTTCCAACCCTGCAGGGCGGCATAAACGACAACGAAGTAGGCGACATTATCAGATTCGCCGCAAAAAACGTGGACATCATACGAGGAATAGTTTTTCAGCCCATGTCTTTCATGGGAAGAACACCAGAGTATGTCTCCCGAAAAGACAGGGTTTGCAACTCGTTGCTTGCCCAGAGAATCCAAGAACAGACAGACGGCATGATAAAAGAGGAGGACCTGTTTCCCGTCTCAGTTATGGACCCGCCCCTGAAGGTCATGAACAGCTTCTTAGAGAAAGCTTGGCCCCCATTCACGCCCACCCCATACTGTGGACTCTGGAACTGGATTCTAGTTTCCAAAAGAGGAAACCACCGGTTCACGCCCATCAACCGTTTCCTGAAGTATGAAAAATTCATGTCCGACCTGAAAGTCCTGAACAGGCTGATTGAGAAGAAGAAAGTCAGCAAAATCGGAATCTATCTGAGGCTGCTGTTTGCTTCCTTCCGTTCATTAGATTGGATGAAAGTGAATCGGGAAGCGGGTCTTCTGAATGCGGTGAAGACTTTGGTTAAGATACACACTGACCCCTCATACGATTCTCTTGGGTACATCAGGCGGAGACTAATGCTGATTGGTTGCATGGCATTTATGGACCCCTACACCTTCGATGTGGAACGGGCGCACCACTGCGTCATCCACTACATAACGCCGGCTAACCGAATCATACCGTTCTGCGTATACAACATGTTCTACCGAAAACAAACAGAAAAACAGTTCAGTATTCCACGCATCAAAGCCAAACACAAATGATTGCCTGAGTTCTGCAGCTAATTTTGTTTAGGGTAGAAGTTTGTAGTGGTCTTTAATCATGTGGTGGTAATGTTCTGGGGGCATGAGGGAACGGAAGGCGCGGTCAACTACTTCGCTTAGTGCTGGGTGTATGTGTAATGCATCGCGTATGGGTTTGGCGCTTTGTTCACTGGTGTACATCATGGGTATGATTTCGTGGATTAGAATCGAGGCGTAGGGTCCGATGATGTGGGCTCCAAGAATCTTCAGGGTGCTCCGTTCCACAATAACTTTGACGAAATAGTCCTTTGCATCTATGGCTTCTCCTTTAGCCGTATCCTCATATCTATAAAATCCAAGCAGCAACTTGTCCGCACCGTACTTTTCTGTTGCCTCCTTTTCGCCTAGACCGACTGCCGCAATTTCGGGATGCGTGAATACGGCGTGGGGCACCGCATGATAGTCAGCCTTCACTTTCTTCTTCAACACAGCGTTATAGTATACAATAATTGCTTCGTAGTTGGCTACGTGCTTGAAGGGGTATCTGCCGTTGGCGTCTCCAAGAGCCCAAACGTTAGGCTGAGAGGTCTCCAAATACTCATCAACAACAATCCATCCGCGTTTGTCAGTCTTTATTCTCCCCTTTTCGGGATGAAGTACGTCTGAGAGGGAAGCTCTCCCAGTGGCGATCAAAAGTTCGTCTGCGGTTACTTCCAACTTTTTTCCGGTCTCGCGGTTGACGGCGACCACCCTTTTTTTGCCTTTTGAGGTCAGTTTTGTCTCCCGAGCCTCATGGTTGGTGTAGATTGTCATGTGCTTTCCGAGTTCTCTTTGGGCTAACGCCGAAATTTCTGGTTCTTCCTCGGGGATAAACTGGGGATTTCTGCCGATGATTGTGACTTTTGCGCCCATGGATGATAAGAAGTGACCGTATTCCGCGGCTATGTATCCGCCGCCTATGATAATGATGCTCTGGGGCAGTTCAGTTATGTGTAGGATTGTGTCGCTGGTAAGGTAACCCGTTTCCTCTATCCCCTTTATGGGAGGCACAGCGGGTTTTGACCCAGTGCCCAGAACTATCATCTTGGCGGCGATTTTTTTGTCTCCAACCTTCAGGGTGTAGGGAGCAACAAACTCTGCGGCTTCGGGGTAATAATCCACGTCTTTTGAGTGAGAAAGCCCGTGGCGGACCTTGTTTATGTCCCTGTAGATTATGTGTCTCATCCTTTCCATGACCTGTTTGAAGTCTACCTTCTTTATTTCCGAGCCTATCCCAAACGTTTTCGCCTTTTCGACTGTTCTCACCAACTCCGCAGGGTAAAGAAGCAGCTTGGAGGGGATGCAGCCCCTTGTCAGGCAGATGCCGCCCGGCTCATCCTTGTCTATTATAGCGACCCTGAGCTCTGGGTTCTCTCGAATCATTGCCTCCACAACACTCATTGCGGAGCCTGTGCCTATAGAAATCAAATCGTACTCTTTCATAACAAAACCCCTAGAATACACTAAATTAACAAGTGGCAGGCTTAAAATAATTCCCTAAAAAGCACAAAAGACACGCTTTTTGGAGGACTCCAGTTAGTGCTCGTGTCCGTGTCCTTCGTTTTCTTCTTGGATGTGGTGTGCCACGTGAACGCCTAACACAGTTGCGGAGCCTGCAGCGACTCCAAGCAGCAATTCGGTGAGTAGTGCATTTTGGTAGAACAGGGCAAAGACTGCAAGTGCATCAAAAACCAGTGCCACAGCCAAGTATTGGTAGCACCAGCCTTTCATGCTTGTTCCGCCAGTAGGGTCGTTGATTCCGACAAGTAACATTAAAACAAAGAGCACAACAAAACCAATCAAAAAGTAAAGCACACTATTTCACCAACATCAATTTTATACAATTGTTAGAGAAGCAGTTCTGGCACAGAATTCCATATAAGCTTTCTGTCAAAGCACACGCTTCACAACGTTTACTAAGAAAACCATGTTTGTACGCTGAAAGCTTTGTTGGCATAACTTTTTAAAAGCTGCAAAACATTAAAACAGGAAAACGCTCCAACCGAAATCAAAGGGGATTGGCATAAAAAGCATTGAGAAACTCGGTCGACAAAAACTCCGAAACTGTTATGCCATGAATTAACTTTGATTTAAAGAACGAAAAGATGGAGATACCATAATATAATGCCAGATAAACACGCTGAAACGCCAGTTGTCTACAAAGAAACAAAGCATTGGCCGCCTTACACCTACCGAGACTACCCCCAAATTAAGCCTGAAACACTACAAGCCTTCACGGACTTTTTAGAAACCGAGAACACAAACAATGAAAGGAAAGAACTGCAGCCATGGATACCTTTCTGCACCATGAAATGCAGCTTCTGCTATTTTCCAACAGAGCTGATGTCCAACAACGAGATGGAAAAGTATCTCTCTGCGCTGAAAGAAGCATTGAAAAAGTATGCGGAAACAGAGTACGTTAAGACAAGCGAGTTCGCTGAGATATATCTGGCAGGTGGAACCCCAAGCCTCATGTCCACCGAACAGACAATTGACCTGTTAGCATTCTGCGAAAAAAACTTCAATTTCGATGAGGACAGGGAAATAAAAATCACAGGCTGCACTCACGATTTCGACTACAAGAAACTCAAAGCGCTAGCCGAATATGGAGTGGACCAGCTGGATGTGGGAATACAGACCTTCGACGACAAAACAAGAAGAATGTTTAATCTGCGAGATAATGCAAGGAGTGCAGAGGAAACTGTTACGAATGCACGTAAGCTGGGGCTTCGGATAAGCATCGACTTGATGTATAACCTTCCAGGGCAGACACTGAAAGTCTGGAACGGAGATGTTCAAAGAGCTTTAGAGTTGGGTGTGGAAAGCGTTGACTGTTATGTTTTGGACGTTTATCCGGGAACGAAGCTAGCCCAACAGCTTCAGTCTGGCGATTTGCCGCCTAGAGGAAACGTAGATGATGAAACAGAGATGTATCTTGAGGCACAGAACACATTCAAAGCAGCAGGATACAAACCGACATGCCACAACCGTTTCTCCAGAATA
>CBFCZR010000088.1:0-6759 GCA_965602795.1 Candidatus Bathyarchaeota archaeon | reverse complement strand
AAAAGGACGGCTAACCAGATTGGAAGAAGAATATCTTGATGAACAAGGGCAAAAACTGCTAAAAAGATTAGGAAGAGAAGGAATTCTTCCAAGCCCTTACAACTTCGCCAACTTTAAAGCTCCTTCCTTAGACGAATATATCGTTCATGATAGCACATTGAGGGAAGGAGAACAGACACCGGGGGTTATCTTCAGCATAGAAGACAAACTGAAGATAGCCAAGAAACTGGACGAAGTTGGAATACAGCAGATAGAAGCCGGATTTCCAGCCGCTTCAGAAAAGCAAAGAAAATGCGTTGAATTATTAGTTGACATGAACTTGGATGCTCAGCTTTCCTCTTTTGCTCGGGCAAAGAAGGAAGATATTGATGTGGTGGCTGATGTGGGAGCCGACGGTATCGTGGTGTCACTCTCTATATCTCCTTACCACCGGAAATACAAGTTCAAGGGCATGAGTAAAGAAGCGTATCTGGAAAAGCTGGTTGAGATGATTAGTTACGCGGAAAGTTATGGTCTCTTTGTCATCTACAGTGCGGAGGATACAACCAGAGAAAACGACCTGAACTTCCTGAAAAACGCCTACAAAACTGCGGAAGAAGCAGGGGCAGACAGAGCAAGAGTGGTTGATACTCTGGGGTGCGCAAGCCCCAATGGAATGGCGTTTCTTGTGAAAGAGATCGGAAGCGTCATAGACATCCCCATCGAGGTTCACTGCCACAACGACCTTGGATTATCTCTGGCAAACTCTTTGGCTTCAGTGGAAGCTGGTGCATCCACAGTGTCAACAACTGTGAATGGCATCGGAGAAAGAGCAGGAATAACGGTCACCGAGGAAATAATTCCAGCACTCCACATAATCTTCGGAACCAGTCCCTTCGAGATGACTCAGTTGACTGCCCTCTCAAAACTTGTTGAGGAACTTTCAGGAGTACGAATGCCTCCTCATAAACCGTTAACTGGAGAAAACGTGACTGCTCACAGTTCAGGGATACATCAGCATGGCGTGCTTGTAAACCCGAAAACATACGAGTTTTATCCGCCTCGACTGATGGGACAGAAACGAAAAGTTTACATCGATGAGCTGGGCGGTAGACATGGAATAATATATGTGGCACAAGAGCTTGGCCTCAAAATCTCTGAAGAGACTGCACGAAAGGTTCTTGAACGCGTAAAGGCATCCTTTTCGCGCGAGGGGAGACGAAGCTCATACACGCCAGAAGAAATCAAGGAAATAATAACTGAAATTGAAAAGAGTTGAAAAATATGGCATCTACAATAACGGAAAAAATCTTAGCCAACGCTTCGCACCAGAAAGAAGTGTCGCCCGGAGACTATGTAGTCGCCGACGTAAGCTATGCTATGGCCCACGATTCCACTGGACCCTTAGCCATCGAAAGCTTCTACAAAATCACAGACAAAGTCTTCGACAAAGACCGCGTCATAATTGTGTTTGACCACTTCTTTCCTGCGCCAACCGTGGCAGGAGCAACCATGCATCAGAAATCAAGAAAATTTGTTATGGACCAAAAGCTTTCAGGCTTCTACACAAACGGAGTCTGTCACCAACTTTTGGTTGAAAAGTACATCTCTCCCGGAGACGTTCTGGTTGGAGCTGACTCACACACCTGCACTGAAGGCGCCTTAGGAGCCTTCACCACGGGTTTGGGTTCAACCGATATTGGGGGAGCCATGGCTACTGGAAAATGCTGGTTCAAGGTTCCTGAAAGCCTGAAATTCATTTTAACTGGCGAAACACGGAAAGGCGTCTACGCTAAGGATGTTATCCTCAGTATTGTCGGCGATGTTGGAGCAGCCGGAGCCCTGTACAAAGCCTGCGAGTTCACTGGCGACTACGTGAAGAACGCTAGTGTCGCTTCTCGGTTGACTTTGTGTAATATGGCTATTGAGATGGGGGGCAAAAACGGCATAGTTGAAGCTGACCAGAAAACGCTTAATTTTCTGAGCGGAAGAACTGGAAAGATATTCAAAAGCGACCCCGATGCAGAATACGAGGACGAAATCGAGGTAGAAGTCAAGGATGTAGAGCCGCAGGTTGCGCTTCCCCCAGTAGTAGACAACGTGGAGACTGTTTCTGCGGTTGCAGGAAAACAGATAGACCAAGCCTTCTTGGGAACATGCACGAACGGGCGGCTAGAGGACATAGCGGTTGCTGCCAAAATGTTGAAAGGAAAGAAGATTGCCCGAAACGTCAGATTCATAGTGTCTCCCGCCTCTGAGGACATCTACTTCGCAGCCTTCAATAATGGATACTTGCAGGACCTAGTTAATGCGGGTGCAACCATTTGCAATCCCAGCTGTGGCGCCTGCGTAGGTAGACATGAAGGAGTGTTGTGTGAGGGGGAGGTTTGTGTTTCCAGCCAGAACCGTAACTTCACGGGGAGAATGGGGTCTCCGGAAGCGGAAATTATTTTAGCTTCTCCGGCGACAGTTGCGGCGTCCGCGTTAGCTGGAAAGATTGTTGATCCGAGGGATTACCTATGAGAGCATGGAAATTTGGAGACGACATAAACACTGACGTTATCACGCCCGGAAGATACACCGTGACAACCGACAGGAAACGGTTAGGCGAGATAGCGTTCATAGAGTACAGGCCAGAATTCGCTAAAGAAGTCAAAGAGGGAGACGTGATAGTTGCGGGAAACAATTTCGGATGTGGTTCATCTAGGGAGCATTCTCCGGTGGCGATAAAGGCTGCTGGAATCAGCGCTGTAATCGCTAAATCGTTTGCCCGCATCTTTTTCAGGAACTCCATAAACATTGGGCTTCCACTCTTTGTTTGCGAAGAAGCCGACAAAATAGATGACGGCGACGAAGTTGAGGTTAACACAAAAACAGGTGAAGTTCACGACAAAACTAAGGGCATTGTCATCAAGGCGAAGCCCTTGCCAGAGTTCATGCAGAAGATTGTGGAGAAGGGCGGACTAGTTAACTTTCTCCGAAGCGACGGATATGACAACATATAAACTAGCGGTCATTCCAGGTCCTGGAATTGGTGGCGAGGTTGTTCCTGAGGCTGTCAGGTTACTGGGAAGCACAGACCTAAAGTTTGATTGCCGCTACTTTGAGATTGGGTATGAGGTTTTCAAAAAAACTGGCACTCCGGTGCCGGATGATGTCTTAGCGGGAGTAAAGAAGACTCGGGCATGTCTGTTCGGTGCTACGGCTACTCCTGTGGGTGTACCCGGCTACAAAAGCGCGATTATAACTTTGAGGCGTGCCTTGGGGCTTTATGCTAATGTTAGACCCGCCAAAAGTTATCCAATCCAGAAGAGCATGAAAGATGTTGACTTGGTGATTGTGCGGGAGAACACTGAAGGCTTGTACAGCGGCATGGAGTTTGAGCTTGCGGATTCGGCGTATTCTATGAGGGTGATTACCCGGAAGGCTACTGAGCGGATTACACGGTTTGCCTTTGACTTGGCGATTAAGCGGCGCAAGAATGTGACTGTGGTTACCAAGGCGAATGTGCTGCGGATGTCGGATGGTCTATTTCTGGAGGTAGCACGGAAAGTTGCCGAGGATTATCCTGAAGTGGAAGTGGAAGAAGCTTTCGTTGACGTTACAGCCATGAGGCTCATCCTTAAGCCCCATATCTTCGACGTGATTGTGACTTCCAACCTTTTCGGAGACATACTCTCTGACGAGGCTGCAGGTTTAGTTGGAGGACTTGGGTTAGCTCCCAGCGCCAACATAGGAGCAGACTACGGTCTGTTCGAGCCCGTTCACGGTTCGGCTCCACGTCTAGCAGGAAAGGGGATAGCGAATCCGCTGGCTGCAATCATGGCTTCCAAGATGATGCTGGATTACCTCGGCGAAACCAGTTGGGCTGAACGAATCGAAAACGCTATCATAACTGTGCTGAAAGAAGGGAAAGTTTTGACTCCTGACCTTGGAGGCTCTTCGTCAACAACGCAGGTTACAGACGCGATAATCGATGCGCTGTAAATTGTAAATCAATCTTATCTCGGGGAAACTGGAAGCTTAGTGTCTTCCTTTGTGTCTTGAGTTTCGTGCTTGTCTGTTTCTTTTCTTTCTCCAGTCTCTTTTTCTCTGGGTCTCTATGCGCTGCCTCGAAAATTCGTAGTGCTTAGAACCCCGCCTTCTGTAATCGTCTAATGTTTTGTAGAAGTTTGAATACTCCATCTCTTCCTCAGATAGAGATTTCATGATGTCATTCAATTCGTTTCTGATGTCTGGTGAATTTATTTTATCCCATGTCTCAGAATAAGCCAGATATGCTGCGTGAAATTTAAAGTCAGATGGTTTGTCAATCAACAGTTTTGTTACTTCTTCGGTTGGGGTTTCTTCGGTTTGAGTTTCCGTTTCTTCAGTCATAACTCTCTATACCCTGCAACTAGATGGAGATACTACACACACCGATGCTATAAATGTTTTACCTAAACATGAGCATAAGGCAATATCTCTTCTGGTAACAAGGCTAGATTGCCTTTTCTCCACCGCAGAAACGGGTTATGTACTCCAATGCAACTTGAGAGGCGTTCTCCAAGTCCTGTTTGGGTATGCCAGGAACCCCGCAAACCACTACTGTAATGTTTTCTGTTTTCTCGGTTACCTTTGTGTTGTCAGCGTCCCGATAAGGATAGACTGCCACAAGCTTCTCTTTGTCGGAGACAACTATTTCTCCACCATTCAGAATCAAAGGTTTGTCCATTCCAATTCCAATAAACTGCTCGCTCTCTTCCGCAAACCTCATCAGAAGGTCGCCCTCCAGTTTATCTGCGTCAAAGGTTGCTAAGGCGATTCTGCTTTTGATGGAGGCTAGGTTGTAGGAGTCAACAAGCGTGTTTATGCGGGGAAGAGTTTTTCCTGCGAGGATTCTCCGGATTAATGCTTCTGCTGCTGGACGGATTTTTGTTGGGTCTATTTTTATGCTCCAGAAAAAGTCTCTGTAAGCCCTGAAGGTAGGCTGATCCTTTACCGCGTTTAGGCTGTAGTCGTTTCTAACCTGCCTCATTACTTCCACCTTAAAATCTTCTAGTTCGCTGTTTTTCTTCTGAACGTGTACACCTCTAATGTGGTGTGTTAGAACGTTTAGGTCGGGAAAACGAGTTTTAAGTTTAGAGTCAATTTTCAGGCTCATGGCTTCATTGTCTCCGCAGCTCAGAATATCTTATGCTTCTTTTCTGTTAGATAAGGCTTTTAAAAATCTTAGGGATAATCGACGAATTTTACTTCTTCAAGGGTTGCCGTTGCTCCTCGTGTTGCCAGTGTCACTATGAGGAAAATAGCCAAAAAGACGATTAGAGTAATGCCGACCATCAGGAACTCGGAGGGTACAACTACAAGTCTGAATGTGCTGCTGTCTGAACCGCTGTAATCGTCGTCTCCCGACCAGTTGGCTCTGACAGAATGTACCCCGCCGGGTGGAGACTGCCACGTGTAACAGTATTGTCCATTGTTGTCTGTTACCACAGTTGTCAACCTAGTTAAACGAGAGCCCAAAGAACTGACGTATAGCGTAACGTTTTCTCCTGCCAAGGAAGGCGAAAGCGACCCCCTTATCTCAACACTGTTTTGGAGAACAGCGAAATTCGTGGAAAATGACATGTAAATCGACGAGGAACCAGGGATGGTGTAGCTGGATGAAACTTGCCCCGGAGCTGATTTTTCATAGTTTTCTAGGGGTATTATTCGTGCTAATGCGCCTTGGAGGCTTTCAGAGCACTCGCCGACTCGCCATCCCGTTTTCCATTTATCTCCAGTAGTTTCTGCTAGGTAGTATTTTTTTTCTTCATATGTGTAAAAATAAGCCTGAGACCGAGCGTTCTTTGGGCTTTCTGGCAGATGAACCCCCACCAGCATGTGTTCATGGCTTTCGAGAAGAAATAGGACTACGTCTAGTCCACCCGCTTTCATTATGGAGGCGGCTATTATGGAGAAGAGGTCACAGTCCCCCTCGTTTTCAAAAAGGGTTTCTACGGAATATTTTTGGGGTTCACTCTCTACGTATGGAATCTGATGTACTATCATGAGGACACCATTGGCGAAGTCCTCTTCGTTGTTGTAGATGTTCCATAGGTCATCTGCGACTGGCTTCAGGGCGTCTGGAGTCACAAATGTTGAGAAATCGTAATTGTAGAGGTTGTGGTCTTGGCTGCGATAATACTCATAGAGAGTGTCAGTTATTGAGACCGTTAAGCGACAAATTTTGGCGTCACTTGGGATGTCTATGAGTTCGTAGCTGTATTTTTGGGTGTCGGCTAGGCAGCTGCTGGGTAGAAGAGTTAGTATTAGCATACAAAGAGTTGTGATGAGTAGTTTCTGGTGTCTGGGTGATGGTGAAGGCATATGCTTAACCGTTCTTGGTTTATCTATCTCTAAACAATATATTAAATATTACGTCACAAGAAACCAGATATTTAGCAAATGAAAAACGTTCTCAAGAATGAAACTAAGATTCACTTTCTCACATTATCTAAACCCGTTACATACGTCTAAAGCAGCTAATCTACAAAATAGTGCCCAAAAAAATGGGTAAAAACTACGATGCATACACAGAAGCAGTTTTTCCATCTTGGATAACTGCAGAAACGTGCTTTGAGAACAGCGCTTAAGCCGCACTTGAATAATGCATTCTGCAAATAATTCAAACATAAATATAGCTCTAATTGTGAAAAACATTTAATAAATAGAAGTATATAGATGCACGTTTTGGATGAAATAAATGAATCTAAACGATTTGATGTCTGATTTCTTGAATCCACCTAACGCATATCA
>CBFCZR010000087.1:0-6860 GCA_965602795.1 Candidatus Bathyarchaeota archaeon | reverse complement strand
AAATGTTACTTTTATCCATAGTAAATGTAACGTGTGTAACGAATTGGAAAAAGGTGGACAGCGTAGTTTGGGTTCCAAAGATGCGGTGGAAGATATCCCGCTGCCTTTGTTGACAGAAAAATGGTTTAGCCAGCGTTTTCCAGAGATGGAGGCAGTTAAAGTTCTTGATGGTACAGGGGAAGAATGGAAAAGGCGAAAACTTAAGGCGGTTATAGTGGTTGCGTTCCATGCAGACTTGGAAGTGGCGCAGCTAAAACATTTTCTTCCGCTCTTCCTCGTTGAGGAGCTTATAGAGAGCGGCTACTCCATCAACCCAGTTGTGTACATTGGGGCTCTACGGGATATTGGTAGAGGCTATCACCGAGGAGACATCAGAGAGCGGGTTGCAGAGGCACACAAATTTTTTCAGGGAATCTTTGCTCCAAGCGCAAAGGCTGTGATTATTGAAGACAGGGTGGAAATCCAGAGAGACGTCTACAGCATCTTAAGAATTCTTGACTTCGAAAAGAGTCTCCAGAACGTCCTAAACCAGATAAACACAGTAGAGAAGCTTCGTGAAACAACAACAGTTAGACTCACAGAGAAGACATATAATCTCACAGAATACGAGAAAGAGCTTCTTGAGATTTACCTGTTTGACAGAAACAAACTTGGAACAGAGATAAAGATGTACCCATATGTCAGCTGGGGTTTAGAGTCCCTCAGCTACTTGGGAGCCTCGTATAACATTTTTGACAAATCGAATGCAGGTCTTTCAATTCTCAAAAAGATGATTTGCGTAGACCAGAGTATTGAATACCCCGCAACCATTGTTTTGCCGGACCCAGTTGCGGTTTCAGGAAAGCGCATGAGATACCTGCAATCAAGAGACCTTAACCCAGATGAAACATTATTCATAAGCGATTCGTATAGAGAGGTTAGCCGCAAAATTTACGAACAGGAAAACGTTTCCACAAAATTTCTTGAGTATCTGGTAAGGAACATCATTCAACCATTTGCTCCAGCAAACGGAAAGAAGAGTAAGAACCAATGCCGGAAAGAACTTGGAACGAAGAAGCGTTTGGCAGATGAGACGGCTTCCCGTGAGTTGAAACGTCTTTGTTTAAGATGCTACTGGAACTTCATAAGACCATATTATGAAGCTATGGAAACAATTCTGGGCACTCACGAAAGCTTGTTTGTTCCAGAGGAATTAACTGAGAAAACACTGGATGCTTTAGGCTCGAAAAGAAATAGAAAGATACTCGCTGAGTTGGCGTCCCATTACCAACAACATGGTTCACCGATGACAGTGAATGAATTGTTTGAAAAAATGGGGTTGAAAAAAGGGGCTAAGAAGGGTCTTTGGAGAAATTTGAACACTCTAGCAAGATGCGGCTTGGTCGACAGGATTCCAGAAGGCAGAAAACTCCACAAATACAGCATATACCGAAACAAAACCACAATCCGAATACGATTGCCTCTCACCTCAACGCAACGAGAACGACAAAAACAATAACTTTTGACGACGACACAGGACCTGAAGCAGGAAGATTTTACCCAGTTATTTTTCCGAAAGGATTTTAATCTAGATAAAAAGAGAAGAGTTAGCCATGACTAGCCAAACTGTGCTTGCAAAATTCTCCGAAACAGAAAGCGTATGCAAAAAGTGCAAACACCTCGACAAGCTAGAGGGACGCTTCTACTGCAAGTTTCTAGGCGCCTTTCTCGCAGAACAAACCCTTTATCTTCCCTGCGACTTCAAAGAACTGGTTAACGAAAACAAATCAGAGTAGCCTTTTTGGGTTAGAAAAAAGTCAATTCGGTTTCTTTTTCTTGACCATAAAGAACACAACTATAACTATAATCGCAGCTACCACTATTGCCAAAATGTAAATTAAGGTTGAATCTGAACCGCCGTCTGTGCTGCTCTGTCCACTGAATGAACCTTTGTTTGTTACTGTGATTATTCCGCCTGAATCTTCCACAAATTCATGCCCTTCTGAACCGACAGAAGTTATGGCTGAGCTGCTGACATCTTCAATAAAAGAGGGATTAAAGGTGATGTTGCCTTCGTTAGTTACGTAAACTTCCGCATCCTCGTGCAAAGTTTTGACGAGCCAGTTTTCTGCACTTATTTCTCCATCCTCAAAATTGTATAAGGTCAGGTAGTTACTGGAATTGTAAAAACTGTTAATCAAAGTCAGGGAATCAAAATTTGCCACATTAACTGAGCCAGCACCGCCCAAACATGAATTCTCAAAAGTGAACGGACCACGTGTTGCAATGTTTATATTCCCATCCAGTGAAGAAGCCGTTAGCTGACAATCAGTAAATCTGCTTTCTCTAAGGTTTTGGTAGTTAACATTTCCTCCATTAGTGTTTACTCCACATGATTCCCAAATGGCAGACCCGCCAACCGGACCAATGCCAATGTTTACACCGCTCTGTTGCCCATGAGACCAGCCAGAAACATCAATGTTGCTGCTGTTCATTAACAGGGAACCGTCAGTGTTCAGGTTTATCAGCGCTCCGTAGTTAACATCAAACGTGCACTGATGGAACTTAATATCGCCGCCATTTTCTATGTCAAATCGTCCCTTGGCTCCGTTTGCAACGAAAACAGTGTTAGAGAGCGTAGCAAAACCAAAATTCGTGAATACGGTGCCGTCAAACTGGTCCTTGAAATAGCCGTTATGGATGGTTACGGTGCCCGTGTTTCTGAAGTTGGCGTAGCCCCCGTAAACGTCAACTGAAACGTCGTTCATGTCGAAGCTGCCCTCGTTCTCCAAAGAGAATGTGGAGTTGCCTATCACAGTGAAGTGGAGAGCTCGAAAGTCAATTGTTCCCGTGTTTTGTATCGTAAAGTTGGCGCGATTACAGCTGATGCGGGTGCTCATTATAGTCAATAAACCATTATTCACGATTTCAAACTCGGTTACTGCATCATCTGTTCCGTTAATCTGCAGAACGGCTTCATCAACAACAGCCGATTCACCTTCATCCACAGTCAATACACTGTCAGAGGTGATGACCAAAGACCCGCCTACATCTGGCAAATCGTCTAAAGTCAACACTGTATCGGCTGAGTAACAAGTCTGGCAACAAACAGCCAACAATAACATGGAAAGTAACGTTAAGCACACAATCTTATTTCTACACATTTCGATCTTTTTCCCCGCTTGAAAGTTTTTGTGACAATTTACTGCTGTTAGAACTCTTTTGCATATAAACTCTGGCATACTAGGGACTGTAACCAGCCCAAAACAGGTTTTTAGATAAATTTAAGAAGGTTGCTGAAGCATGAATTTCAACCAAAAGAGGTTTTTAGTATGGAATTGAAAGGAAGCAAAACAGAGAAGAATCTGCTCAAGTCATTTGCCGGCGAGTCACAGGCAAGAACCAGGTACACATTTTTCGCCAGCGTAGCAAAGAAGGAAGGCTACGAACAGATTTCAGCAATATTCACTGAAACAGCAGACAACGAAAAGGAGCACGCTGAACTTTTCTTCAAGTTTCTGGAAGGCGGAATGCCAGAAATCACTGCAGCTTACCCTGCGGGAGTAATCGGAACAACAGCAGAGAACCTAAAGGAGGCAGCAGAGGGAGAGAAACTGGAGTGGGGAACACTATACCCAGACTTTGCTGAGGTAGCGGAGAAAGAGGGCTTCCCAGAGATAGCGGACACGTTTCGTATGGTTGCAACCGTAGAGGAGAAACATGAACGGAGATACCGGAAACTGCTGGCAAACGTCAAACAGGGAAAAGTGTTCAAAAAAGACAAGGTTATCAAGTGGAAGTGCAGAAACTGCGGTCACGTATACGAGGGCAGCGAAGCTCCAGAGAGATGTCCGGTGTGTGACCACCCGAGAAGCTACTTTGAGGTTTGGTACGAAAACTACTAAACAAACTGTAAGGGGGTGCAAAAGTGACTGAAGAAGGACAAGTATACGTCTGCGAGATATGCGGAAACAAAGTAAAAGTGATAGAGGCAAGTTTTGGGACACTGGTTTGCTGCGGACAACCCATGACCCTTGCTGAATAAACTTTTACTTGCTAAGAGAATTGTCCCTTTTTTTCTTTTTTTACTACACACGGACACGTTTCAGAATTCGGTGGGAATTCTGCTTGCAGTGTTTATCAGTTCTTTGGCTGCCTTAACGTACCTGAGGATTTTGATTGAATCGCCCTTAATCTTGAATAATCCACGAATAAAGCCTTTGATTGGGTCCAACTCGTTTTTAATTACCTTTTTCCAATTCGAATATGACCCGCTAAACGTGAATGCAGCATTTTTGTTTCCTTCTACCTTGTAGGCTTCTCTGCATTTGCCATGCCACAAATCCACATAATACTTGACCTCATTTTCCAACCAGTCGTCGGGCAATATCACAAAGAGGAAGTCGCCTTCCCAATCTTTTGCTGCCTTCTCATAGTCCACGTTTTTATTAAGTTCATCCTTGAACACTTGAATCCATTCGTCTGAAAGAAACTTAACCATTAACCTCCCCACCTTCCTTCAAGCGTTTCACTATAGCAGTTTGTGCATAAGCTCTTGGAAACGGGTAATGTCTTCTTTTGAAATTCCTTTAGGCAATGGGTGGAACAGATGCTCTTTCCGGTTTAAGCCTTTATGAAATACGTATTCCACTGGCAACACATTCTTGATCATCAGTTCTCCTACTAAGGATTCGCCGATTGCCTTGTTTAATCTATCCAGCGCTTCTCTGTCGTTATGGTCAAAGTAGTAATCGTACTCCAAGAATGCCAGTTTTCCATGCTCCAAAAAACTGATGAACCCTAAGGCGTTTTCTAAGCCATATTTCTCGCCCACATCCCTTAACAGGTCATGTGTCTTCAAGATTGTTTCATCGTCTCCCTGCATGAACCCGCCACGAACCATAAACAACCTTTGTCTAATCATTCTGCTGGGAAGTATCCTGAAGGAGTGAAGCCAAATCACATCTGTCATTTCGGGCTTTGAATAAATCTTCTTAAAATCTTTTTGCAGGTCGTCATCGAAAGCTGAAGCCACAGCCTCAGTTGTTTCTCCAAGTATTTTCTCTAAATGTTCTTTTAATGGACCCCCAAAAACCACCTTCAAAGGATCAGGTTCTTCAGCTAAAATTTTTAGGAATTCGCTGTCCTTCATTGCCGCCAACTTGGATACACCTAAGATCAGCTTTTTTGCCATTCTCTCATCTATTATTACATCAGCTTTTTTCTTGGCCAATTCTACGTGATCAGAGTCACCTACAATGTCCACAAGATAATTCATTTTGAGATATTTTTCGGCAACATAGTTGAAGTCTTCAGCTATCGAGTTTGTTGGCGCAACAAAGTCGGCAAGATATTTTCGGGAAATTACAGCCACCGAAAGCCCAAACCTTTTTCTTGCCAGTTCATGAGCAAAAGCCAAGGCCGCAGATAAACTGGAATAGGGAATTAGGACTGCTTCTTCCTTTTTGTTTTTGGGAAACAGTTTAACCGTCATTTGTGTGACGATTTTTGATGGAGCCAAAGTAAGGCTCTCTAAGCCATGAAATGTGGCATAAGGATTAGAGATGTCCATATCGCTCAGGTTAGCGAGTGTTCCATCTTCTGTCACGTATTCTGCGTCTATGAAAAGGTCTGACCCCCACCCATAGGCGTTCATCCATGTTGAGATTATACCGAAAGAGGCAATGTTGGCGCACACTGAAGCTGCGGGTTCAGCAACGCAAGCCCTCATGTTGTTGGCGTAGGCTGCTTTCTGAAGCTCAAACGCGGTGACGCCTGATTCTATGGTAGCCGTGCAGCTTTCAGGGTCAATCGTGATTTTTTTCATTCGCCCAAAATCGAGGATTATTCCTCTGTCGATTGAAACTGGTTTTGCTAAAAGAGTGTGCAGTGCAAGGACAAGAAATGTGCCTGCGCCTCGGGGTCTTAAGGGCAGGTTATTCTTTTTCGCGATTTCTGCAATCTTAACAATTTGCTCTGAAGTTTTTGGCATAACAACATAGAATTGATTTGAAGAATCGTGGGAAATAATTGACCGTGAATAGGACCTGACAATAGCGGGGTCGTTTGTCGCCCATTCTACGCCCACAATTTCCCTGAGCTGTTTCAAAACATTGTCCTCAGGCACCTTCACAAAATCTTCTTCATCCAAAGCTTCAACAAAACCTTTCAGGGCTTCTTGAACCTTCGACGGCCTCAAATGGGTTATGAAATGACATTGTTTATCGCATCTGCCGCAGGCATCACAGGATTTCACGATGTCAACAAGCTTTTCGGTTGGCTGAAGCTCATTCCGCGTCAAAGCTAAAAGCAGCTCCATTCTCCCATCTGGCCAATATGCCGCAAACCCCTTTTTCACTCCAGCAGGACATAACCCGGTTTCCAAGAAGTCAATCCTGCACATCCCACAATGCGATGCTTTCTCCGCAATTTCAATTGCAGAATCCAAGTGTATTCCAACTCCTTTTAAGCAGAATATGAATAGACGATTGACAGAAACATAAGGCTTACCTATTATGTGTGCGCGAAAGCTTTGGCTAGAACGGATATGGAGGGAGTTAAGCTTTTCAGAAAAACGAGAATGACGCACGACAAGGGTCTCAGTTTATGCTGGTGGATTCGCGGTGATTTGCACAGCGGACAAGTGATGTCACCCGTTTCTTTCTAGCATCTCCTATTTTTAGCTGAAAAAATAGCTATTTCTAAAACAATCATTAAAGCAGTAGAGTGAATCAATGATGCGACAGGCGTTATTTATGCTTGCCTATATTGGTCATTAGTTAATTTTCAATGCATTTATCTCCCGACTTTTTTAAAAGGTATAGAAAAAACTCTTAAGGGAAATCGAATGAATATGTAGTTCGTAAAAACACAAGGAGAAA
>CBFCZR010000086.1:0-6864 GCA_965602795.1 Candidatus Bathyarchaeota archaeon | reverse complement strand
GGAAAAATATCCAGATACTACGCCGAATTGAGGGTGTGCCAAGACTGCAAAAAAATAATCAACCTCGACGACCTGCTTAGGCTACTCAGAAACCTAGGAGTAACCGAACAGAACATCAAACGAATAGAAGACGATCTGACTTACCCGAGACTGTTCGCAGCCTAGCCTCAAGCAACCACATCACTAAACAGGCTTCAACCACAAAACCAGCAGAGAAAACCCTAATTCACAGAGCGGCTCTAACCATTTTTTGGGCGAAACCATCAGGGCTTCAAGCATTAACCAGTCGATAACCGATATATTGCTGAAGCATACACGTTTCCACGTATGTAACAAACAATAATATTCGGAACCCCCTTCAATAACACGATAAAAATGGAACATAATAGCTGCATCTGCGGATCCTGCAGAAAAGTGGTCAAGAAGCCAGTTGTAGTCACCAACTTCGTGTTCGCACCCAGAAAAGAAACCTACTATGCCTGCCCATACTGCTTAACAAAAATCGGAGACGCAACAGAAGAAAGCAACTGCACATCATTCACCATCGAAGAAACAGTAGAGTCCGTATATACTGAAAACGAGAAAACAGAAGAACAGATCATTCAACCCGAAAACTTGACTCCACAAGAACTCTCAGATGAGTCCAGTGTACCTCAGGTAGTTGCTATTGAAAAACTTGAGACCCTAGAGAAAGAGAAGACAGGTTTGCTGGCTGAACTGGACGAACTTAGGAAGGGAGCAGCAAAAAAGATCAGCGTCTTAGAGGAAGAAGTGGCTACACTCAGGGAAGAAGCAGAACTGCTGAAAAAATTGACAGAAAACTAATTGTCACATCAAACAATTTTGCAGTCTAACCGCTAGCACTGTGCCGCTAAGGTACAAGCATCCTTTTTTGTGTAGCAGAACCTGTTAGCCTTTAGTAGCTAAGCTGAATTCGCTGACTGGAGTTCCATCTTTTGCACATACTGCCTTCCCGACTTTTCGGTTCCAAGTAACCGCAGTTCCACTACATTCCGGACAACAATACACCCTCAAACCTAAACCCCACTATACAAAATAGCGCTTAACACAGATAGATTTTACGCAAAAACCGTTTGGGGATTATCATTTGAACAAAGCTAAACCAGAATGCTTTTTTGCCTCAGTAACTATCGGGCCTTTGGCAATGAAAGCCAACGCTAAACCGCTTCCGCGCCCCACAAGCAACCTGTCCCCCAGACTAACTCCATATGCCTTCAAGGTTTCCGCAGGAACAAAAAACTCGCCTTTGCTGTTCAGTTTGACCCAGCAGTATGTCCTTGTGCCCACGGTCACGGTTTCGCCTTCAGGCAGCTGAAATCCAGCCAACTGAGGATTTTTATCTAATATCACTGATAACTGTGAATTCTTTAGCAGGGATGGAGTGGTTAGGGCAAATCCTCCAGAACGTTTGCTGGCGGACATCACAATAACTTTGCTGGTATCCTTGAAGCCGTATTCTTCTAGTGCTTCGTTGGGAACCACGATTCGTCCGTTGCTGTCTACTTCTGACCAGCCATAAACGTATTTGCCGCCCTTCACAAGTCGGGGCATAGACCTTCACCACCAGCATGAACCTATGTTGAAACAGAATTAAAGGTTGATTGTTTATGGGCAAAAGTCATATTTTCTGTTCCAGTAGATATAGGTTCGATTGGCTTTGTCAGATATTGAAGGCTCGCTCGACTCTCTCAACAAGAAACTGGATTGGATAATCAATCGCCTCAACTATCTTGAAGCAGTCCTCACCGAGAGCCAACAGTATCCTGAGGTTGTAGAGTTTCTTCAGAGCCTAAAGCTGGGGACAGCCCTGTACGGCGAGCCGCTGAAAACCCTCAACCGTATTGTATCCGCGCGCCACCTCATAGAATCTACTTCCCAAAAAGACGAGATAAACAAGATAATACTGAACTATATTGCCGTGAAGGGACCTAAAAACATCAGTGAGCTCACCAGAGAAGTTGGGCGGCAAAGGGGAAAAGCGTCGCGCACTACAATCAGGAAAAAAGTGAAAAAGCTCATAAAAACAAAAGCATTGGTGAAAGAGGGAATCCGCTACCGTTTACCTTAACCGTTTATCCATCTGACTGGACAGAATTAACCACTAAACCTAAACACACTATCCAGTGTATACTATATTTGAGGTGAAGTAACATGAGCGAAAGAAAGCATGACATACCGAAACCAGAAGAAATCTCAGGCATCCTAGCAGCAGTATCCAAGGAGCTTCCCGGACTCGTCAAAGGAATCGTGGATTCATTTTTCAGTCCTGAAGCTGCAGCAGACATGGGCAAATCCGTTGCAACGTTCTACAAAACCCTGAAAGAAGGCGGAATTCCAGAAGATCAGGCATTAGCCATGACCAGAGAGTATCTTGGAACCCTAACGAAATGGAGCGAAAGCCTGAAAGGAATGAAGATTGGACAACACGAGGGCTAAGCCATGGGTGCAAAAGCTCTCCTCGCTGACGTTCTATACGGCTCCAAACTGGCGGTCCAATCGTTAGGCTTGGTTACGCAGACAGCAGTGAAGAGGCGGAGAGCAAAGGCAACATTCAAAAAAACGTTGATACAACAAGGAGTTCCAGTTGAAGCAGCAAACGAAATTGCCAAAGAGTTCCCTGACCCAGTGTCCGAAATTTTTTCAATTTTGAAAAGCAACGCATTCAGCGAAAAAATAGAAGCACAGTGACAGCGCTGATGGTCGGCACAGTCTTCATAGCCACAGGCTCCCTCACAACAATCAGAACCAGACTAACAGAGATAGGCGAAACCAAACCCAGAAGGTAAACGCCATGTCCCTCCTCCGCAAAATAAAAAGATACACAGCCCCAGAAACCCAAAAACTCTACAAACAACTAAGAAAACACGGAATCTCAGAGAAGACAGCACAGAAGATTATAAAATTCTACAAAGAAGGATAAACAACATGCCCAAGGACTCTTACGTGTGCCCCCGCTGTGGCTACGTCCTACCCAAAAAAGACGCCACCATCTCAGGCTGGAACTCACAATCCAGTCTCCGCCACATACACTGCCCAAAATGCGGAAAAATAATCACCCACACACCATAAACAACAATCATAGTAGGAGACTAATAGAGGTACATTGTTGAAAACAGTGTTTTTTCTGAAAATTGTGGAAAAAAGGAGGAAGATAGGAGTGGCGCCGGATAGTTGGATTCTTCGCCTGTTAAGTTTTCTTTCTTAGGTAGAAGAGAACTCTCATTCTGTAAGTGTCGGTTTTTGATGGGTTATACTTCTCGTTTCCTCCGAATCGGGCGTAAACCTCCACCGAGTCATCCCACCAATCCTGCTGCTTCGCCTTCCACTCTATACTGAAATCTCCATCCTTGTTTGTCATGCCAGAAACAAGCACATCGTCACCCATGAAAGACCTATCCCTCTCATAAACTTCAATTTTTGCGTCTCCCACACCCTTACCGCCGTCGCCGCTCATCAGCTTCCCTTCGAAAGTCACCATCGAATTCAAGTCTACGCTTGTGGGAGGACAAGTCATCTCAAGAGTAGTGTCCACTGCACCAGCAACTGGCTCTGCAGGCGCTTCCGGAGCCTCCTTAACCATCTGACCTGCTGTTAAGTCCTCTATCTCAGCATCGCAAGTTTTTTGCACTGCCTCGATTCCATTCATGCACCCCTGCTTGCTTTCATACGCTTCACTGGCTGCAATTATCTCTCCATTAGGCGCACTCAAATTAAATCTGAACTTTGAAGCCGCATCAGTGAAAATCTGATATTTCGGATGAGGTAGCTCCTCTGCACCCAATGTCCTGTCATCTATTTTAGATTCACAATTCGCTTGTACAGATTTTACGCCGTTCATGCAACCTGCCTTGCTCTCGTAGGCTTCACTAACACCCACTATTTTGTTGTTCGCAGCGATAAGCCTGAACCTAAATTTGCCTGCAGCGTCTTTGTATACCTGATACTTCGGTTTCAAAACATTTCCCCCGCGTACTAACTACTGTGCACCAAATTAATAAAAAAGGTTTTCTACTGATTTTTTCCAATCTCTGCACTGTCATTAGTCAGAAATTCTGTGGTTAGATTTAAAGGAGCCAGCCAAAAAACAGCCTGTACAACCTGTGCTCCAGAATCGTCAAGGGCTTGGCTCTACCGAAGACACGAAAATAGTTTTTCCCCATAGCCTCAATCATATCACCTATATCATACCTAGGAAACAGACAAGAAGAAATTATGAGCCTCCCCCACTCACCCCTCTCCAGCTCATGAAGCATCTTAGTGCCTTTACCTGTCTCCACCTCAAAATAATAAGTGTCATAATTCGGAGAAACATAAGGCAAATCATCAAGCTGCTGCATAAACGCCCCCTCAGTAGCGCTGTACATCTCCACTATCGGAACCTCACCAAAGAGTTTCCTGAGAACAGGGCCATACTTGAACTGAATCTTCCGCACACTAGTGCAGACAAGCACCTTAAAATCCCACAGCTCTTTAGGCTGCTTTCCATGTCTCCGCTTAACGTATCTGGCAAAAGAAAGAATCACAGGAGTTACACCCATAGTAGCCACCACAGGCTGGTTAAGAGCTCGCTGATAAACCAGTTCAAACCTTTTCTCCCAGTCTGGCTTAGTGATGCCGGGACCCAACGCATCTATTTCCTCCTGCCGCGGCAGAAGGCTCACCTGATTCAACATAGGATTAAGTTTAGCGTAGGTCCCGGAGCTGTAACCGTAACTGATTTTTTCGCCATCAACCTCTTCAGTGGTTACCGCTGACGGAAAGTTAAGGTTCAAAATTTTGCCTGCAAGAACATCCATGCTCTTCTTTCTGAGCGCGTAGTTGGTAAAAGCCCGCGCTCCACACATAAAAATCTGTTCAATATGAGTTTTGGTGACTGGAAGCATTTTGGCGGTGCCTGTGGAGCCTCTGGTCATAACCCAGCATACAGGTTGCTCAGATAGGATGGCGGAGTGGTTGCCAGCTTTAACTTCTTTAAGGTAGGGACGAAGACCAGCATAGTCTATCGTTGGAAAATTTGCACGAAACATAGAGCCATCTTTGATTTCTTGAGCTAAGCGGCTTTTTCCGTAATCTGTTTTTGCGTATCTTTCAAGCAGATTCTTTAGGAGTTGCTGCTGTGCCTCGGCGGGATTCGTTAAGGCTTCATGCCAAGGGCTGACAATATGCTTCAGGATGTCTACGCCAATCATTGCTGGCCCATCAACCACCATGGGATAATGTTGTAGTTTCTTTTAATGGAGCTTTTGCATGGGCATCTCTGGTCGTGGATGCTTTTCCTTAGCTCTCACTGCACCTAGTAGTACTCCCAGTATCACGATTGCACCAATAATGATTAGAAAGAAGGGAAAAATGGAACTTAGATTAAAAACGCCAGATACGGTAAGATAGAACATAATGCCCACCGATATTAAGATGAAACCGCCGAATAAAGAGCCTAAAATGCTGTACTCCTGCTTCTCATATTTCTCTGTTTTTTCTCCCTTCTCCATCTTCTCCTCTTTTTCATGGCTCTCATATTTTTCCTCTTTCTCAGCCTTCTCGCTTCTGTGACGTTGAGGCGGTCTAGTTGCTTCCACCTTTAAAGTGGCGCCGCACTGGGGACAAAAAGTCATTTCCTCTTTGACTTCTGAGCCACACTTTGGACAATAGGGCATAACCTTTCACCTTCACATAATTCCAATCCTCTATTATTTGAATGATTAGTATTTAAAACATGCACCCAATCATTCATAGAGAAATATTATAAGCACTTACCGCAAAAAGGAAATGACTGAGGTGAATTAGTTGGACAAAAGTAAGGAGACGCCCCGGCAATATCAAGAGGGAATCTTCACCGCCATTTCTATCGGATTCTTCCTTCTTCTTGTGGGAACCCTCTTTGTTATCAACCCTAACCTGTTCGGCAGCATTATAGATTTTTTCAAAGACTTCGGGTTAGTTGATGTCCCGAACACGAGCATAGTGCTCCCTGCACCAGAGTCTCTGCAGCTGCATCTCACAGTCTATCAGGCTGCGGGACAATTCAGCATCGCCTTAGGCGTATTTCAGGTCGTCATCTTGGCGCTACGATTTATTATTCCTTCATCATGGGAAAAAAGATCGGAAACAGTTGGCAGTTTTGTTTACTGGGTGGGAGCAAGTTTTCTTATTCAGTCCTTCCTCATCGACTCCATGCAATGGTTCACTTTCTGGTCTACACTATTAATTCTTGCTGGTGTTTCCATAATCGCAAGAGCAGCCGTTATGGCAGTTTCGCGCATCTAATGGTCTCGCCTGAATGTGCGCTTTTCAGACAACAGTGGTGTCGGCTATTCGGTCAGTGTACTTTTGGTGAAGGTCGGATGAAGTTATTAAGCCGCCAATCAAATCTAAAAGCAGCAGAACCTGATGGATTTTGCTTATGTTTCGAATAAATGCCTTTTCGAAGCTTGGTTGTCCACCTGTTTTCGTAACAACTTTGAGACCCATTAACCTCTTCCCCATAGTGGCACCGTACATTGTCTCCGCAATAGAGAAATAAAGAATGTAGAATAAACCCATGGCAAAAGGGAAACTGAATATATTAAAGAATGTGAAGGGATTTCCTATAAACATCGGAAAGAGGGCGATGGTTAACAAGATAGTAGTTGTGACGCCCACTATTACAGAATCGATGATGTAGGCTATAGCTCGTTTTATCCAGTGATCTTGTAGCTGTGGATTGCTTTCGAAGCTTTCAACAACCGTTTTTGCTTTATCCTCAAGCTTTACAGGAGTTCCACACTTAGGACAAAACTTTGTGCCTTCAGGCAGTTTTTCTCCGCACTTTGAGCAGTAAATTTTGAACACCACCTTTTCCTATAA
>CBFCZR010000085.1:0-7072 GCA_965602795.1 Candidatus Bathyarchaeota archaeon | reverse complement strand
GGGATGCGTTTGGATGTATTCTTCTAGCTGTCTCCGGTGATTTTTGATTGAGGAGATTGCCGTCTTGATGGCGCTTTCTTTGTCTGAGATTATGGTGCAGTTCGATTCTTTGAGGCGAAAAGCCTGTTTGAAGAGGTTTTGTTTTGTCATTTTGGGTGGTTACGGTGCTGCTCAACAAGGGTTATGGCTCGGGCTGGGCAAGCATCCACACATAAGCCGCATGGGCTGCCGATGCAGGTCTTCTCGTCGAAAACAATGGAATTGTCCTCGTCAAAGGATATGGCGTCCACTGGGCATAGAGCGTAGCATGCGCCGCAGTCAAAGCACTTGTCGTAGTCCACTTCGATGAGCTTCGGAAACTTGACGACCACACCTTTGTCCCTGAAGGCTTTAACGATCTTCTTGAGGTGAACAGCAGGCACCTCCAACAAAATGTCTCCGCCCAAGGAATTTATGGTGGCAGTCACTATTCTCATCGGGATTCCAAGCTCAAGAATCACCTGCGAAGTTATTGGCGCCGCAACGTTTTCCTCACCGAATCTTAACAGAATTCTATCCATCCCTTTTCACCTTCCCCTCAACTTAGATATATCCTCAGAGGTTATGAGACCCACAACCTTCCTGTTCCTATCTACCACAGGCAACGCCGAGATGTGATGCTGCGCCATCTTCCTGGAAGCCGCCTCCAGCGACTCCTCAGGTCGGGTAGTGAACACTTTCTGGGTTATGATGTCAACGAGTTTGCTTTTTCCTTCAGCAACGGCTCGGGTAACGTCCCAGGAGGT
This sequence comes from Candidatus Bathyarchaeota archaeon, assembly GCA_965602795.1. Taxonomy (GTDB): domain Archaea; phylum Thermoproteota; class Bathyarchaeia; order Bathyarchaeales; family Bathyarchaeaceae; genus Bathyarchaeum. The sequence continues at coordinate 6,287 of CBFCZR010000085.1, read as the reverse complement.
CACCATGCCCTTGATTTCCCCCCCTTTATCTGTTACCACAACATGGTTAACTGACTTGCTGATTATCCGCTGGGCAACCGCATTAATGTCCTCGTCAACGCTGCAGGTAACAGCCTCATGAACCACGCTGTTAACGAACCTTATTTCGCCAGTCTGCTTCATGGGCTTACACACAGAGTCTATCGGCAGAGTCTCAGCGGGAGCAGACAGATAGAAAGTCCCATTTTCAATCCATGACTTAAGAATTCCCGCGATTTTCCTTGCCTTCTTCAAGCTGGAAAGAGAACTAACCTTGATTTCTCTGTCGTTAATTGTCACTTTACCCAACTTCAATGTGGCGTAATCTACTTTGCCTAGTTTGGGTCTATCTCTGCGGGGAACCCCGTAATCAACTATGTCGGTGACGATTTCTTCGTCCCGTAATGCTGTTTTTTTAGCTAGTCCCTCATTCAGTATGGGGATGGGTATGCCTATGCCAACATAGAGGCTGGTGCCATACTTGGTGAAAGCGCCTCCGCTAATAAACTCTGGACGCATCTGCTTGCAGTCTCCCCGAACCATCATCGTGCCAAACCTGTTTGTGGGGTCATGCTGTGTGCCCTCGCCTAGAACATAGCCTTGTGCGCCTCCCAAGAATATGCGGGTTCCAATCCCGATGGTTTCGTAGTCAGGGTCATTCATTAGGGGGTTCAATTCTCCTGCTCCTGAATAGCTGGCGTTTCTGAACCTTGGCAGCAGCTTGCCCATATAGGTGTAGATTATTTCGTCGCGGCTGTTGGTAGCGCAGACGTAACGTTGGTAGCAGTTGCGGAAGTTCAGCAAATAGAACTGGTTCAGGTCGTCTTTGGTGAGGGTGGTGTTCAGTTTGGTTCTGGGGTAGCAGTCTGTTCCATACGAGGTTGCTCTCAGCTCAACCTCTTTGCCTGCAATCAGGTCTTCTATGATGTGGCCTCCGCCATACTCGTAGGGTTCTGTTTCTGACATCATGGCGGCGCCTATGTACAGGTCGACGGCTGCGCCGGGGTGGCTGACTTCAACGTCGTTTATCCATGCTCGGTGGATTTTGATGGGCGGGTCTGAGTGCCCAATGTTTATTATCGCCCCTGAAGAGCACATGGCTCCGAAGGTTCCGGTTGTAACAACGTCAACTTCCTTGTAAGCGACTTCCACGCCGCTGCTCTCCACAAGCTTCTTCATTTCTTCAGCGGTCAAGACTTGAACGTCGCCAGATTTGATTTTCTGGTTTATCTCCGCTATTGACCGTCCGTTACGTTTTTTTGGTGTTGCCATTTTCGTTAGCTCCTATAGCACCCTCGGTAGGTTATGGAACATAGCAAACGTCATTACTATTTTAATATTTTACTGAAAAAAATATTCCAAAAAGAATTTAAACCCGCCCAGCAAACTTCATGGCATGTTGCCTTCACTTGAAGAGGTCTCCAAAAAAAGAAAAATTTTGGGGCTAACCCAACAAAAACTTGCGAGGCTGGCTGGAGTAAGCCAGTCCTTAATCGCAAAACTGGAATCCCAGAAAATCGATCCGTCTTACACCAAAGTTAAAGCCATATTTGATGCGCTGGAGCGGCTGCAGACAGAGACAGAGGTTCGCGCCGAAGAGGTTTTGCACGGCAAAGTCGTAGGAATCCAGAAGAGTGCCCCGGTGTCAGAGGCGGTTCAGACCATGGCGGAGTACGGCTATTCTCAGCTTCCAGTCTTTGATGGAGAGCATCCGGTGGGCAGCATTGCAGAGAAAACGATTATAGGGAAGGTTTCTGCAGGCAAAGACCTGAATCAAATTTCTAAGCGTTCCGTGGGTGAGGTTATGGAGGAGGCGTTTCCTCAGGTTGGAGAGGATGCTCCTTTGCCGTTGATTTCGAGTCTCTTGCAGGTTTATCCGGCTGTCTTGATTTCGGCGAAGGGGAGGGTTGTTGGTATAGTCACTAAGGCGGATTTGTTGAAGATGCTTCTTTAGTGTTGCTGATGTGTGGTTGGTTGTACCGCAAGATTTATTAGTAAATTTTTACAGTATTTTGGTAAATAAATACCAGTGATGAAACGTGGGGGCTTGTTTGTGAGCGTTGCAGTTGAAGCAAAGAACATTGTGAAGGATTTCGGGTCAGTCAGAGCCCTTGACGGCTTAAACTTCAAAATAGAAAAGGGCGAAATTTTCGGCTTAATCGGACTAAACGGCGCAGGCAAAACAACCGCCCTCAGAATCACATCCACATTATTGATGCCCACTTCGGGCACTGTAACTGTTTTCGGTCATGACGTGGTTGAGGAGGCTTCAGAAGTACGCAACCTGATAACTTATCTTCCTGAAGAGGCGGGCGCCTACAAGAATCTTTCAGGGTTTGAGTATCTCAGGTTTATGGCAAGCTTCAGAACCAAAGAAAAGGCGGCAATGGAAGAGCTGGTTGATGCGGCGGCTGAAATTTCTGGTTTAGGAGAACGCCTCAAAGACAAAGTGAAGGCATACAGCAAGGGAATGAAACGGCGGCTTCTGGTTGCGAGGGCGCTCATGACCAAGCCTAAGCTGGCGATACTGGATGAGCCTAACAGCGGCTTGGATGTTCTTCACTCAGTCCACGTTAGAACACTCATAAAGCGTTACGCGAAAGAGTATGACGTGACTATTCTTCTTTCAAGCCACAACATGCTGGACGTAGAATATCTCTGTGACAGGGTGGCGCTGATAAACAAAGGCAAAGTTGTTGTTGAGGGCTCTCCATCAGAGCTTAAAGAAAAATACAAGGCGGTTAATCTTGAAGAAGTGTTCGGGGAGGTAGTTGGATTTGCTTAAAGGATTACTTACCATCGTAATAAAAGAAGTAAAGGAAATGGTTAGAGACCCCAAAATTTTGTTGGGTATGCTGATTGTTCCTTTGGTAATGTTTCCCCTAATGGGTTTTGCAGTCCAAACATCTGTGGAATCAGCAGAACAAAGTATAGGAGAAACTTCCATAGCATTAATAGACCAAGATGGCGGTTCTGTTGCTAAAGACTTAGAGGACTACTTGAAGACATTCAATTTCACAGTAACATATCTTGAGGATGTGCCATTAGACCAAGCTATAACTCAAATTCAAGACACGGATATAACCAATCTTGTAATCATCCCATCCGGATTCAGCCAAAACATAACTGAAGACGGAACAGCAACCCTAACAATTTATACGCCATTCGAAGGAGGAGGCGGAATAGCCGCATCCACACGGTCATCTGCAGTCAACAGTCTGCTCTACAGTTTCGAAAACGCGATTATTGACCAAAGAATCAACGAAGGATTTCCAGAAGCAAACTCAACAGAAATTCTGAACCCCATACAGTTGTCAGAAAAATCTATAGTTAAGGGCAAAAGCGCCGACATCAGCCCCGACGTTCTGTTCAGTTTGATGATGTCGCAATCCATAGCTATGCCAGTAGGAATAATGACCTTACTCATCTTCTCCATGCAATTGGCATCCACAGCAGTTGCATCAGAAAAAGAAGAAAAAACTCTTGAAACCCTGCTAACAATGCCAATCAACCGCACCACGATTTTGGCTGGAAAACTAACAGGCTCAATAATCGTATCAATTGTAGGAGCCGCAGCATATCTTGTCGGTTTCACTTACTACATGAATTCGTACACAAGTATGATACCCACAGGCACAGTAGACTTGGCAGCCATAGGATTAGAGCCCACAATCGCATCTTACGCAATAATGGGAGTCTCCTTGTTCATGGCGCTACTTTCAGCCTTAGCGTTGGCAATTTCGTTATCGGTTTTCGCAGATGACGTCAGAGGCGCCCAAGCACTTGTAGGGCCTCTCTTCATCCTGTTCATCGTTCCCATGATATTCAGCATGTTCACAGACATCTACGCTCTGCCTTTCCCGCTGTCAATCATCTTACTTGCGATACCCTTCACTCACTCGATGCTGGCAACCAACGTGGCATTCACTGGAAACTACATAGGAGCAATCGGAGGAATCGTCTACATGGCAATCTTCACTATAGTAGTCCTGTACATAGCATCCAGACTCTTCGGCACAGAAAAAATCCTAACAGCAAAACTGAAATTCAAAGGCTTCAGCCTCAGAAAAAAGAAGAAATAATCACCTTCCCTGATTCTTTTTACCAGAACTTCCTCGGCAAACTATCCATGTACTCGTTCAGGGAGCGGATGTCAAACTTGTTTGCGTCCCGCTGCTCCAGCAGCTTAGTTAACGCTGAAGCCAACTGAAGATTCGTTACCACTGGGATGTTAAATTCTACGGCTAGCCTACGGATGGTGTACTCGTCATCTAGGACTTCCGAGAATGTCACCAGATGATTGGGCATGGGTATGTTGATAACCAAGTCGATTTTGCCCTCTTGAAGATAATCAACAATGTTGTGTTTCTGATCCTCTTCTCTCACTTTGTGCAAAACCGAAACGTTGTTTACACCAGCGTTCCGCAGAGCCTCAGCAGTATGTTCTGTGGCATAAATTTTGAAGCCCATCTCCCTCAGCGCCTTTCCAATCGGCACAACCTGTTGTTTCAGTTTTTCTCCGCCAACAGTTATCAGCACCGACCCCTCTTCAGGCGGCATCTTGAACTCGGCAGACTGCATCGCCTTCGACAGGGCATCCTGGAAGTTTTCTCCCAGACATGCAACTTCTCCGGTGCTCAGCATCTCAACTCCCAACACGGGGTCGGCTCCGCTTAAACGCATGAAACTGAACTGGGGAACCTTCACGCCAAAGTGGGTGATTTCCGGCAAATCAGTGAATCCGGCATCCCTGAACTTTTTGCCCAGCATCGCAAGGGTGGCGAGTTCTATCATGTTGACTCCGCGGGTTTTGCTGACGTAAGGCATAGACCTTGAAGCGCGGAGATTGCACTCGATAACGTAGGTGACACCGTCTTTCACAAGATACTGGATGTTGTAGGGTCCCCTGATTTCAAGGGCTTCAACTATTTTTTGAGTGTAATCCCTGACTGTTCGCAGCACGCCGCTGTCCAGAGTTAAGGTGGGAATTCCCATGGTTGCGTCGCCGCTGTGAACCCCAGCGTTCTCCACATGCTCGATGATGGCGCCTATGATGTTGTCTTCGCCGTCGTAGACTCCGTCAACCTCAACTTCCTTGGCGTTCTCGATAAACTTGGAGATTACTGCAGGATGCTCCCATGAAACTTTTGCAGCCAGCTTCAGGTAGTCTTCCAGTTCATCTTCGGTGTACGCGACCCTCATGGCGGAGCCTGACAGCACGTAGCTGGGGCGAATAAGAACCGGATAGCCGACCTTCTGAGCGAACTTTTTGAGGTCGCGGGCTGTTGACAGGTCACGCCATTCTGGCTGAGGAATCCCCAGCTTGTCCAGAAGTGCACTGAATTTGGCTCTGTCTTCTGCTCTGTCGATGCTTTCGCCTGATGTGCCCAGCAGGTCAACTCCTTGATTGGACAGTTTAAGCGCTAGATTGTTTGGAATCTGTCCGCCCACGCTGGCTATGACGCCGAAGGGGTGTTCCTTGTCGTAAATGTCCAAGATTCTCTCAAGGGTCAACTCCTCGAAATACAGCTTGTCGCTCATGTCATAGTCTGTCGAAACCGTTTCAGGATTATAGTTAATCATTATAGCCTCTTCGACGCCATTCTTCTTGAGCGCCCAGATAGTGTTGACGCCGCACCAGTCAAACTCTACGCTGGAACCTATCCTGAAGACACCAGCTCCGAGAACCATAACCTTCGTGTTGCCAGAAGAAAACTGGATGTCATCCTCGTCCCCACCATAAGTCAAGTAAAGATAATTCGTTTTGGCTGGCCACTCAGCAGCAAGAGTGTCAATCTGCTTAACCGCAGGAACAATATTCGCTTCTTTCCTCAACGCCCGTATCGTAAATTCGTCTGTGCCACGGCATATGGCAATTTGCATGTCAGAAAAGCCGATCCGCTTTGCTTCACGGATGGCATCTAGAAAGTCGCTGTCTTGTTGGCTGATTGTGTCCAGTTTGTTTTGCATGTCGATTACGTTTTTGATTTTGTGCAGAAAGAAGGGGTCGACGCCGCTCAGCTCATAAATCTCTTCAATGGAGACGCCCATTTTCAGGGCTTTAACTATCTTGAATAGCCTCTGGTCTGTGGGATGCGCCAAAACATCCTTTATCTCTTCCAGTGGCTCCTGCTCGTCCTCCTCGGCGTTACATACCAGCCCCAGCTTTCCAATGTCCAGCATGCGGACAGCCTTCTGCAGCGCCTCCTCGAAGCACCGCCCAATACCCATAACCTCGCCCACAGACTTCATCTGGGGACCAATATGCC
>CBFCZR010000084.1:0-7115 GCA_965602795.1 Candidatus Bathyarchaeota archaeon | reverse complement strand
CCCCGAAGAATACCAGACTACGAAAATTACCGAAAACGCCGAATAGTCGAACCAAGCGATTAACAACCAACCATCACTGTTCTGCTGCCTCTGAAATTCCTGAAAAAAGCTAGTTTTCAACAATCATCTGCTATTAGGAGACTAATAGAGGCTGCCCGCATGGTTCGACGATAACAAAAAATGTGAAACACGGTTAAATTTTAGCTTTCTGTGCAAAATGAGAATGAACTGGTGCAGTTTTGATTAAGGTGTCGTGTATTCGTCTAGAATTGTTTCGCCTAGCTTCAGGATAACTGTAGTTTTGCAACCTAAAGCCCAGTAGTAATAGGTGCTAACACTATGGGTCTCGCCTGCACGAATCAAATCAATATTGATTTTCCCGTTTAAATCCGCTGGTGGTATAATTAATGTTAAATCTTCTACATCGTTGATTCCAAAATTTTGAATTGTTACATTTGCTAAAGAATAGATTGTTACTCCGACAACAGGATTGAACCCTGATGAAGAAAACTTGGTAATATTAACTCGATTAGTAAACTTGTCAATCAGTGATTCTAGTTCAAAGTTTTGGTTTTGCAGTTCAAGATTTTGTTGCTCAAGTTCATCAATCCGGTTTTCCATCTCGCTAGTTTGGTTTTGACATTCATCTAATTGACATTCAAGAACACTAATCTGGTTACGAAAGCTATCATTTTGATAGAACAAATTCCCACATACAACACTGAGTGAAATAATTATACTTACGAAAACAGCAACTAACTCTAACTTATTCATATAATCTACCCCTAAACAACCATCTAAAATAAGACGTGAAAAGGGTTTTTGTCAAGAAAGTTTGACTAACGCTGAGTTGGTTTAGTCAAGAAATCTTGATAAAAACGCTTTTACAGCAAAAAAAGCCCAGTATTATGCAGGAAAAAAGTTGGTTCTCTTAAAAAGAACAAAAATAACAAAAACACTCGTTCTGGCGCTCTTGTTCTCGACAGTAGCTGGGGCAGTATTCGTTAATCTCGTAACGGCTAATCCTGCACCACTTTTTGCTTTCCCCACCAAACCCATTACCACTCTGCCTACGATAGTTGTGCATTCGCCGGTTCAAAACCAGATTTACAATTCGACTAACGTGTGGCTGAACTTCACCGTAGTCAAGCCGGAATCATGGTTTGCTATTGATGTAGGCTCGCATTCGGACTTTTCACCATTATCAGAAACTTTTGTGAATATAACATCTGTTTACTTCACCGTAGACGGTGGTGAACGCCAAAACATTTCAGTGCATGATATAGACTCGCTCTTTGACGCGGATCCAATATTCAATCTGAATTTCTCAACCATGCTTCCATTAGCAGCTGGAGAACACGATGTTAAGGTAGGTCTTGAGGCAGACAGCTATTATGTGGTTAATTACGTCTACATTTTGTCTGAAGCCCTCTCAAGTGATCGGTTATGTGCAGAATCTAATTCAATCAATTTCACCGTAGCTGGGTCTTCAGAATCAGCTGCAATCAACTTCGCCGTAGCTGGATTTTTCCCAACAGTATTAATCGTAACTGCTTCTGTAGCAACAGTTGCCGTGGTGTGTGCTGGTCTGCTGGTATACTTCAAGAAACGCAAACACTGAACATTCTATTTGTGCGCATTTTTTAGAGAGAGGGTTAGCAAGGGAAGAGAAGAAAAAAGTTAAAACTTAATCAAAAAAACTTTGCCATGTGGTTTGAATAAGTTTTTTACGCAGGTACTACTTCTCTATCTGAAAGGCGCTGTGGTATGGTGGAAGGTCTTATTCTCTCCTCTGTGGTGTTACTTGGGGTTTAGGGTTTGGTTATCAACAAAAAGGACGAAGTCTTCAGCATTCAGACAATCGATCTAACTAAGAGATTCGCCAAAAAGAAGCATAGGGGATTCTTCGGTTTTCTGCGAAAAAAGCAATCCAACAACAAACACAACCATGTTACGGTAGCCTTGGACAAAGTCAACCTCGAAATCCGCCCCGGAGAACTTTTCGGGCTCCTAGGGCCAAATGGCTCTGGAAAGACTACAACAATCAAATGCTTGTCCACAATTTTGATTCCAGATGAAGGCAGAGCCATCGTAAACGGCTTTGATGTTCGCAAAGAAACATCCATGGTCCGGGCAAGTTTGGGGATGGTTGTGGGCGGAGAGAGAACATTATACTGGAAGCTTACAGCCAGAGACAACCTCATGTACTTCGCTTCATTATACAAGATGAAAAAAGCCTACGCAAAAAAGAGAATCGAAGAGCTCCTAGACGTTTTTCAGCTCTCTGACAGGGCAGACGAGAGGCTTGAAGACTACAGCACAGGCATGAGACAGAAAATCGCCATAGCCCGAGCCCTGCTACATGACCCGCCGATTCTGCTTTTGGATGAACCCACCTTAGGTTTAGACCCGGGTTTCGCGAGGCAAATTCGCAGCCAAATAAGAGAGCTTTCAGAGAAATATGGAAAAACGGTTCTTCTGACCACCCACTACATGGATGAAGCTGACCAGCTGTGCGACCGGGTGGCATTCATAAACAGCGGCAAAATCGTCGCAGTTGACACCCCAACCAGACTCAAGGCAATGGTGAAAGATAAAGAGATTGTAGAAGTGGCTGTTTACCGTCCACCAAAAGACATCGAAAAGCACATCCAATCCCTGTTACCCGACGCAGAAGTCGTCAAACTCATCCCCGGCGACGAGGACGAAGGAAATCCTTCAAGAATCAAAATAATCGGAGGAACAGCAGAAGAACATATGGAAACAATCATTGACGCGCTCAGACAAAAGAACATTCGCATCGGCAGCCTAAACGTCGGCGTTCCCACCCTCGAAGATGTCTTCATCAAGCTAACTGGCACAAAACTCACGGAAACCAGAATGTAATAAATGACAAACGATACCCCACATCAAATCCACTTAAATCAGTCTAAAGACAGGCACATATTAGGCTCCTAATAGAGGTACATTGTTGAAAACAGTCTTTTTTCCGGAAAAACCACGTAACAGCACACTGAACTAACCTGAAGTAACCGTTTTTGTAACAGATATAAGCTCGTTTGATTAACTACACGTTATTACACTGGAAAGTTGATTGGAGCTGTTTGATGTGGCGAACGTCGTTTGTGAAACTGTTTATTTCGAGAAACCGGGTCCAGAAAACACCGAGGAAACGCTCAAGTTAGCAAAAAAGCGAGCTGAAGAGTTTGGCATCCGAAACATCGTTGTATCTTCGTCAACCGGTGAGACAGGCGTCAAAGCCTCTCAAATTTTTGAAGGCTACAACGTGATTGTGGTATCCCATGTTACTGGCTTCAGGAAACCCAATTTCCAAGAGTTTCTTCCCAAGAACCGCAGCATCATAGAAAACAACGGCGCAAAAATCATAACAGCAGCACATGCATTCGGCACCTTGGGCAGAGCGGTCAACAAGAAGTTTGGAACCATCCAAGTTGACGGAATAGTCTCAACTGTTCTTCGTCTTTTTGGTCAGGGAGTAAAGGTTGCATGCGAAATATCCTGTATGGCAGCCGACGCGGGCTTGATTGGAATCGATGAGGAAACTATTGCAATTGGGGGCACCAGGACGGGAGTTGACACAGCCGTAGTTTTAAAGCCGAGTAACACGCATGCTTTCTTTGATTTAACAGTAAAGGAGATTGTCTGTAAGCCACGTCTTTGAATTTTCAATAAAAGTGTGTTTGTTGGACCGACTTTTTTATGTAGTTATATTGTTGTGTTTGGGTCTAGACGGTTAATCTAAAGTATACTTTATTAAGACATAAGATTTAATACTTAGTTTTGGATTCTACTGTATAGGAGAACTCCAATGCAACACATCAAGCGATTCAGTGAGAGAGTATCAGCAGCATTACGGTCCAGTGGAAAACTTTTCAAGAAACAGAAACTAAAAGCCATACCTCCAGCGCCGCCCCCAAAACCATTGCCCAGAGGTTACAAAATTGTTGAAAGATACCCCCTCTACGAACCTTTCGCTCACGCAGCAGTTGCCCGAAACCCGATAACTGGCGAGTACAAATACATTCTAGACGAACTCCAACTCGACATACTAGAACGTAATGTATACGACAGAATACTAGAAATCCTCCTCGCTGAAATCGCTTCACCAGAAACAGAAATCGAGGACCCCAGACAATTCTTCGTCAACGAAGCTGAAAAAATTGTTGGCAAATACCGAATTAGTTTAGGTTGGTTACCCGACGTTTCCTGGTCCAAAATCCTTTATCACGCCCAACGAAACCTTGTAGGTTTCGGCACAATCGACGCCTTGATGCGAGACCCAAACATAGAGGACATTTCATGTGACGGCGTCGAAAAACCAGTCTACATCTGGCACAGAAAATATGAAAACCTTGAAACAAACCTTGTCTTTCACGACGACCAAGAAGTAGACGACGCCGTAGTAAAGCTGGTTCACATGGCTGGAAAGCACGTAAGCTCAGCCTTCCCCATAGTTGACGCCTCTTTACCCGGAAAGCACAGGCTCGCAGTCTGTTACAGACGCGAAGTAACGCCCTTCGGAACGGCCTTCACCATAAGAAAGTTCCGAGATGACCCCTACTCAATTATCGACTTGATTAACCTAGGAACCCTATCCGAGGAGATGGCATCCTACTTCTGGACCTGCCTAGAAAACAGAGCCTCACTCATGGTACTAGGTGGAACAGCCTCAGGAAAAACAACATTCCTCAACGCTGTAGCATGTTTAATCAAGCCCGGAAGCAAAATAATCACAATCGAGGAAACCGCAGAACTGAATCTGCCCCACGAAAACTGGGTATCACTGATCGCGAGGAGAAGTTATGGTCTCGGAGAAACCCTCACCGGAGAAGTGTCCCTCTTCGATCTAGTCAAGACATCGATGAGGCACCGTCCAGACTTGATAGTTGTTGGTGAGATTCGAGGAAGCGAAGCATATACCCTGTTCCAAGCCTTGGCAACAGGTCACGGTGGTATGGCTACTATGCACGCGGATTCAATAGATTCGGCTGTCAAGCGTTTGACACAGAAGCCCATGGATATCTCGCCTGCATACATGCCGCTCATGAATATTGTAGTATCCATCCAGCGAGTACATTTGCCACAATCTAAAACAGGCGAAATGACAGCTTACAGACGAGTACTTTCTGTAGACGAAATTGCAGATTACGAGGATTACAGAAATACTTTCACATGGAAAGCAGCTGGCGACATCCACAATTCCAATTTCAAAAATGGGATAATGCTCAACAACATAACCGAACGCAGAGGCTTGTCTTGGGAAGAATTAATGGAGGAGATGGAACGCCGAGAAAACGTGTTGCGCTGGATGCGAAAACGCAATATTCGAAGTTACAGAGATGTTGCGGGGGTCATAACGGAGTACAACGCCAAACCTGATGAGTTCTACGAGAAGGAGGTTTTACCTGATGCCCCTGTTAAAAACTCTTGAAGGCGTTTCCTACCGTCTTTTCGGTAGTATCTCCCCAAAGTTCTTGAGTGGAGTCTTCGAATTCAAGGATCACTTAGCAAGAGCAGGAATCAAGATATATCCTGAAACTTACATTTCCTTAATGTTTTTGATTGCCACACTGACCATACCTGTATCTGTTGTAGCACTTGTTCTCATATACTTCACACGGATTCTATTCCTGATATTCTTGGTTCCCATGCCGCTCTACGTCATGATTGGCTTCATGATTGTTCCTAGTTCAAAAGCCAGTGAACGGTCCAGTGCGTTAGAGAGGGAGATGCCGTTCGCAGCAACATATGTTACGGTTATGGCATCAGGCGGTATACCGCCTTACATGAGTTTCAAGCGACTTACAGAGGTTGAATTGTTGCCTGCTACACGTAAGGAAGCTAGAGCTCTGATAAGAGATGTGGAGATTTTTGGGGTAGATCCACTTAGCGCTCTTGAACAAGCAGCGAAGTACAATCCGCTGGATATATTCAGAGATTTCATTTCGGGGTATGCTTCTACAGTCATTATAGGCGGTGACGTTATTCACTTCCTTGAATCAAAGGCTCAGGACATCTTCAAAGCTGGGTCCATGAGGGTTAAGGCTGCCGCTGAACGTATGGGAATGCTTCTGGAATCGTTCATCATTGTAATGGTTCTCATGTCGCTATGTTTCTACATTCTCTTCAGCGTTGAGTCCATATACAGCACAGGCATGGACATGGGCTCCGGGGTCATTATGTATACGTATGTTTTCACGCCCCTGCTCTCCATTGTCTTCTTGTATCTTGCTCACGGTATGCAACCGAAAACTCCAATCAGCGAGTTTAGACCCTACAAAGTCTACGCTATCTCCTCTGCCATCGCCATCGTATTCCTTTTGCTGCTAACTGGGTTCTTCGGAATGATACAAACACCGATCCAAAATTTTGTTGACTTGCCAATCGCGGTTGCTATCACCTTGGTAATCTCTGCTGTTCCTCCGGCTATTGTGCACCAAAAGATTGCGGGTGAAAAGGCGAGTATGGAGCGTGGTATATCTAACTTTCTTAGGGATATGACGGAAACAAGAAAGACTGGGCTTTCTCCAGAGGCGTGCATTGAGAATCTTTCGGGCAAGGATTATGGGGCATTCTCTAAGGAGTTGAAGAAGATGTCTTCTGATATTGGTTGGGGTATCCCTATGCGTAACGTGATTATGGCGTTTGTGAAGAAAACTAAGAGTTGGATGTCCCAGATTGTGATGTTCTTGCTCTTAGAGGCTGTTGATGTTGGCGGTGGAACAATATCGATGATTGAGTCGCTTGCCAGATTCAACAATATGACTCAGGAAGTTGAGAAAGAGAAGAAAATGAGTGTTCGGCCTTACATGATTATGCCGTATTTTGCTGCTATATTGCTGGTGGCTACGACGCTTATGACATTGATTTTCACTACTCAGACGGTTGGTATGGCGGAAACTGCAACTGCTGCGAGTAACCTGGAGGAACTTACGTTGATTTTCACAGTGTCGGTTGTCACCCATTGTTATTTGATTGGTTTGGTGGCGGGAAAAATCAGCGAAGAGTCTCTGGCTGCTGGGTTCAAGCATTCGGCTTTGCTTGTTGTCCTCGCTGTTGTTGCGTCAGAGGTTGTTCCTTTGATGGTTTAGAGA
>CBFCZR010000083.1:0-7191 GCA_965602795.1 Candidatus Bathyarchaeota archaeon | reverse complement strand
AAAAGAGTTTTTGTCAAGAAACCTTGACCAAAAGTATCTCTGGCTGGTCAAGAAACTTTGACAAGAAGCTTACGGGTTACCATCCACGCATATTTTTTGTTTCGAAAAACTTTTTTATTGATGCTATCCACCCATCGCTTCTCTAAGATTAAGCCGTAACGGAAACAAAATTCCCACATCCACATTCATATTAGGAGCCTAATAGAGGTACATTGTTGAAAGCAGTCTTTTTTCTGAAAAACTAAGCATAACCAACCATAGTATTATATGTGCAGATAACCGATAAAACAAAAACACCTTGTTCGTGAATCTGACTTCAGTGCATTACATGCTAATATTTTTGGTTATAGTCATAGCCGCATTCATATTCATCCTCCTGTTGCCGGCCATACTGGAGCTGATAAAACCAAAAGATGCTGGACCACGCAAAATAGACGAAAAATCCGAAGATGAAAAAGAGTGACCGAAACATATCATCCGCTTGTTCTATTGTTTGATATGTAGAAAAGTCTGTGGCGCCGCCGGAAGGACTCGAACCTTCGACCCACGAGTTAACAGCCCGTTGCTCTACCGAACTGAGCTACGGCGGCTCAATCAACAAGTTGAGTGGTGTCGCTATTCTGAGAATTTGTGGCTCTATTTAAGTTTAATCTAACATACCTAATCCGCAAATATAGAATAGAATAAATTTCGCCCCCCAAAAATAGGAATAGAAAACAAATGAAAGTCGAAGTCAAGTTCTTCACCACACTACGGGAAATAACAGGCAAAAACATAGAAACAATCCAGCTGCAAAACAGCATCACAATCGATGAGCTAATCACATTATTGGCTGAGAAATACGGCAAAAAATTCAGAGAATACATCTACAACAAGAAGGGAAAGGTGCAAGATTTCCTGTCGTTTCTCGTAAACGGCAAAAACATTAACGTTCTGCAAGGCTTTGACACAAAACTGAAACAAGGAGACATAGTTGCGATTCTTCCTCCGGTGGGCGGAGGCTAATTTCACAATATTTCAGCTTCAAGATAGGTTGAAAAAGCATTAACAACCCGAACAGGAACAAATCTTCCAACCAAAGAGTCGTCACCCTTAACCACGATAGGCTTGTAAACGAAGTTTCTTCCCATCCAAGACTCCCCCTTGCCCCTCTCATCAAATAGGACCGTTCCCTCCCAGCCCATCCAAGCCCAGTTCCTCTCAAAGCTAATCTTTCTAGACAACTCCGCCAGCTCCCCGCTCCTCCTCTTCACCTCCTTTGGAGAAAGAGCCTCCATCTTCTCTGCCTGAGTGCGGGGTCTAGAAAAAAACTTTGACACATTAACAATGTCAGGCTGAACCTCTGCAAGCAACCTCTTTGTACGCCCAAAAGCCTCTCTGCTCTCCCCAGGAAAACCACAGATAACGTCCGTTGACAGCGTCAATCTTGGAATCTCCTTTCTGAAAGCCTGAACAACAGCTTTGAAGTCCTCTACAGTGTAGCGCCTGTTCATAAGCCCAAGAACATTATCGTCACCACTTTGGACTGGCAGATGCAGAAACTTGAAAAGCTTCCCGCATTTGTAGGCTTCAACAAGCTCATCCAGCATCTCCACCACATGATTGGGATTCATCATTCCCAGCCGAACAAAAAAATCGCCCTCCACCTCGCAGACTCGCCTCAGCAAATCCGGCAAACTTGCTCCAATGTCTTTCCCGTAACATGCTGTATCCTGGGAGGTTAACCACACCTCCTTGGCGCCAGAAGCTAAATCCTGCTTCACGCGCTCAACAACTTCATCAACAGAATAGCTTCGTAGCCGTCCCCTGGCGAAATGAACACAGCAGTAGGAGCAGTTTCCTAGACAGCCATAGTTGATGGGAATAATGCTTACGACAGGGTTCACCGGAATTCTGGGAAGACATAAACTCGGCTTGGAAGTTCCTCCCAGAAGAATAACTTTTTCTCCAGCAGCCACACGACGCAAAACCTCAACAATCCTGTCGCCAGGCGCTGGACCCGCCACCCCATCGAACTCCACCTCATTTTTTAATCTTTCAAAGTTTATCAGAGGCAGGCAACCCGTCACCACCAGCCGCTTGTCTCTCGACGCCTTTCTCAAAATGTCCATGACCCGATTTTCTGTGGGAGACTTAACAGCGCAGGTATTGTAAACCAAGATTTCCGCATCTCGAGGACTGCCAACAAGTTGGAAGTCAGCTTTTGAAAGGCAGCCGGCAATGACTTCGCCATCTGCAAGATTCGCTGAGCAACCAAAACTTTTGACGTAAACCCGTTTAGAATCTTCAACCATCAATTTCAGCTCAATTGTCGCTGCCACGGTTACAGAGGGTGTAATCTGAGTTATACGGTTTTAATCGTACGAGAGAAACATAAAGATTCTGCAAAGCAATTTTTGCATGAAGGCGCGTAGGAGCACAAAAGAGGGGGGTAGGAAAAGCTTATAAGGGGTTGTATGTTTATATTTGTATCATATTTATTTCTTAACATTAAGACATATAAGACAAAACTAACCTCTGCATATTCAATTGCAACAACAGAGAGATGAAAAATGAAACTAATTACACTACACCTACCTGAACCCTACATTCAGGCGTTAGACAACCTAGTTGACGAGAAATACTACCCAAACAGAGCTGAGGCAATCCGCACAGCGGTTCGAGACCTCCTCAGTATAGAGGCCTGGGGAAGAAGCTGAAATGGATAGAAACATAGAAAAACTCATCAAAATCGAGCATCCAAAGGAACTTCCAGAAATGAAACTAGACACCATAGAGCCTTTTCCCACAATCCCCAAACTAGACCTCGCGAACATAGAACCTTACACAGAACCCGGAATCACAGTCCACGTCGACTTGGGTCTAGACCAGATCGAAGAACCAGAAGAATAGCCTTTTTTTCTCTTCTCAGAGTTTTCTTTTCAGCTTTAACGCAGTTCGTCCAAGCCTAATTCTCAAAGGTATACCATGCCCCATAGGAACTGTAGCACCCTTTTTGATGGCGCACACAATTTCGTCAACACCAGGATCAGCATCCACGACTGTGTAGGCTGCCCCAATTTCAGGAGCGTAATGGGAGTCGCTTCCGCCAGTCTGCGGCAGACCTAAACCAGCAGCAAATCTTTTGCTCAAAGAAGTGAAAACAGGGAAAGGAACAGAAGCACCGTTCATCACCTCTACTGCATCATAAGAACTTACGCGTCGGCTCGGCGGCGACTTGTAGAATGTGGTAGGGTGGGGCGCCACAGCGATTCCCCCCGCTTCATGAATCAGGCGGATGGTTTCTTCCATGCCCAGTTTTGCAGGTATCGACGTGGTTACGTTGAGACCGAGAAGATGACCGTTCAGGGTGGAGACTTCTATTCCAGGGACGACAATGATGTCACGGGTTTTCAGCTTGAGGGCACCTTTGACGGTGTTGTGGTCTGTGACTGCAACCCCATCCAATCCCCGCTTCTTGGAATAGGCGACAACCTGCTTGAGGGTTGTGAAAGCATCACTGGAATAGCATGTGTGAACGTGAAGGTCAAGTTTCAGTCCCAAAATTTTCCCTTCATCAAACCCCAATCTAAGGTTCCTTTGCAGCCCTAATTTTTTCCAGCTTGGCTTGAAGCTCCTCTTCGCTGTCCTCGATTTTGCTGAACAGAGGCTTCGCCTTGTTTATCTTGTGGTCCGGAGCCAACTCCTTTGCTGTTTCATCCCATCTTTGCTCATGAACAGAGCCAGACAGATTAAGGAGCTTCCATAGCTTCTCGGCAGTGAAGGGAATGAACGGTTCCAGAATTATTGCCAACTGTTTCACTAATTGGGCAGCAACATAGAGAGTGTTGGCTGAATCTTGAGGGGCTGTTTTTATGGTGTTCCATGGCTCCTTCTCGTTGAAGTATCGGTTGCCTAGGTGGCTTAGGCTTATGGCGTAGCGTAGAGCCTCTTGCAGTTTGAATGTTTCCATTCGTTCCGCGGTTTTGTTCACGATTTCTTTAGCCTCTTCTAGAATCGCCTTGTCCTTTTTGTCAAGGCTTTTTGGCTGCGGCACTGCGCTGTTGAACCGCTTGTTTATGAAGGTCAATGTTCTGTGGATGAAGTTGCCGAGGGTGTCGTTCAGGTCAGAGTTCACTTTTTCGGTTAGGGTTGTCCAAGAAAAGTTTGTGTCTTTCACTTCAGGGCGTATAGAAAGTAGGGAGTATCTCCAGTAGTCTGCTGGAAAGAGTTCTAGAGCCTCGTCTATCCAGATTCCTATTCTTCGGCTCTTGGAGAAGGCTTGACCATCAAACATCAGAAACTCTGTGGATTGAACTGTCCAAGGCAGATTATAGTCCTCGTGGGTGGCCAACAGCAGGGCTGGCAGGATAATGGTGTGGAAGGGGATGTTGTCTTTTCCTATGAAATACAGGGTCTTAGTTTCTTTGTTGAACCAGTATTCCTTCCACCGCTCCTCCTCTCCCTTTCGTTTGAAGTATTCAACAGTGGCTGAGAGGTACCCCAGAACGGCTTCAACCCAAACATAGATTGTTTTTTCCTCAGAACCCGGAAAAGGCGAGGGAATCCCCCACTTGTTATCCCGAGTTACCGGTCTAGGCTTCAACCCCTCCTTCAGAAGGTTCAACGTGAAATTCCGAGCATTATCAGGCAAACTTTTGTTATTCTCAATGTAGTCGCGGAGTTTCTCGCTTAGCTTCGGCATGTCAAAGTACCAGTGCTTTCTTGTCTCTTTGATTGGTGTGGAGCTGCATATTGCGCAGCGGGGCTGCAGAAGATTTGTGGGCTCAAGAAGGGTTCCACAGGAGTCACACTGGTCTCCCCGCGCACTCTCATGTCCGCAGTGTGGACAGGTCCCCTCTACGAATCTGTCAGGCAGGAAACGGTCACAGTTTGGGCAGTAAAGCTGCTCGGTTTCTTGGGTGAAGATGTAGCCGTTCTCGTAGATTTTCAACAAAAACTTTCGCACGAACTCCTTGTGCACAGGGTTTTCTGTGCGGGTGTAGTTGCTGAAGGCTATTCCCCACCGTTCGAAGAGATTCGACACTTGTGCATGGTTCCGGTCTGTAAGCTGTTTTGGAGGGATGTTTAATCTTACGGCTTCTATTTCGATGGGTGTTCCATGTTCGTCTGAGCCGGTGACGTAAACAACATCGTCTCCCTTGAGGCGGTAATAGCGGGTTACAACGTCCGCTGACAGAATGGAGCTTACGATGTTGCCTAGATGAGGAACATAATTGATGTAGGGCCACGCCGAGGTGACCAAAATCTTAGCGAACGCAACACACCTCCAAACCTTTTCTTAACTGTAACAATTTTCTTACGAAACATATGTACTTAAAGACAACGGAAACATATCAGGTCAAGCCCATGATTCCACAATTCTGAACACATTACACGTCTTTCTTACCCTATGCATACAGCCCTTATCTATATTGGAGCGCAGAAGCAAGTTTTTTAACAAACCTGCCCCTTAAAATGCTGAGTATGTCATCTAAGTCGGCTGTAATCTTGGCTTTTGTTGGGGGTGCACTCCTTATCGTTGCTGGCGTGACCGGGTCTGCTGGTATTGTCGGCGCAGCTATAGAGTATTTAATCGATCAGGTAGAAGGTCCTGCGGCAGACATACTTTCAATTGTTTTGCAGGCATTAAACTTCATTGCCGACTTGGGAGGCGTGGCGGTAATTTTTGGAGGTGTCCTGATATACATGGAAAGAACAAGAGTTGCCAAATTCATCATAAGCATTGGTGCAGGGATGGGACTAATAGGCTTCTCAATAACCTTAATTTCAGCATTCCTTCACGGTTGGGCTTACACTTTATACTTCTTACTCCTCATAGCCCAATCAGTTGGTTGGATAGGAGTCATTCTTTCCATAGCCGCAACAATACTAGCCAAATAGCTCTTCGAAAGGCATATGACGCCTGAGAGCAACGAAGCCTCTTACTTACCTATCAAAGGTCGCTGGCTCAAACCCCCAATGACCTGTCAAGTAAACTGACGGCACTAACGCTTCGTTTGGTATGTTGTTTCCGATAAACTCTTCAATCAAGACAATGTCAATAAGGAGGAGAGGAAAATCTCCAATGGCTGACGGAAAGGAAACTGGGCACGGAGCCAGTCGCTTGGTTGTTTTTGATGTTGAAGGGGTTTTGATACCCAAGAATCGTTATATTCTCTTTGAGGCATCAAGGAAAGTGGGGTTTCCGGGATTAATAAAAATCATTGTATTAGGGTTTCTCTACGAAAGCGGACTATTATCTGTCGAATCCGCACTGAAAAGAATCTTTGCGATGCTCAAGGGACTGAAAGCAGAGGAGATTCTGGAACTTCATAAACAGATACCTTTGATACCTGGCACCGAAGAAGTGTTCAAAAAATTAAACAACAAAGGATACAGAATAGCGCTAATCAGTTCAGGTCTCCCCACTCCAGCTGTAGAGGACTTGGCAAAGAGGCTACATGCTGACTATGCTTATGGTCTGGAACTGGAGATAAAGGATGAACGTTTAACGGGTAAAATAGGTGGTGACGTTCTCCGGTCTGGAGGCAAAGCCGCTGTTTTGCAGAGGATACTCGAAAAAGAAGACTTGACGCCCCAAGATTGTGTCATGGTTGCTGATGACCGAAACAACCTCTCCATGTTTCCTCTATGCGGGTTGAGGATAGGCTACAACCCCGATTTTGTTCTAACCGCCAAATCCGATGTTGTGACAAAAGGCGCGTTAACAGAAATCTTACCTTCCATAACAGGGGAAAAGCAGCCACTTCCTCATTCTGTGATGTCGAGAAGTCGAGGTCTCAGAGAAACAATCCACATAAGCAGCTTTCTGCTGTCATTCATTTGTATATATCTTTTCGGAAACGTTATGGTGGCTTCATTGATATTGTTCATAGCCGCGCTTTACACATTATCCGAGATTGTCCGAATACAGGGAATCAACATACCCATCCTCTCCTCGATAACCTGGAAAGCAGCAAACAAAACAGAACTCTACGAATTCGCAGCAGCCCCAATCCATTTCGCCGTAGGAATAGCAATATCTCTCCTCATCTTCCCAGCGCCCATACGATACGTAGCCATCACAACACTAACCCTAGGCGACGGCGGTGCTCACATATTCGGAATGAAACTAGGAAGAACCCCTCTGCCCTTCAACAAAGGAAAAAACCTAGAAGGAACACTATTCGGTTTCCTGTTCGCCTTCTT
>CBFCZR010000082.1:0-7279 GCA_965602795.1 Candidatus Bathyarchaeota archaeon | reverse complement strand
GGAGTTGGATTATGCCTGTTTATCTCATCAATGAAAATTAGGCCTGGGTCTCCTGTCCTCCAAGCATTGGAGACAATCAAATCGAAAACGTGGCGAGCCCTAAGCCTTTTTTCAACTTCGCCGTTTCGAGGATTTATCAGGTCATATTCAGCATCTTTCTCTACTGCATCCATAAACTGGTCCGTAACCGCCACTGAAATGTTAAAATTGGTCAAAACTCCCTCTCTGGACTTCACTTCAATAAACTTCAGAATGTCAGGATGGTTTACGCCCAATATTCCCATGTTGGCTCCTCTTCTTCGTCCCCCCTGCTTAATCACGTTGGTGGCGGCGTCATAGATGGTCATAAAAGAGACTGGACCCGATGCAACGCCCTTCGTGGAGCCCACTATGTCTCCTGCTGGTCTCAGCTTCGAGAAAGAGAAGCCTGTTCCCCCTCCGGACTGATGAATCAACGCCATATGCTTCAGGGTGGTGAATATTCCCTCTATCGAATCTTCCACGGGCAAAACGAAACAGGCGGAGAGCTGACCAAGTCTGGTGCCCGCATTCATTAGAGTGGGAGAGTTAGGTAGAAACTCTCGGTTCGCCATAACTTGATAAAACGTTTCCTCAATTCCTTCAACATCAGCTTTCTTGTCATAGAGAAGGTCAGCTTTAACCACTGCTTTGGCGACCCTACGTAACATTTGACGTGGGGTCTCGACGACTTTGCCTTCAAAGTCTTTCATGAGGTACCTGTTTTTTAGCACTTTTATGGCATTGATTCCAAACTTTAAATCATCAGCGACGCCGAAGAACTTTTTTTGCTCTCTGATTTCTGTGCGTTTTTGGCGGTACAGAATGTATGCCTTAGCCACATTAGCGTAACCGTTTCTGATGAGAATCTCCTCAACAATGTCCTGAACGTTCTCCACACTGGGAATTTCATCTTCGAAGCGCTCGTTAAGGAGCTGCACAACCTCTCCGGAAAGTTTCCTTGCAAGCTCTTCATCCTCTTTCTTGACAGCCTTTAATGCTTTAAGAATGGCGTCAGCTATCTTGTTTTCATCAAAATCTACTATTCTTTCATCTCTTTTTTTGATTTTAGAAACTTTAACCAATCTCAGCCCCTAAAGTACTAATGTTCACAGCTACTTTATAACTCTCAAGTTTAGAATAACGCTGATATGGACTGACATTAATTCATCAGAGATGTAAAACAGTTTTTCTGCTACAGCCAGAAACTTGATTTAATCAGCGAAAAAATGCGATGCTGTAATCTGCTCCTTTCTTAAAATCAAAAAAGGGAAAATGGGGGATTTTCAGGGTTTAAGCGCATTTGTGGGTGTTGTGTTTGTCATCCAGTGTGATTAGTAAGGTAGACTTTCCAACCAAGGATAAAGCGACTTTATCTTATTCACAGCCTTTTGCACCTTTTCCTGTGGGTAATCGTATGGTAGCAGTTTGCCGTGGTTGTAGTCGTCGTATGCTTGCATGTCAAAGTATCCGTGACCGCACAGCAGAAAGAGCAGAGTCTTCTCCTCTCCAGTCTCCTTGCACCTTAAAGCCTCATCGATAACAGCCTTAATGGCATGGTTTGGCTCAGGAGCAGGCACTATAACCTCGCTGTTTATGAAAGTTTTTGCGGCGTCGAATACCTCAACCTGATTATAGGCTGCGGTTTCTATCATGCCTGCCTCATGTAAGGCGCTTAATGTGGGGGCTATACCGTGGTAGCGTAGACCTCCAGCATGAATTGGTGGGGGTATAAAATCGTGACCCAAAGTATGCATCTTAACTAGAGGCGTTATCTTCGCTGTGTCGCCGTGATCATACATGTATTCGCCTTTAGTAATTGACGGGCAGGCTGTGGCTTCGGTGGCTATGAACTTGGTGTCTTTTGGTGCTTTTCCTGAAACTTTGTCGTAATAGAATGGCCAGAATAGGCCTGAGAAGCTGCTGCCTCCACCTATGCATCCATAGATTTCGTCTGGATAATCGTCTACTAATGCAAGCTGTTTCTTAGCTTCCTGTCCTACTACTGTTTGATGCAAAAGAACATGATTGAAAACGCTGCCGATACCATAATTCGTTGCTGGATGATGCAATGCATCTTCTACAGCTTCACTGATGGCGATTCCTAGGCTTCCAGTGCTGTCAGGGTCTTCCGCCAAAATTTTTCTCCCAGACTCTGTTTGTTTGCTCGGACTGGCGTAAACCTCAGCGTCATAAGTTTCCATCAGAACCCTACGGTAAGGCTTCTGGTCGTAGCTGGCTCTGACCATGTATACCGTGCAATCGAGACCAAAAGTCATGCAGCCAAAGGCGAAAGCTGAGCCCCACTGACCGGCTCCAGTTTCGGTGGACATGCGTTCTTTTCCTGCTTTCATGTTGTAGTAAGCCTGTGCAACAGCGGTGTTGGGTTTGTGGCTTCCTGAAGGGCTGACTCCCTCATACTTGTAGTAGATTTTGGCTGGTGTCTTAAGCGCCTTTTCCAGTCGAGTGGCTCTGAACATTGGTGTGGGTCTCCACAGACTGTAGATTTCCCGCACTTCGTCAGGGATGTCTATCCATCGTTCCTTGCTCAACTCTTGTCCGATGATTTCTTTGGGAAATATTTTGGGAACGATTCCGGGTCCAGGTTCATGCGTTTCTGTTTCTATGAAGGGTGGCATCGGCTTAGGCAGGTCAGGCAGTATGCAGTACCATTTCTTGGGGATTTCTTCTTCGTCTAGCACTATTTTTTTATGTACCATTAATGTTTCACTCTCTTTTCCAGTTTGAGGAATTAACCTTTTTTACTCTGAAGCATTTATATAAGCTTTATCGGACAAAAATATACCTTAAAGGTGGCAGACATGTGGAGCCAAATCAAGGAATTCTTCAAAGACTTGCCAGCACAACAACGCATTGCCCAACTCTTGTTTGAGCGGGGCTTCCAAGTCCGCGAAGACGGCAAAGTAGTCAGCGGCGGAATAGAGATACCTCACACCCAGATTGCAAAGGAAGCGGGTGTTGAACGTCGAGCCGTCGATAGCACAGTTCAAACCATACTTTCGAAGAACGAATTGAAGAGGATTTACATGAATCTTAGGCAAGTGTGCTCGCTGCAGGAGGTTGCTCGCGAGTTTAACTTGAGTGTGATTGTTTTTGTTCCTGAAAACGCAGCCCGGACAGGTATAATAGCAGATGTCACGAAGATAGTTTCAGAGAATGGGCTTAGCATACGGCAGGCTCTGGCAGAAGACCCCAGCACAAGTGAGCACCCCAAGTTAACTCTGATTCTTGAGGGCGATATTCCTTCAGATTTGATTGGCGAGATAAGGAGACTGCCTGGAACCAGAAGCATCACAGTGTATTAAGATTCTTTGTCAAGATAGATTTTGATGGCGGAGTACATTATCCAAGCGAGAACAAGCTTTGACACTGTTTCTGGAACTGCAATTCCAATGTTGAATATGTTCAATGCATAAAGCAACCATGAGAACATGACTATGATAAAGGTAGCGAGTGCCACAGCTGATCTTTTTTCCGCAGTATACACGATGGAGGTGACGCTCAGCATTACAAAGTGGGGCACAGCAGCAGCATAATGGAGAGAACCGTACACCTCATTAAACGCTGCCAGCAACTGAACCAAAAAAGTTGAAGCTAAAAGGCAGAAGCTACTGTATTTGGCGTGCTTCTTGAAGATAGTTAACGCGTATATCATCATGAGAAAGCCTGCCAGCAGCATTCCGAGATTAAATATGGGGGCAGCATTGCTGGTGACTGCGTGTCCAAGGTCACTTAACATGTTGCTTTGCCAGTTGAACCACGGCGAAAGAACTAGAGACAACACGATAGAAGCGTAGACCAGTGAGGGACCAAAAACGCCGAACAACGCGTAGACCCGTTCCTCCATAATCTGCAACTCCACACAACATAGAACTTATATGCGCATAACAGATAAGAGGATTTGGGGAGACGAATGGGGCAACTGAAAGTTAAATGTCCTAATTGTGGAAAAACTATAGAAACTGGTATTTCTATGGATGAACAAACATTTAGAACTGCAACTCTTAGTAACAATCAAGTCAATTGTCCAGCTTGTGGTCAAACGGTCACATGGAGCAAAGAAGACGTTATTAATATGCCTTAGGTGGGCTTGCGCCCTCTCTCAATTTTTTTAATACTAAATGTTTTAGCTTAGGTTTTAACAACGCTCTGCATATAGGGTTTATAAGAAATCTTTCCATCTCTATATTCTAAGCTCTAAACAACAAAAAAAGCAAAATTTTTACAGGAATCATATCTTTAAACGTTATTCAGGCTTCCATAACAGAATTCCTTTAGGTGTAACTTCTGGACTTTACTTCCTTCGCCGCTCCGCCCTCGATTATCCGCTGTTCAAGTTCCTCCAGTTTGCATTTGCATCTTGAAACGTCAGCAACCACAACCCATTCAGCCGATTTTCCTCTACGAAGAGTCCGTGATTCGCTGGAAAGCAGATCAACCCCCTGTCTTGCCAGAATGTTTGCCGCTTTTGCGAGGGCACCGGGCATATCCGAGAAAGCGATACGGAATTCAACAAGTTTTGCTTCTGGGTCAGCGAAGGGAACAATCCGAATTTCCTTCTCGTCTAAATTGGCTACCAGCATAACGTACATTCCCTCGGCGAGTTTCACGGCTTCGCGGAGGTTGGATGGCATTGTGATTCTTCCTCTGGAGTCGATTCTGACTATTTCGGTCATTCGCATGTGTTTTTGCCTCGTTTATTTTGTTGCAGAAACCTTTATATAAGATGTGCGGAATATGGGTTTCAACCCACAAATTACCCATTGGAGGACAAATGATGACAAGGAGGAATAACATTCACCAAGCTACACACCCCAAAGGGAACCAGAGACTACTTGCCTAACGAAGTCAAACAATACCGCTACATCGAAAACCAGCTGAGAAAAAATTTTGAATCATGGAACTACAGCGAAGTCCGATCCCCCACTATTGAATTTGTCGAAACCCTATCCACAGGCGTAGGAGCAGAACTTGTAGACACCATGTTCAAGTTCCAAGACTTCGACGGAAAGCTTTTGG
The DNA here is from genome assembly GCA_965602795.1 of Candidatus Bathyarchaeota archaeon. Lineage (GTDB taxonomy): Archaea > Thermoproteota > Bathyarchaeia > Bathyarchaeales > Bathyarchaeaceae > Bathyarchaeum. The sequence continues at coordinate 2,221 of CBFCZR010000082.1, read as the reverse complement.
CCCTAAGAGCAGAAATGACGGCGCCAGTAGCCAGAATCGTGACAACCCGAATGCCGTCCGCGCCAGAGCCGATTCGCCTATTCTACGTCAACAACGTTTTCAGGTACAGCCAATCCTACCTCAAAAGAGAACGAGAGTTCTGCCAAGCAGGAGTTGAACTTGTCGGCTGCAACACCCCAGAAGCTGACGGAGAAATACTTGCCTTGCTAATATCATCACTCAAGCAGGTGGGCTTGAAGGAGGTGCGAATTGACTTAGGTTACGCCAGTCTACTCAAAGACTTGCTGAATGCGGCAGGATTGGATAAGCAGCAGAAAGCTTCTGTTATGGGTCTCCTAGCGTGCCGAGATTCGGTTGGGCTGAAGAAGTTCATGGAAAAAAGCAGCATCTCCTCAAAGCTAAGAGATGCTTTCCTTCAGCTTTCTCGCTGCAGAAGACTGGATGAAGTTTCATCAATTTCTCTCAATGGCTCAAAATATGATGAGCTGAACAAACAGTTAAAGAGCCTTTCAGAGCTTCAGGAAACCTTGGTGGACTATGGGATAGATGACTTGGTGTTCTTTGATTTTTCTTTGACAAAAAAGATAGAATATTACACGGGGATAGTGTTCGAGGCTTCGGTTCCAAACTTGGGTCTCCCCCTTGGAGGCGGAGGCAGATACGACAACTTTATCGAAAAATTTGGAAAACTGAAGCTACCCGCAACAGGCTTCGCCCTAGAAATCGGAAAACTCCTCCAAGCCCTCACCGCACAGGGTTCCGAAATTCCAGACGACCCCAAACCAAGAGTTATTGTGGCGTCCAAGTTCAGGGACACCGCAGTAAAAGCGGTCAAGATTCTTCGGGAAGCCGGGGTCATCGCCTCATTGGAAATAACAAAGAGAAGCCTCGAGAAAACAATAGAATACGGAAAACTTACCGAGACGGATTACGTGGTTTCGGTTGGTTCCTCCCTCAAGTCCCCAGTAACTGTTTACGCCGTAAAATCAAGCGCTTCAAGAGACGTAATGCTCGAAAGTTTCTTGAAAGAACTGGGAGGTCAACGTTGAAATGAATAAGAAGATTCGCATCGCGATACCAAACAAGGGGCGCCTAAAGAAACCCGCAATTGAGGCGCTCGGGCGAGCAGGAATAGAAGTACTGGAAGAGGACAGAGCCTACGTTTCCAAGACCTCTGACCCAAGATTCGAGGCAATCTTCGCCAGAGCCAACGACATACCCGTCTATGTACAATATGGTGCAGTAGATTTGGGCGTCACCGGTCACGACCTGATTCAAGAAAGAGACGCCAACGTTCTCGAATTGCTGGACCTAGAATTTGGAAAATGCACTCTCGTCGTTGCGGTTCCAGAAGATTCAACCATAAAATCTGTAAGTGAGGTCCCAGCTCTGGCAAGGGTAGCAACTGGATTCCCTAACATCACCAGAAAGTTTTTCGAAAAACTTGGAAAGCAGGTGGAGGTTTTGGAGGTCAGCGGAACAGCAGAACTTGCGCCTAAACTGGGCTTGGCTCAGATAATCGTAGACCTCACATCAACTGGAGAAACGCTGAAGAAAAACAAGCTCAGAATAATCGGAACGGTCATGGAATCAACCACTAGGCTAGCCTGCAACAAGATCGCCTACAGAAATTTCGAGAAGCAAATCAACGAGCTTCTAGCCAGAATGCGAGGAGGTTTAGAATAAGATGAGAATTGTAAAGGCTCAAGAATTCAAAGAGCAAATGCTCAAACAAGTGCTGAATAGAGGAAAATCGGACATGTCCTCGATCGAATCATCGATTAGAAAGATAATCGCTGATGTTAGAGAACAGGGCGACAAAGCCCTTCTGAGGTACACAGAAAAATTCGACAAGGTACGCCTCCCCGCATCCAAGCTGAAGGTTGACGAGAGGGAAATCAAAGAAGCATACAAAAAGCTGGAAAAAAGCCAGATCACGGCCTTACGAAGAGCCGCAGATAACATTGCAAGTTTTCACAAGAAACAGCTCAGAGACAAGTGGACAATGCAAACAGCGGAAGGCGTAACTCTTGGGCAAGTCACCAGACCTCTAGAGTCTGTTGGCGTCTACGTTCCGGGAGGAAAAGCGGCATATCCTTCTTCGGTGCTGATGTGTGCCATACCCGCCAGAGTGGCTGGAGTAGAGAAGATTGTTGTCTGTTCGCCGCCTGGAAAGAGTGAGGACGTTAATCCGTCTCTTCTGGTTGCCGCGGATATCGCG
>CBFCZR010000081.1:0-7352 GCA_965602795.1 Candidatus Bathyarchaeota archaeon | reverse complement strand
ATAAAGCTCATAGGCTCCATCGAAGAAAACCTAAAAGTGGAGCCCACCCAAATATCCAAACATGATCCCCTAGCAGTGGACGGAGCACTCAACGCCGCAACCTTCGTCTCCGAATCGGCAGGCGAACAGACCATCATCGGATTGGGGGCAGGAGGAACAGAAACCGCCAGCGCAGTGCTAAGGGATCTGCTGGACATAAAACAGAACATAGCAAACAGGATGATAACATAAAGGTGAGGGAAAGGACTTGAAGAAGATAGTGATGAAGTTTGGAGGAAGTTCTGTAGCTACCGGCAAAAAGATTTGCCACGTAGCCGAACTCATAGCAAACAACAGTGGTGAGGATTGCGCCGTTGTTGCCGTAGTTTCAGCTTTGGAGGGCGTCACAGACCAGCTTATCCAAGCGGCAGAGGAAGCAAAAAAGGGAAACCGCGAGTACATCCGCGAATTTAAGCAGAAAATGCTTAAAAGACATCTAACTACAGCCAAAAACACCGTAAAAAACGGTCAGATAAGAGAAGAGACGGAGCAGATTCTTGAGGCAAGGATAGATGAGCTTGAGCAGATTCTAACGGGAATCGTTTTCGTCGGCGAGCTCACCCCCAAATCAAGAGACACAGTCATTTCTTATGGAGAAAAGTTGTCTGCGCCAATAGTCAGCGGAGCCCTCAAAGACCTGGAACTGAAGTCGGAGCACCTTACTGGAGGAGAGGCGGGGATAGTGACCGACAACAATTTTGGTGAAGCTGGTTTACTCATGAACGTCACCAAGTATCAGGTTAAAAAGAATCTTGAGCCTCTGCTGAAGAAAGGAGCCGTTCCAGTGTTAACGGGTTTTATAGCTGCAACCCAGAACGGAGAAACCACAACCTTGGGCAGGGGAGGCTCAGACTACACCGCCACCATAATCGGAGCCGCATTAGAAGCTGACGAGGTGTGGATATGGACGGACGTGGACGGCCTGATGACGTCTGACCCCAAAATCGTTTCCTCAGCCAAAACAATCAATGAATTGTCTTTCCAAGAAGCCACAGAACTAACCATCTTCGGAGCCAAAGCCATGCATCCGCGAGCGTTGGAGCCAGCCAGAAAAGAGGGAATCCCAGTCAGAATCAGAAACGTCTTCAATCCAGAGAATCCGGGAACCCTGATAAAGAAAGAACAGAAAATCAAAGAAAAAGATGGAGTGAAAGCCGTAACCCTAGTCAGGAACGTTGCGGTGATTACCGTCAGCGGAGCAGGCATGGTGGGCGCCCCGGGAACAGCAGCAAAAGTTTTCGAGGTGCTGGGAAAAGAAAACATCAACATCCTGATGATATCGCAGAGCGTCTCAGAGGCAAACATTTCACTAGTTATTCAGCGAAGCTTGCTGGAAAGGGCAGTCAACACCCTAGAGATAGCGTTGCTGGGCAGAGACTTTATTCGCGAAATCATGTCCGAAGAGGATGTGTGCGTAGTCGCAGTTTTGGGGGCGGGCATGAAAGGAATGCCGGGAGTGGCTTCAAGAATATTTTCAGCCGTAGCACAAAAAGGAATAAACGTCCGCATGATAGCGCAGGGCTCATCGGAGCTTAACGTCTCATTCGTAGTTAAAGAAAAGGATGGAGACGAGACGGTCAGGGCAATCCACAAGGAATTCAAGTTAGCAACAAAATAACCGGGAAAATAACTCCAGTTTCTGCGGGTTGTTGCGCATCGGAGCCAGAAAGGGTAAGGTTTTAAGCTTTCAAGTTAACCTTGGTATGTTGTGATGAGGGACACCATTCTGAGCTCATGTGATGATGAGATGGAGCGACTCTGAAACAGCTTTACAGTCTCTAGAGACTAGACCAGTAGACGCTTAGCCTGCAGCAAACAGCGGAAAGCGGATGACAACAAAGCAAACTCTAAACAGAAAAAGAGTGTTTAAACTATTTCGGATTGGAAAAAACAAGCTTTAATAATAGCCAAAAAGATGTTAACATAAAACTTTAAGAATCACACTTTCGACTAACATGGAAGGAACGCGATCATCATGGCAAGACATCACGGCATGACCAAGAAAACCAAGAAAAAGAAGCAGAAGAGAACCAAGAAGAAGCGACAGCGAAGACGGAAGAAATCGAAATAGGTCTGAGAAGATAATCAATCAGACAGCGGCTTGATTTTGGGTTAGGTTTCAGATTTTCAGGGTTAAGAGTTTTTAGAGGGAAAGTAAGGCAGTCAGTGATGGGATTGGAACATATAGCCGAATGTAAACTGCGATTATTAGCATCAGAACAGAAATCAGAATCAGAATGTAGTCTGACCTCTTTAGTTTAAGCGTGTACAGGTTTGTTCGTTTTTCGCTTGCTCCCCAAGCCCTAGACTCCATAGCCTCAGCCAACTCTAGGCTTCTTCGGATGGCATTAACAATCAGCGGGATAAGGATGGGGATGTAGTTTTTCACCCGTTTAAGGAAGTTGCCGCTCTCCAGCTCCAATCCTCTTGCCTTCTGGGCGTCCATGATGGTCTGCGCCTCGTCAGCCAACACTGGAACGAAGCGAACTGCAGTGGTGAATGCGAAACAGAACTCGTAGGGGATGTGACTCTGCTGCAGCGCCAAGCCTAGAAGGTCAGGTGACGTTGTCAGAAAAAACACTGAAAAAGACGCGATTAGAACAACGAAACGTAAAGTCATGGCTGAGGCGTATTCTAAAAGAATCAAGAATTCCGTGGTGGTGTCGACGGGATGGATTATTTGAGTGTTTGAGGTGGGATAAAAATATCCGACAAGAATGTTGGTTGCAAATATGAAGATCGCCAACAATGCTGCCCCTCTCAGGGAACGCAGCCATTGCCGGTTAACTCGAGCCATAAAAACAAAGGGTAGGGGCACCAAAAACAGGACAATCAATGCCAGCAGATTAGTGAATAGAATCGCCAGCACAAACAAGACGGTAACATAGAAAAACTTGATTCTGGGGTCCAGATTATGGACCACGGAAGAGACTTTCCGGAACTTGAAGCCTTCAAACACACTCATTGTTTTTTCCTCAGGCGGTCTAACAGAATCTTGGTGGCTTCGTGAACGTCTATAACATCGGTTGGCAGCCCCAAATCAGCCAGCTCCAGAAAAATCTGGGTTATCTGAGGAGGCACAATCGAAGCCTGCGCCACCAACTTCGGGTTCGTCAAAAGCTTTTCCGCCATACCTTCAGCCAAAATTTTTCCTTGACTCATCAATATGACTCGAGGGTTACATTCAGCCACAAACTCTACATCATGAGTGACCACAACCACAGTCTTTTTCTGGGCGTTAAGCTGCAGTATGAATTGCTGCAGTTTCTCCTTTTGCTGATGATCCTGACCTATGGTCGGCTCGTCCAGAATTATTACCTGAGGGTCCCAAGCGAGGATAGAAGCCAAGGCAACCCGTTTTCTTTCTCCACCACTGAGCATAAAAGGAGAAGTCTTCCGATACTGAGTTATGTCCAAAAGGTTCAGAGCCCACTCAACCTGCTTTTCTATCACTGCCTCTTCAAAATCAAAGTTTTTTAGGGCAAAAGCAATCTCATCCTCCACGGTTTCGCTGAATAGTTGATGATCCGGATTCTGAAACACGAAACCAACGTTTCGAGCCAGTTTAGCCACGCTAACATCCCGGGTGCTCACCCCGTCCACCAGCACCTCCCCTTTGGTCGGCTTCAAAAGCCCATTGAAATGCTTCACGAGGGTGGTTTTTCCTGCGCCGTTCTGCCCCATGACAGCCAAGAATTCTCCATCATCGACTGTAAGGTTGATTCCCTTCAGAGCTTCAAGTCCAGTGGGATAAGTGAAGTGCAAATCTTTGGCTTCAATCATGTTTCAGTGCCTCCCGCAAAAGATTCGCTGTCTCTTCTGTGGTCACTGGAACAGTTTTCAGGTGTACTCCATGTTGTTTGAGATGCTGATACAGCCTTGTTGCCTTCGGTATACCCACACCAATCAAACGAGCTTCTTCAGAGGTGAAAATTTCTCTAGGAGAGCCATTCAAGACCACGCTGCCTTCATCCATGACAATAACGTTATTGGCGTACTTCGCGGCTAGGTCCAGCCGATGCTCAACCAAAATAATTGTGATGCCCAGCTTTTTGTTCAAGTCGTTGATTACCTCAAAGATTTTCTGGGCTCCCACAGGATCAAGAAAGGAGGTGGGTTCATCCATTATCATTATGTCAGGTTGCATGGCCAACACAGAGGCTATGGCGACCCGCTGCTGTTGTCCACCTGAAAGCTCATGGGGAGGCCTATCACCGAGCTCACTTATTCCCGCCATTTGGAGTGCCCAATCAACTTGCTTTCTCATCTTGTCCCTGGGCAGGGCGAAGTTTTCTAGACCAAAGGCTACGTCCTTTTCAACTGACAGGGCGAAGAGCTGGTTCTCGGGGTTCTGGAAAACAAGGCCTACATGGCTGGCGAGTTCATGGATTTTATGTTCAGCGACGTTGAGGCCTGCGACCTCGATTTTTCCTTCCAGGGTTCCGTTGTAGAAGTGGGGTATGAGACCGTTGAAGCATCGGCAGAGGGTTGTTTTTCCGCAACCGCTGGGGCCAGTTAAGATGACGAAGTCTCCCTTGTTTATGGTTATGGACAGCTTTTGGATGGAGGGTTTTGTTGCCCCCGGATAAGTGTAGGTTAGGTCTGTGGTCTCGATTAATGCCAACGGTTTTTCGCCAACTATCGCAACTTTTTCAAGTCATTTAAGAGTAGCTACCCAAAAAGGGGTTATTTCAACCGTTTTTTCAATGTTTTCTCACAAAACCTGAGACAAGCATCTACATCTCCAACCCCATTCGCCCCAGCCGAACCAGCGTGCCCCCCACCCATACCTCCCAGAAAATCGCCTAAAGGCTTCGCCAAATCGGTACCCATATGAACCCCAGTCTCCGCGTAGAATTCGCGGGAAGCCCTAAAACTGACCTGAATCTCGTTATGTTTCTTTCCAGCCACAACGGCAACATGGGCTCCCAATGCGATGAGTGCTCGGCATGCTGAGGCTTGGTAGGCGCTGACATGAGACAGAGCGATCAGCCAATCATCAATTGTTAAAAGCTTCATTCGATTAGCTGCCTTAATTCGTGCTATCCGCTCTGGGTGTTCCATCGGCAAGGACAGAATGGGAAGCGTTTCTTGGACAATTACTCCCGCCTCTACGAGGTCAGACACAACTTTGAGGGTGTCGGAAGTGGCTATGATGAAATGTCGTGTGTCAAAGGCTATTCCCAGAAAGAGGGCTTTCGCCTCGTCTGAGTTTGGCTCAAGTTCCGCCTCCTTGAAGAGACGATAAACGATCTCGCAGGTGGAGGATGATGTTTCGTCGGTCACAGAAAGGGTTGCTCTGCGTTCGGTTTCGGGGTGGCTTGCGTGATGGTCAACTACAACTAGGGGTTTGTCGGGCTTGATTCGTTCGCTCCATTCATCCAGCTGTTGGAGGGTGTTTGTGTCCAGCAAAACAATGAGGTCAGCCTTTTCTATGCGAGGATTATCCACAAGTTCTATGGGCAGAGCATTCATCATCGCTTTGGAGAGTTTGCTGGTTCCTGAAGCCGCTGCAATCTCTGTTTCTAAGTTGGGTCTCAGATGTTTCAGTAGTCCTTTGAAGGCGAAGGCGGCGCCGATGGCATCTGGGTCTGCGTTGTGGTGACATAACAGAACAGCCAGCTTGGCATCCAGCTTGTCTATTAGGGACACTATTTCTTGGGTTTGCATTTGAGTTCCCTCAGGTATTCTTCAATGTTGTCGAAGGCTCGTTTTGTTGCTTCTTTTGTCAGCGCTTCCACATCGAAGTCTTTCATGAGGGGAGACAGAACAACTGTCACGTCAACGTTTGCGGTTACGGGTTTTGTTCCTTCAGCGTCCACTAAAACATCTAGGGTGACTATTCTGCTGGTGGATACTTGGGATAGGACATAGCCTCTGGCAGCCTGCTCCGCCCTTTCACATAGCTCCGCAACTTGTTCAATAGTAAGTTCAGGGATTCCTATTTCTTCCAAGCGAATTTCATCCTCAGGAGGAGCCTGATACTGGACGCAGGTCCTGCTGCAGCTTTTCCTGTAGGTCCTTCACTTGGGTTCGAAGGCGCTCCTCCTGTTTGGCTAGAACGTCAACCCTCATCTTCAAGAGTTCCTTCCGTTCAGTTAATTCGGCTGTAACCTTGGCTTTTTTTGACTTGACAAGAAGTGAACCAATGGACTTGTAAATCACCGCGGTTTCTTTCATCTTCTCTAACTCGCTTTCTGCATGCTCAACCTCGCTGAGCTGCATTTCAAGCTGCTGTTTCTGAGCCATCACTCCTTGCAGAGTTTGCTGCAATTGCTGAAGCCTGAGCAGCCGTTGCTGAATCTGGGGTGGAAGTTTCGAAATATCTGCGCTCATCTTATACTCCTCAAACCTTTCTCTGAATTCTGCAGCTTAAATAACTTGGCGTATATTAAGCGTTTTCACTGAACCATAGTTCTGAGGATGCCGCTTTCAAGCCTTCCCATCAATCAGAGAAAATCCACATGAATGGATCAAACGGGTCAATTTCCGCTAGCTGGTCTTCAGCTATTACAGTATTATAGAGGAATCCGTCTCCGAACTTCTCCAGTTGAGCTTCCGCAACAACCTCAGGCTCTGACAGAACAGAAACCTCACTGGAACCATCCTTCAGCGTAACCAAACCCAATCTGCTCACGCGCACGAAAACCGTATCCGGCTCCCCAAAATCAGGAACACAACTAGTTTTTTCGCCCAAAAAAAACAGCAGCGCTGACTTGTTGACAGGCCAACTTCCAGAAGCGCCAGATGAAACCTCACCGTATTCGGCAAATTGATCAAAGTTCAGGCTCATGCCCTGCTTTAATGTGGAGGTAGAGTGGTTAAACATGATTCCCTGAGCTTTTGTCAGATTTCCTATTGACCGCTCATCTGAGTAGACTTCAATCTGATGAACTTCATATATGGCATCACAAAGATCAACTTCGGAAATCAGCGTGAAGTTAAGCACAACCTGAAATACACGCCCATCAGCAGTGTTTCGGCTTTCAGCATAGCCGTATGCTACATCAACACCAAACAGCGGCTCAGGACCCTCCGCTACATCTGGCGCAACAACAACGGTTGAACGCAGCAAAAGCACCGCCACGAAAACGCACAGCACCAACGCCACAATGCTAGCTGAGAACAGCTTTCTGTTGAGCTCCAGTTTAGTCAACCCCAACTGGGATATTACAAACAAGTTCCTAATATGTCTGCTTAAAAAACAATCTTCTCCAAAAGAACAGCCTAAAAAACAAAAAACCTTAGTTAAAAATCTAAATTTTTTGCGCACGGCACCTAAAAAGCTGGCTATGATTCTTCCGTGAATTTTT
>CBFCZR010000080.1:0-7455 GCA_965602795.1 Candidatus Bathyarchaeota archaeon | reverse complement strand
CCTGAAGGCACAACACTGAATGTGTACTCCTACGTGGTCAAACAGGGCAAACCCGTAGGTCCACGTGACGTCATGAGAGGCGCAAACCTGAGCAGCCCAAGCTTGGCTTACTGGCACCTCCAAAAACTCGAAAACTCAGGACTACTGCAGAAAAACAAATCCGGCGAATATATCGTCAAAGAGAAAACTAGCATCAGCGGACACATCTGGATTGGACGAAACTTAGTGCCAAGACTGATGTGCTACTCCCTCTTTTTTCTAGGCATCCTAATCGTAGAAAGCGCCATCATTTCTGTACAATTTTTTTCAACTGGACAAATCCCAAACCTTGCTCTCCTCTATCTGATAGCAACGAACGTAATCGCTTTTGCCTTGTTTCTCGGAGAAGGCTTACTGCTACGAAAAAAAGATAGCAACTGACCTGTCAACAACTGTCAATCATTAGGTCAACGAGTGATGTTTTGTTATCTCGCTCGGGCGTACGCCTCTACCAAGTCACGTGCTGAAAGCATACCTGTCAACTTGTCTGCTTTGGTGATTGGCAACCTCTTAATGCGCTTTGAAGACATGATGGCAGCGGCATCGTGAATGCTGATTCCCAAGGGTGCTGTGATGAGCGGCGATGAGCACACTTTACCCACCTCTATCTTCAGCGACTTGTCTTTTGCCAAAAATTTAGTAAGCAAATCTCTTTCGGTGAATATTCCTATCGGTTCTCCGTGGCTAGTGACAATTACGCTGCCGATGCCTTTCTCGCCCATTATTTTTGCTACGCCTTCTACGGACGTTTCCTCATCAGCGGTTATGATGCCCTTGCTCATGAAATAGTCCACCTCAAACCACGCATGCATGCTTTCCGGGGTCTCAGGAAGACAACGGATAAGGTCTGCTGACGTTACGATTCCCACCAGCTTTCCGGAGTCAGTGACTGCAAGTCGCCGAATCTTCTTCTCAATCATCTTTTGAGCTGCCTCTTTTATGCTGCATTTTCGGGAAATGCTGATGAGCGGATAGGACATGATTTTCTCAACTTTTTCCTCTTTTATGCTTGCTCCACCAGCTAACCAATCCTTCTCCAGAGCAATTTCCTTATCCACAACTTCACGCAGCAGGTCTCTCTCTGTGATTATGCCCACAGGCGTCATATACTTCATCACTATCAGGCTTCCAATGCGGTTTTCGCCCATTATTCTGGCAGCCTCATACAACGTGTTTTCGGGAGTTATAGTCACAACCTCAGAAACCATAATCTCCTCTACTGCACATTGCTGAGGTACACATTGTTTGTGTTCCTTGTGCATACTGTCGTGTGGATTTGATTTTTTACGCGTCTTCATCCTGACTGCTCACTATAACCTTAATTGATGATTGAAGTATATACATTTATTCGTGCATATGCGTTTGCTCATGAACAATCCGTTTTGTCACACATGCATAACTGGTCTAATCGGAATACCATTCTCCGACAAAAAAGATTTTTGAATCGTCTTTTGAGAAGATAGGGTTGTGACATAGAAAATCTGCTGGAAAGTATTCCGGAGTAATGTTGTGGTTTTCTAAACCATCAGAATTCATAAGGTAAATGTCATATTTTCCATCAGTTCCTATGGCGCTCACCAAGTACACGATTTGTTCTCCTGAGTGAGACCATACTGCTAGACCATGAGTGTATCCCGTGTTTGTTAGGGCTGTTTCTCTTGAGCCATCCACGTTGATTACGTAAATGTTGTAATTACCGTGAACTGTCTCGTCATTAACCATCCGTTCAAAAACTATCCGGTTTCCGTCAGGACTCAGGTTAGGGTCATAGTCGCCGAAAGGCAAAACAGCGTTGCCCCATTCGCCTGCCCTAGGCGGGTCAGTAACCTGAACAGGTTTGGTTCCATCCTCATTCATCATCCATATTTGACTGTTTCTAGTGAAAACCACTTTACCGTCTAAATAGTCAATGTCGCTGTCATGAAAGCCAGAATCATAAACCTCACGTACATTACCGCCGTCAGCATCCATCACAAATATATCCAAGGTTTCACGGAAAGTCAGAAAAACTATCTGCGAATCATCAGATGACCAGCACGGAGACAAATCCCAATACTCGTTGTCAGTAAGCCGCTTATAATCCTCGCCGTCAACACGGATACTGCAAATCTCCTCACAGAGGTTTATTGGAGACCCCTCCACTTCACACTCAATGTTCTCGCGGGCAAATTGCTGGTAGAAGACCAATCGGTCTCCAGCGTTGTTGAGTCGTACACGCCAAACTTTGTTCGCCGAAGAGTAAACCAGCTCTGTTTTTTCGGTTTCCAAGTCTAAAACGTAGATTCCCCATTTGCCCTCATGAGGCACTTCTTTGTCCTCTGAAAGAAATGATGTGTTTATGATAATTGCTGCAAAAACTAACGTAGCTACTAGAGCCACAGCGGCTAAAATTACAATTTTCTTGTTAACTGACATTGTTCTTTTATCAACGCCCTATGCATAAATATAATCCAAACAGGTGCCGAATTACATGTTTAAATTAACTCGGTATGTAAGATTTGCCCCAAAATTTAAACACCAACAGTTAACCTGTTTCAGAGTGTGGAGATAGATAAATAAAAAAGATGTTAGTAACCTTATGGGGAGGACAACAATGTGTCTTTTTTCTTAGGCAAAGAACGTGGAACCGAAGCCCCAGTTGAATTACCGGTAGAGGCTCTTCACCGCCATTTGATGGCTCTCGGAGCCAGCGGCTCAGGCAAAACAGTGCTCTGCAAGTGTGTGATGGAAGAGGCTGTACGCCACGGCATTCCGGTACTCATAGTTGACCCTCAAGGCGACATCTCCTCCCTTGCCTTGAAAGGGAATCAGGAAGAAATGGAGAGCCGCGGAATACCCCAGACCCTGCAAGAAGAGTATTTTGATAAGGCGAGGGTAAGCATATTTACTCCTGCCAGCAGCAAAGGCATCCCCATCAGCGTCAACCCTCTCTCTTTTCCGTCACCAGACACGCCCCATGATGAAGCAATCTTAGCCCTTGACATGACAGCCACGTCTCTCGCCAGCTTTCTCGGTTACGACCTTAGTTCGGACTCTGGAAAAGGAGCCAAAGCATACCTGTTTACGCTTCTGGAGCATCTGTGGCGAAAAGGCGAAACAGTCAAAGACATGGCGCACATGGCTGAAATAGTGCTGAATCCTCCCACAGAAATCACCGAAACGCTCCAGTATCTGGTCAAAAAGAGGGAGCCTCAAGAGCTTGCCCGTAAACTGCGGTTCCTAACCGTGGGAACTCCTTCTCTGATGTTTCAGAAGGGCGTCCAAATCGACATGGACATGTTTATGGACCGGAGCGACGGAAAGGTGCCCCTCAACATCATCTACATGAACACACTCAGCTCCACAAACGATAAACAGTTCTTCCTCGCCACCCTCCTCAGGGAACTTTACTGCTGGATGCTAAAGAATCCCTCAGAAGACGTCCAAATGCTCTTCTACGTCGACGAGATTGCACCCTACATTCCGCCCTATCCACGGAATCCTCCCCCCAAAGAAGCATACGCCTTTCTTTTCAAGCAAGCACGAAAATATGGTGTCGGGCTCGTAGCCGCCACCCAGAACATAACCGACATAGACTACAAAGCGCTTGCGCAGGTTAACACTTGGTGCCTGGGTCGCATGATGACAAGGCAGGACATTGCACGGGTGAAGCAGATTATCCAGTCAATTGACCCCACCCATGCCGAAAAGGTTCTGCAGAAGCTTCCCAGTCTCAGAACCGGCGAGTTCCTCATGTTATCTCCAGACGTGTATGACGATGTGGTGAATTTTCAGGCTCGATGGCTAGTAACAGACCATCTAACATTGGATGAAAAAGACATCCCAGATTCCTTGTCACCTGAAGCAAAACAGTTTTTCGCCAAGTACCAGCTAAAACCAGAAAAGAAAGAAAAAGCAGTGAAGCCTACTCCGCGACCCGCTGCTCCACAAAAATCGCTTCCAGAAAGAATCAAGTTGTTTCTCAATTCTGTGAGGCAAACTGTCTCCGCGGAATACATTGCAGAGAACCTGAATGTGAAGGTTAAAGACACTGAAGAGGCATTGCGTTCACTTGTTAAATCAAAGGTTGTGAAGAGGAGTCGTGCTAGACGTGGCGAAGAGCGTCTGTATTGGTTGTCCAAATTCGATTTTGAACCCTCCAAAAATGTCAGAGGGGAGGTTTTGGTGATTCCCACCAGAATAACTCAGGTGGAATCATTTGATCGTGCCAAATCATGGCTTGAAGGCAATTTCTTTTTTAAGAATGAAGAGTTTTATGACGCCACGTTTTCTCACATGCCCATCTGGAAGGTTTCAGCAACCCGTGAAGCTAAGCACCTGTTCTTTTTCAAAAGGGAAGAATTCGATACATACTACTTGAGCGCAACGACTGGCGCCCTGATTTCTCTTGAAAGAGGAGCAATGCTGTTCCACAAGCTGATAAGAAAGAGTGCCAGCAAACTCAAAGACTTGGATGATGACGACGACATCACCTTTATTCCCAGACTCCCCAAAGAAGTGCCTAGAATTCCGAAAATAAAGATTGGACAAAACAAAATTTACTCAAAACTAAAATTGACTTTAGGTGTCACCCCTGTCTCTTCGGAGATTGTGTTGTTGCCCGTTTGGAAGCTCAAAGTAAGACACAAAAAGAAGAAGAAAAGGCGCACAATCTACATTGACGCAGCCACAGGACGCAGACTAGTTGGACACTTCCGACCAAAACGACGTTCTAGACGAAAACGCTAAAATTCAGCAAACACCTTAAACAAGTTTAGTCAGTCAAATTTGGTATAAAGGAGATATGAACAGTTTGAGTGCAGAAGACGAGTTGATTTCTAAACTTAAAGAGGAAATAGGCAAAACAGTGCCTCCCATGTTTGCCGAAATCGCAAAAGACATGATGGAGAAAAACAAGGAAGTCATAATCAACTTGCTGAAAGACAACAAGAATTTAGTGAAAGAAGTCATCGAAAGCTGAACCCTACAAAATATGTTCAATATGAAAGCATCCCCAACTAACCAAAAATTTTAATATTTATTTGCCGACGGGACAGTTATGAAGAATTCTGAATGCACAATCTACATCATGTTTAAAGATAGCTGGATACAGAAATTTAGAAAAGAAAAAGACGAATGGATACTCACTAGCTCAAACGGCACAAAACGACCTTGTAGTGCAGAACAAATGATTTCTCATCTTCTTCCACCATTAGCAGGGATAAAAGGACCAAATGTCAGCATAAAGGTTGTACCCGATAATAAAAAGAAGTTTTAATCCCAAATCAAAGAATTTCCAAAAGAAAGCAAGTTTTTATCTTTTGGATGCAAGTTACTAAATACGGGGCTTGAGCAAAATCAACACCATCGAAGTCAAAGCGCTGACCAAAATCTTCGACAAAGATGTTAAGGCAGTAGATGGCATAAGCTTCAACGTAAAAGAAGGAGAAATCTTAGGGTTTCTTGGTCCTAACGGAGCAGGCAAAACCACAACCTTGAACATACTATCAACGTTGCTGCGCCCAACCAGCGGCACCGCCACAGTGAACGGTCATGACATACTCACAGAACCAGATGCTGTCCGCCGCAGCATAGGCTACGTGTTCCAAGACACCACACTAGACATAGAGTTAACTGGCAGAGAAAACTTGGACTTTCATGGGCGACTGTACGGTCTTGACCGAGACGCGCGGCAGCAACGAATTAAAGAATTGCTGGAGCTTGTGCAATTGACTGATCGCGCCGACGATTTGGTGAAGACTTACAGTGGCGGAATGAAACGTAGACTGGAAATTGCCCGGGGATTATTGCATCATCCCACAGTTCTCTTTTTGGATGAGCCAACGCTGGGTTTGGATCCGCAGACTCGGCGTTCCATTTGGGAGCATATTCAGCGCCTAAACCAGGAAAAGAATGTTACAATTATTTTGACCACCCATTATACGGAGGAAGCCGATTTCCTATCTACGCGTATATTAATCATTGATTTCGGCAAGATTGTGGCGCTGGATACCCCAGATAACCTGAAAGCACGCTTGAAAGGAGACGTTGTCACCTTAACTTTCAAGAATCCAGCGGAAATAGAAACATTTCGTCCCCTTCTGGAGAATATAAACTGGGTACATCAAATTAACGTTGTTACATCCGGCAACAATTACGCCGCGATGAGCCGTATGATGCAGACCACAACAATGTCAAGTAGTATGAATATAGGGGGAACTATGCCAGATATGAACTCTAGAACCATCGGAGAACACAAAAAGATTCCGAAACAATCTCAGCAAAAGACGGAAAAGCCTGCGGCTGACAAAAGCCTTCAATTTGGGGGCGAAACATGCCCAAAATGCCTGAATCTGCTGGTAGATAATGGTGGACACAGAATCCCTGAAATTGTTAAGTTAGCTGATGAAGCGGGAGTTGTTCTGGAGTCTGTGGAACTGCATAAGCCCGCCCTCGACGATGTCTTTCTGTCGGTGACTGGTCGTAATATACGTGACGAAAAAGGAAGCTTCATGGATATGGTTCGGCATCGCCGAATAATAAGACAAGCCCGTGGACAGCGAGTTAGAGGTTAACGTAATCGAATGGAAAGGTGAAACATGAAGATGGTGCAACCGTTATCTGGACAAGCGATATATGTGGTCTTGCTGCGGGAATTAAAACGCTACTGGCGAGCCAAGGCACGAGTCATCTCCTCGGTAGCCCAAAGCATATTCTTCCTCGCCATCTTCGGTTTGGGACTGGGAGGCTTCGTTGGCAGATTCGGCGGAGTCACCTACCTCTCATACATGGCGCCAGGCGTGATTGGCATGGGGCTTCTCTTTGGATCCGTGGCCTCCGGAGTTTCAGTCATCTTCGACAGGCAATTCGGATTCATGAAAGAGATGCTAGTTGCACCTGTCAGCAGAACCAGCATCACAATGGGCAAAATTCTTGGCGGAGCAACCACGGCGACAATCCAAGGCATAATCTTAATGACAGTCGCAGGGTTTATGGGCGCATTTACGCCATCCCTCACATTCTTGGTAGGTGCATTTGCTGCGATAGGGGCGATGCTTTTGATCACTGCGGGTTTTGTTGGGCTTGGCGTGGCAATTGGGTCAACCCTAAACGATTTTCATGCGTTTCAGTTGCTCTCAACTTTTGTGATGTGGCCAATATTCATGTTATCGGGCGTGTTCTTACCCATCGACGTGTCTCCTCTGCCTCTTCAGGTTGCAATGTTATGTGACCCCATGTTCTATGGAGTCGAACTGATGCGTTGGTGCCTCTTAGGCGCTGGAGCAGATTTACTTGGTTCGCTTGGCTGGCTGATCAGCTTGTCAGTGGTGGCTATCTTTGACATTTTGATGGTGGGTCTGGGCACCTATCTCTTCTCCCGAAGCCAAATCTAACACAGCATCCTTCTGGTCAACTAACAACTTTTAAGAGTTAGTT
>CBFCZR010000079.1:0-7602 GCA_965602795.1 Candidatus Bathyarchaeota archaeon | reverse complement strand
AACAAGGTTTTGGAGCAGATAGTTTTCAGGAACTTGGGAGCCAAAAGAGACGACGTGATTCTCAGCCCGTCAGTAGGCGAAGACGCAGCCATAATCCAAGCCGGAAACCAGCTGTTAGCAGTGTCTTCAGACCCCATAACCGGAGCCGAAAAGTGGCTGGGATGGCTAGCCGTTCACGTAAGCGCAAACGATGTGGCAACCCGCGGAGTTCAGCCCCGATGGTTCAACTCCATCATACTGTTACCCAAGAACTCCACAGCCCAGCTCGTGGAGAAGATTTGCACCCAGATGGACAAGGCTGCAAGTCAACTTAACATCGCCATAGTAGGTGGACACTGTGAAGTCACCCCGGGCATAGAACGTCCCATAGTATCTGGATGCGTCATAGGCGTCGCCGAAGGAGGAAAGTATGTGACTTGCGGAGGAGTAAGAGTAGGCGACAGCATCATATTGACAAAGGGAACAGGGATAGAGGGAACAGCCATACTGGCTTCAGACCGACGAACACAGCTCCTAAAAGTCTTTGACGAAAACTTCCTGAACCAAGCAGAAAATTTCTTCGAAAAAATCAGCGTAGTGAAAGACGCCCTCACAGCCTTCAGAACCGGAGGAGTCTCAGCCATGCACGACCCAACCGAAGGAGGCGTAGCAGGCGGCTTACATGAGTTGGCTGACGCCGCAAACGTCGGCTTCACAGTCAATGAGGAAGACATCTTGGTTCCCGAAGAGACACGTAAAATCTGCGCACATTTTGATGTTGACCCTCTCCAGCTCATAAGCTCTGGCGCGCTTCTCATCGTGACCGAACAAGATAAGACAGAAAAGATAATCAGAAGTTTATCCGAGAAGGGCATTCAATCCACGGTAATAGGTGAGGTAACAGAGCCCTCGCTGGGAAGAAACTTGGTCACCAAAACAGGAGAAAAAACACGGCTTGTCAGACCCGTCAACGACCACCTGTGGAAGGCACTCACAAAGCCAACCAAAACCTAACTTTTAGAACTTGCTCAGAAGAGGTCTTTGCGTAGATGTTCCGCCAAATCTTTCAGGTCTATCCATTGGACAGCCACAAATCCTATGACGATTCTAAGCCACACCCACAAAAGCCGTATAAGCACCGTTGCCGCCGCAGCGACAGCGGATTCTACAGCAAGAAGAGTGAAAAGCCAAGTCATAGCTGTATCCACAACCCCTACTTCTCCGGGTATCCCAAGGGGAATAGACTGGATGCTTATGCTAACGGAGTGAACAACCACTATTATGGCAAAGTCAACATGCTGACCCAGAGAAACGAAGACAAGGTAAGACAGGAGGATACTGAAGAACCAGCCAACCAACGAAAAAAGTATCGACGGAACCAAACTCCGCGGGTTTCTGCGCAAAATATCTATGGAATCATGAAAAGCAGACAACGCCTTTACTGCGGTTTCTCTTAGGCGGTTAATATCCAAACGTCCCCTAGTGACAAAGGCCACAAAACGCAGCAAGACACCAAGTAATCTCTGCGCCAGCTTCTCTTTTAGGCTGAAAAGAAAAATGAAGAACAACGAAATGGCGGTACCAAAAATCACCAATAAAACTAGGCCTGAAACAAGGGCAGGAACCTCGATTTTCAGGACGTAAAGCCAAACAAAACTGACAACCAAACTGACTGTGGATAATACCATGAGCAGAATCCGATGGCTGACAACCGACGCCAAGACTTTTCCGCCGTTTTCGTTTGACTGCTTGGTCATCAAGTAAGCTTTGGTTGCGTCTCCGCTGATAGACTCCGCCGGCACCAGCAGGTCAACAAAGAAGCCTATCCACGTGAACAAGAAGGTTTTTCGAAAGGGAACTCTCACAGAGAGCGGACGGAGAAAATACTGCCAAGTCAACGAGTTGATGCCCATGTTCAAGAAGAGAACCGCGACTGCAAGACCATAATAGAATAGATTCACGTCTCTGATTATAGCGAGGATTTCGGGAATGCCAACGAAGAAGTGGAGATAGACTATGAAAATCAAAAGACCTAGCAGCAGAAAAGGAACCGTTTTCTTCAGTTTCAACCCGTTTTCGGTAACCATCAGCTTCTCAGTCCATCATGAATACAGCCAAGTAGCCGTTTCTGCGTATTATCTTTTGCTTGATTCCACTTAAACAAGAGAATATAGGTTAAACTCTGATTTTCCAGTCTGCCGGAAAGACAAACATCACTAACCATACACAGTCTTAGAATTCTGGCTTCGTTTTCCCCAGTTTCTTGTCTAAACACGCTTTGATGAAGCCGTAATACTCAGGTTCCGGTTGAGTGGGTCTGCTCGTGAATTCTCCGTGGAACTGGGAAGCAAAGAAATAGAATCTGTCTGGAAGCTCCAGAATCTCCTTTCGTCTGCCGTCGAGGCTGTTTCCCGAGAAAACCATTCCATGTTTCTCCAGAGTGTCCCAGTAGTCGGGGTTGACTTCCCATCGGTGACGGTGACGCTTAAAGAGCTTTTCAACGCCATAAAGCTTGCGAGCCAGCGTTTCTTTCTTCACCGACACCTCGTGGGCGCCTAAACGCATAGTCCCACCCTTATTGTCCACGTTCCTCTGCTCAGGCATCAAATCAATCACGGGGTGAGGCGTGTCCGGGTTTATTTCGGTGCTGTTGGCGCCCTCCAATCCACAAACGTTGCGGGCGAACTCGACAACCGCCAACTGAAAGCCGTAGCAGATTCCCAAGAAAGGCACATCATTTTCGCGTGCAAAACGGACACCGCTAATTTTTCCTTCAGTTCCCCGAGGACCAAAACCGTAAGGAATAAACACTCCATCATGCCCCTCAAGAAGCTTCAACCCCTCCGAGTTGTTTTCCAGAGCCTCTGCCTCAAGATAGTTTATAAGAACTCTTGTCTGGCAAGCTGCGCCAGCGTGTCTAAAAGCCTCATTCATGCTAACGTAACTGTCAACTAAGCCCGCGTATTTGCCGATCAGCGCTACCTTAACTTCATGCTTGGGGTTTTCAAAGGAATCCACAAATTTTTTCCATTCGCTCCACTTGGGGGTCTTTTTTTGTAGCCCCAATCGCCTGCAAACGTAATCGCCCATGCCCTGTTCATCCAAGATCAGGGGAACTTGGTAAATGGATGGAACGTTATAGGAGCAGAACACCGCTCCTTCGGGGATGGTGCCAAACAGCGCCACTTTCCGACGAATCTCTTTGCCAATCATCTTTCTGCATCTGGCCACGATTGTGTCTGGCTGGATACCTATTCGCCGCAGTTCGTTGACGCTGTGCTGAAGGGGCTTGGTTTTCATTTCACCAGTAACATCCAAGATGGGAACAAGGGCAAGGTGAACATAGAGAATATTGTCGAAGCCATTCTCTAGGCGCATCTGACGGATAGCCTCTAGGAAGGGCAGTCCCTCTATGTCGCCTACTGTTCCCCCAAGCTCTGTGAGTACGATAGAGCCCTTTGATTGTTCTGCGACCATGCGGATGCGCCGTTTAATCTCGTCGGTGACGTGGGGAATTATTTGGACGCATCTGCCCAGAAAGTCGCCTCGCCGTTCCCTGTCAATGATTGTCTGGTAGATTTGTCCGGTTGTTATGTTGTTTTCTTTTGGTAGGTTGATGTTAAGGAATCTTTCGTATCCGCCAAGGTCTAGGTCTGTTTCGCCGCCGTCCTCTGTGACGAAGACTTCCCCGTGGATGTAGGGGTTCATTGTTCCGGCGTCGACGTTCACGTATGGGTCAACCTTTATGACTGTGACATCGAAGCCTCTGACCTGCAGCATTTTCCCTATAGAAGAAGTGACAATTCCTTTACCAACAGAGGAGAGTACCCCACCGGTTACAAAAACATACTTGACCATTTAGTAAGCCCTCACAATAATAAGTCCATAAACTGTGTTTGGCGTTAAAAATACTTTCTACAAGATAACGTCTCTTTACAATTAATCACGTTTTAGGCTTTGAAGTTTGCTGCTTCTTTGCCCCGCTTTAAAGTA
Source organism: Candidatus Bathyarchaeota archaeon (assembly GCA_965602795.1). Lineage (GTDB taxonomy): Archaea > Thermoproteota > Bathyarchaeia > Bathyarchaeales > Bathyarchaeaceae > Bathyarchaeum. The sequence continues at coordinate 3,630 of CBFCZR010000079.1, read as the reverse complement.
GCCAAAGCCAGTTCGTCAGCTTCTTTCATGGTATTGCCCACAGAAACAAAACCATGATTCCTTAGCACAACCAGTTTGTTGTCTCCCAGAGCCTTCAGGGCTTCCTTTGCCAACGCAGCTGTGCCCGATTCATGTTCCTTTTCGGTTACCGTCAACCCCAGTTTTTCAGCGTTCATTATGATTGCGTCATTGTGTCCATGAAACACCGCATTCACTTCTTTGTGTGTCTTGTAGATTAGATGATGCATCACCGCTTCTGAGGAGGGCTGCCTCCTTCCCTCAACATAGACAGTGTTACTTTGTGGGTCGTAACTTTTTACGTAAACAAAACAATCGTTGCTCAGGTTTTGTTTGCTTTTCAGCCCAGACGCCGTTATCACGAACCCGTCCTCGCATCTGAAGCTCAGGTTGCCAGTGTAATTTCCCTCAAACTCTGGAGTCAAACCAGTTCTCTGGAATCGTTCACACCACTCTTTCAGCTCTTCAATTCTGGGGTTGCTGGGAACCTTGTCAGAAACGAAGCGGGTGTTGAATCTAATTTTTCCTTCTTTCATTTAATCACTTAACAGTTGGTCAGACCTATCTACAACCATCTTTTCCTTCTGAAGTAAATCAACATTACTACGCCGATGGCGAGCATGATTACGTAGACTATGGGGTAACCCCAAGCCCAATCAAGTTCAGGCATGTACTTGAAGTTCATTCCGTAGATGCCCGCTATCAGAGTTAAGGGAATAAATATGGTCGCAATGATTGTTAGCACCTTCATGACTTCATTCATTCTGTTGCTAACGCTTGAAAGATAAATGTCCAGCATTCCAGAAAGCATGTCCCTGAATGTTTCTAGTGCGTCGATAACCTGTATTGTGTGATCGTAGACGTCCCGCAGGTAGATGTCTATTGATTTGTCGATTAGGGGCGATTCCCATCTTTCCAGCCGGCTTATGACTTCCCGTAGAGGCCAAACAGACTTGCGGAGAAAAATCAGCTCTCTCTTCAAATGGTGAATCGTATGCAGGACGTCTGGGGTCGGATTCTTAACCAGCTCGTCTTCTATGTCCTCGATTTTTTCTCCAATTTTCTCCAGAACCGTGAAGTAGTTGTCGACAATGGCGTCTATCAGCGAGTAGGCTAGATAGTCGGCTCCCATCTTTCTGATGCGTCCGCGGTCGCTTCTGATTCTTTCTCGGATGGAGTCGAAAACGTCTCCCTCGTTCTCCTGAAGTGAGATAACATAGTTTGAGCCGAGAATTAGGCTGACCTGTTCGGTTTTGGTTTCGTTTTCTTCCTCATCGTAATGAAGCATCTTTAGAACAACAAAGAGGTAGTCATCAAAGTCTTCCATTTTTGGGCGTTGCCCCGTATTCATGATGTCTTCCAGAACAAGGGGATGTATTTTGAATTGTTTCCCGATATTTTCGATGTTGTCTGGCTGATGGATTCCATCTATGTTTACCCATATTGCAGCAGGTTTAGCCTTGAGGGGGAAACATTCGTCAATTGTCTTTAATTCCTTTTCCTCAAAATGGCTTCCATCATAGTTAATGCATGTAACCTTTACCTTCTCAGTTTTCTCTTTTCCAATATACACTGGTGTTCCTGGGGGAAGACCAGACTTTTTTGATCTTTTCTTAATAAAACGACGCGTTACACTGCACCCAATGCTCGGTTTTCCATAAGGGCTATTTATAATTTTTCAAGGTTCTGGCTATTCGCTTCTGTTTGGCTCTATGATTACCTTCAATGATTTTCCTGCTTCTGCTACCAGCCTGAATCCTTCAGCTATCTCTCGGATGTCAAGTCTGTGGGTTATCATGTCCTTGACGTTTACCTGTTTTTTGGCTAGAATCTGCAGGGCTTCCTCGAGGTCTCTTGGCGCTGCGCCGTAGGATGTTCGTATGGTTGTTTCGTTTCTCCAGAACTCTGTTATGGGTATCGGAATCTTGACTGTGGGGTCTGGAACAGCGAAATACAGGATTGTTCCTCCCCTGTCCACACAATCTAGCGCAGTTAACGCTGCTTGGGTTGCGCCTGTGCAAACTATCACCTTGTCCGCTGCTACTCCATCGTTGAGTTCCTTCAATTGTTGTGGCAAGTCTCCCTTCGCGTCTATCACGTGGTCTGCCCCAAATTTTGGGGCCAGTTTTAGGCGTTCAGGGTTTATGTCGGCAGCAAAAATTTTCTGTGCGCCTTTAAGTTTCGCTAGCTGTATGTGGAGTATTCCTGCCATTCCGCTCCCAATAATCAGAACTGTGTCGCCTTTCTGGATGCCTGCCAGCCGTTGCCCCCGGACTGCACATGCTAAAGGTTCGATGAATGTTCCCTCTTCGTAGGACATGTTTGCTGGTAGCTTGTAGACTCCGGTTTCCACGTTTATTTTTGGCACCCGTATGTATTGGGAGAAGCCTCCGGGGTAGTAGTTGGTTGTGTGCAGGGTTTCACAGGCTGTGTGAGCATCCTTCCTGCAGTAGTGGCATTTGTTGCATGGCACGTGATGGGAGACGAACACGCGGTCTCCAACCATGTATTTGGTTACTTTTTTTCCCACTTCATCTATGATTCCTGTTGCTTCGTGCCCCAGCACTCGGGGCGCCTTAGGTAGCCTGTACCACTCTACCACGTCGGTTCCGCATATTCCGCTTGCCATCACCTTTAGCAGTATCTCGTCTGCTCCAATCTCAGGTTTAGGCACCTCTTCAACGTGTACGTCCCTGTTGTTGTGGTAGACAGCTACAAGCATCTGTTCACCAAAAAAACTGCAACAGAACTATGCCTTTCCGGCTTTTACCTGTTCGAATAGCTGTTGTGCCTCTTTGGGGTTGAGGTTTTCGTGGATTAGTCCTCTTATAGCCCGTATCATAGCCACCGGATACTGGTGCTGCCAGATGTTTCTGCCAAGATTCACGCCTATAGACCCCTTCTGCAGTCCGTCGTAAACAAACTCGAACACCTCCAGTTCGGTGTCCACTTTTGGTCCGCCAGCCATCACCACAGGCACGGGGCAGCCATCAACAACCTTCTCAAAAGCTTCTTCGCAGTAATACGTTTTGACCACTCGGGCGCCCAGCTCAGCCGCTATTCTGCAGCACAGTGCCAGGTATCGGGCGGTGCGTTTCTCCAGTTCTCTGCCTACCGCGGTTACTGCCATGGTGGGTATGCCGTAGTCTTCGCATTGGTCAACAAGCCTTGAGAAACTCTTCAAAGTTTGGTGTTCATGTTTGCTGCCCACGTAGATTGACATGGAGGCGGCGCTGGCGTTAAGCCTGAGAATCTCGGTAATCGAAGTTAGCTGTTCCTCGTTGGACAGGTCCTCTCCTACTACGCTGTTGCCTCCAGAAACCCTTAGAATTACGGGTTTTTCTATTGCTGGGTCTACGCAGTTTCTGAGTACGCCTCGGGTCAGCATTATGGCGTCTGCATATTGAATCAACGGTTTTATGGTTTCTCCGGGTTTCTCCAGTTTGCGGGTTGGACCCTGAAAGTATCCGTGGTCTACAGGCAGAAACAGGGCTTTTCCGTCTTTCTGTATGAGCCGGTTTAATCTGTTTTGGATTCCCCAATCCATCATCTTTTTCCTCCTTCATCCTTTGGTCTTACAATTAAATAGCCTTTCTCTATGAGCCAATGATG
>CBFCZR010000078.1:0-7883 GCA_965602795.1 Candidatus Bathyarchaeota archaeon | reverse complement strand
TGCTATGTCAGCTCCTCCACCCACTGCCACACCCAAAACTGTGGGGGGGCAAGGCTTAGCGCCACCATTTATTACAGCGTCAACAACGAACTTTTTGAGGCCCTTTATTCCTTGACTTGGGCTGAGCATACCTAAGGCAGAAACATTTTCCGACCCGCCTCCTTTCGGCAATGCTGTAATTTCGAGAGTGTCTCCGGGCACCACTTTCCAGTGTATGTAGGGAATGAATCTTCCGGTGTTGTCTCCTGTGTTCTTTTGGGTGAAGGGATCCACGGCGTTGGGGCGAAGAGGCACCTCTCTAGTTGCCCTTACTGTAGCTTTGCGTAGAGCATCTTCAACATTGTCTAACCCTTCCACTTGGCTGCCTGCCGTCACATAGAAGATGACCACACCCGTATCTTGGCACATTGGAGCACCGGTTTTCTCAGCCAACTCCACATTGTCTAAAATGGCTTTCAGCTGAGCCTTTCCAACCTCGTTCTCCTCTTCACTGTATGCCCTCCGGAGAGCAGCCTTCACGTCCTGCGGCAGCTCTGTGACCGCCAGCTTCAGGAGTTTGACAGCCACATTCTCCACATCTTTCCCAGTTACCAAAACTTCTCCTCTCTGTTAAAAGCAGATTTAGAGGACACCGCTTATACTTTTTGCTGCAAACCCGTCTGGCAGTCAGCGACCCCGCATCAAACTTTTTATCTGCAACATAGTCTAACTTAAATATGCACATGCTATTGCGTAATTCGGGAACTGAGACGCAAAAATGACTAAAGAGCCAACCCCAGAAAAGAAGAGATACGAACGCTTGGAAGACCTTGACATAGGGTCCACCACATCCAAAAAGCTGCGGGAACTAGGATACAACACCATAGAGTCTCTTGCCATGGCCACAGCTAAGGAGCTGGAGAAAGCGGGTATAAGCAAAAAAACCGCTAAACAGCTGATCCGCAAAGCGCGATCAAACATACCTTTGCAGTTCATCAGAGGAGACGAACTGGTCAAGATGCGGCAGAATATTTTGCATTTGACTACGGGGAGCAGCATGTTAGATAACCTGTTGAAAGGGGGCATAGAATCCCAATCTATCACCGAATTCTATGGGGAATATGGAAGTGGAAAAAGCCAGATTTGCCATCAACTGTGCGTAAACGTTCAGTTGCCTCCTGAACGGGGCGGTTTGAACGGCGCAGCCCTTTACATAGACACAGAGAACACCTTCAGAACTGAACGAATTTTTCAAATGGCAAAAAATTTGGGTTTAGAGCCAGAAGAGGCAATCAAAAACATCATTTTTGCTGAGGCATTCACTTCTGACCATCAGATGTTTCTTTTAGAAAATGCAGATAAGGTGATTAAAGAAAACCGAGTCCGCTTGATAATCGTAGATTCGTTGACTTCCCACTTCAGAAGCGAGTATCTGGGCAGAGAGATGCTGGCTGAGAGGCAGCAGAAACTCAACAAGCACATGCACAGGCTAATTCGGCTATCCAGAGCATTCAATGCGGTAGCTGTTGTTACAAATCAGGTTATGTCCAAACCAGATGTATTTTTCGGTGATGCCATACATCCCGTAGGCGGTCACATAGTCGCCCACACCAGCCACACCCGCATTTTTCTTAGAAAATCTGCCCGAGGACCAGTGAGAATCGCACGTATTGTTTCGAGTCCAAAATTGCCGGAGGGGGAGGGAATATTCAGGATTTCAGAAAGAGGAATAGAGGACGTAACAGAAACGGAGACATGAAAACATGCCTATTTCAAAGATTTTCGTAGTCAGATTTGTTCAGCTTGTGAAGTCAAGACGGTTTGCTGAGGCAGAGCGTGTACTTGAACGGATAAGGCAGAAAACAAACGAAACAGAATGGAACAGCGGATACCTCCACGCTCTAGACGGCATAGTTCTAGCCCAAAAATCAGGTGACAACTACTCGTTTCTCAATAATGTGAACTTTGAAGACGAAAAAGAACTGAAAAAATTTAGAAAAGAGTTCCTAAGGGAGTACAAGAACAAGATTCACGCAGACTATGACCGAGGCTTCTTCGCAGCGTGGGCAGATTACATGCTCATATGCAAAAGGGAATTAAAAAACGCAGAAAAGTCTAAGCAACCAGCGAAACTCGAGGAAAAATCAACCTAAAAACAAATAGTTAGCTAATCTAAATTTCATTTGGATGCGCGTTCTTGCTTTTTTATTGCCTCGGCCACCGCGAGCTTTGTTGAGACGCCAATTAATTCGCCTAGTTTGGTGTGCCCACCAGTATACCGTATCTGTCTACCCAGTTCTTTTCCAGAAACGACTATCATGTTATCGGTTCCCGTTCCTGTTGCTTGGTTTTCAGGAGAAACCGAGCTTCGGGCATCCATATCCTGAAGAGCAGCGGTCTTCGCTTCTGTAGCCGTAATGATAGCCCGCGCCATAGCCCCATCACTTAGATTGGCGTTGGTCAAGAGAACTATGTTGATTGTCCCATGCGTCTTCACAAAATTTCCATCCTGCTCCATCCAATTTGCCTCATCAACCCCGGACCTAAGGGCATTACCTACCCCTCCAGTAGCCAAACAGGACACCGTTAGGTCTTGATATGACTTCTCGCAGACGGCAACGTTATCCATGTTGGCTATGGTGCTTAAGAAGCTGAAGTTGCTACGGGAGATTCCGAGGGCAGCAGGAAATTCTTCTTCAAATTTCGGATAGTTCATCATCGTGATGTCTGACAGGGCGGGAGGCTGGTAGGTGTTGGCTACAAAACTCACCTCTTTGTATCCATCCCAAGTGGAAAGAATGCGGCGCTTTTCTCCAAAGGAGACAAGCAGAGTGTTGACCACAAAATTCTGAAACTTGTGGTAAAGTATCTCCGCTTTTACGTCTTCCAGCTTTAGTTTGATTTCCCTCTTTTTCATGCCATCACCCTACTTTATTTTTGGTCTCCTGCTTTTTTAAGTAACCTTCAGCAGCCAAATAGAGCTTCTGTAGTTACTTCATTATTTTTCTTCTGTAGGCACACATAAAATTATGGATGGAGAATCCAGCCAAAAACTTATACTTCAGCAAACGCATCGATAGAACAAAAAAATACACACAACAAACTGATTGACATTCTTTGAGAGATTGGAAAGGGAACTAAACGTGAAGTCAACTTGGGAATTAGCGCGGGAGAACATTAAGGGTCTAACGCCTTGCGTTCATGGAGGAAAAGTTTGGGAAGCAGAAAAAAAGAGTGGCCTCGCTAGAGAAGAAATCATGGACTTCAGCTCAAACATTAACCCTCTGGGTTCTCCACAAAAAGCGCTTGAAGCAATAAAAAATAATCTTGGGCAGATTCCGGTTTACCCAGATTCAACCTCCACAAAATTGCGGGAGTCAATAGCAGCCAATTTCAAGGGAATCAACCCAAACAACGTGGTAGTAGGCAACGGCTCCACGGAACTGATTTACTTATTTGCGGAGACATTCCTAGAGAAGGATGATGTAGCGCTTATACCTGCCCCCACATTTAGCGAATACGAAAACGCGGTGAGAAAAGCAGGAGGCAAACCAAGACACCTAAAACTACCCAACGATTTCTGCATTGAACCAAACATTTTCACAGGCGACATAAAGGATGCCAAGATGGCGTTCATATGTAACCCTAACAACCCCACAAGCATACTCACCCCCCATGACACCCTAATTGAGATAATCGAGGAGGCTCTTGAAAAGGATGTTCTGGTTTTTCTTGACGAGGATTTTCTGGAGTTTGTAGATGAAGAGAAAAAACTTTCACTAATAGACAAAGTAAACGATTACCCCAACCTCTTCGTTTTGCAGTCATTCACAAAGGTTTATGGATTGACAGGACTGAGAATCGGATACGGAATCGCTTCTGAGGAGATAATCAAACTTCTGTCAAACGCTAAGATACCTTGGAACGTCAACTGCTTAGCCCAAGCTGCAGCGGTGGCAGCGTTAAATGACAGAGAACACCTGAAAAAAACCCGTGAACTGATCAGAACTGAAAGGTCATACTTGACTCGCGAACTAAAGCGAGTGAAATCTTTCAAGCAGTATCCCGCTGATTCCAACTTTATATTCATAGACGTCAGAGAGTCTGGTTTCACATCTGCTCAGTTTAAAGAGAAGATGCTGGAGCAGGGTGTTTTGATACGGGACTGCAGTTCCTTCAGGGGACTTGACGAGTATTACATTAGGGTGGCAGTTAAAACAAGACAAGAGAACGAAAGGTTGCTGGAGGCGTTTGCGAAAGTTGTGGGAGACAGCTAATAGAAAGATTGGAAGGAAAAAATGTTTGGCATAGATGTTTCTTTTCTTTCGGATTCCTTGTTGATATTTGCTTTAGCTTTTTTGATCGACCTAGTTTTCGGCGAGCTTCCAGACAGAATTCACCCAACATTATGGATGGGAAAGATTACAGATTACCTCAAACCAAAACTCAAGAACGAAAATCCAAGCATCGAAAAAATTAACGGCGTCATCCTATGCCTATTGCTCATCACCCTTTTTGCGGTTCCCGCCTATCTTTTGCTCTTTTGGGTTCGCGAATTCCTAGGCTGGTTACCCTACATTGTCGTAGCCGCTATTGCACTGAAAACCAGTTTCGCCATCAAATGCATGAAACAGTACACCATACCAGTCGCAGATGCGGTAGAGAAGGAAGATTATGACAGAGCCAAACAGCTGTTACCCTTTATTGTAAGACGGAGCCCAAAAGAGCTCACTAAAGGGCACATAATTTCTGCGGCTGTTGAGACCATAGCCGAAGGAACCACGGACGGGATAACTTCGCCCTTTTTCTACTTCGCTTTGTTCGGCGTTCCGGGCGCAGTTGCATTCAGGGTCATCAACACTTTAGATTCGATGGTCGGATACAAAGATGAAGAGCACATCAACATCGGCTGGTTCTCAGCTAAAACGGACACAATAGCAAACTACATCCCAGCCAGACTAACCGCAATTCTGATGATGATAGCAGCGTTACTGCTGAGAGAAGACTGGAGAGAATCCTGGAGAATTCTGCAGAGAGACAGAAACAACACGGCAAGCATTAACGCGGGGTGGACCATATCAACCATGGCTGGCGCATTAAACATCCAGCTAGAAAAACCAGACCACTACAAAATAGGAGACAACACCGACCTATTGCCAGCACACATCACAAAAGCCTTACAAATAATGCTGCTGACAGCCACACTATTCGGCGTCTCCATAATCATTCCCCTTTTAGCCCTGAAAACGTTGATAATAGTATGGATTATTTGATAACCAAAAAGAGGAAAACTTACCTTCTGGTGAATAGCGCCTAGACGAGCCAGCGACACAGAAAATGAGGCAACACCAGCTCTCTGGCTTCATATTTGTAGTCTAATAGAGGTACATTGTTGAAAACAGTCTTTTTCCTGTTTTCCCAAGCAAGAACATGATGTGCCATCCAAATCCCAGAGCATAGTAGGAGCCTAATAGCAGTGCTATGTTGAAAACAATATTTTTTCGGAAAAACCAAGCACAAACAAAAAAGGTTGTTACCAGCTAGTTTTTTATTTAGAAATCTGTACTCCATATGGGTTAATAGATGTTAAAAAGCTCTCATCAGCAGTCTCTTTTACGCAGTAATCTTTTTGTTGTCTGGAACGAAGTTGTAAAAAACATAAAGACCCTGCTGGCATACCCAACCATCATCGTTTTCTGGGCTATTTTCCCTATTTTCTGGTTCATCCCCTTCATTCTCCAAGGACAAGCATTTGTAGGAGGTTTAGAGAGCACAAATTTTGCGCAAATCACTGGTAGCGGAGAATACGTTCCCTTCATCGTGATAGGCGCCATCCTCAACAGTTACGTGAACACTCTGCTCTACGGCATGGGAGAAAACATACGAAAAGAAGCATACCAAGGAACACTGGATTACGTACTCGTAGCCCCATGCAACAAGGTTTACGTGCTAATCGGAAAAGCCATAAGCGAAAGCCTCTCCAGCACAATCTTCGCCTTCAGCCAACTCACCATCTCCGTGCTACTCTTCGGAATGACCATAACATTGGGAGTAATGATCCCAGTTTTTTTCATAACTATCCTGTTGATACTGGGATTGTATGGCATGTCCCTCATCATGGCCGCATTCACTCTGATGTACAAGCAATCCTACGACCTCTCGGAGAGCATAGGATACATCTTCTACATTTTTGCTCCCGTACGCTACCCCATCGAGAGCCTGCCAACATGGGCTCAAATCTTCGGCAAACTTATCCCCCTCACATACGCCCTCGTCATCGTGAGAAGCCTTATGCTGCTAGGAACCGACCTATCAACAGTCTACCTAGAGGTTATAGCGCTCCTAATCATCGACGCCGCTTTGTTACTGGCGGGATTCTATCTGTTCAGCTGGATGGAGGAGAAAACGAGGAAATCTGGAACCATAAGCCACCACTAAGGAGAAAAACAGAATGAAAAAAAGCGATAAAGAGTACAGGTTGCGGGAAGTCAACTGCCCAACAGGCATCAACTGGAGCAACCTAAAGGCTGAACTGAAAGCCGTCTGGGAAGCATACATCAAAGACTGGAAAATCGAGTTTGCTTACCCAGTAAGCTTCATTCGCCAACTGATTTCTCCCCTCGTCTTCCTGTTTCCCTTTCTTCTCTACGGCCTTGCCTTGGTGGGAGGAAGATACAGCCCAAACCTAGAACAGCTGGTTGGAACAGGAGACGTGGTGACCTTCATCTTCACCGGTTACATGTTGCTGGGATTCATTGGAACAGCAGTTTGGGCAATGGGATACAGCATAAGAAGAGAACGATGGTTCGGAACACTAGAGGCAATCTACGTGACGCCCAGCAGCCGCTTAGGCCAAGTATTAGGGATGGCATTACACAGCACAGTCCACCAAACATTGGGCACAATCATCCAGTTAATCGTCATATACCTCACCTTCGGCTTAGCCCTAAAAATCGAGGGAATCCTGCCCGCTCTAGCAATCTTTGCCCTCATGATGCTCGCATTATACGGCTTCGGCATAGTAATCTCAGCTCTAGGTTTAATCTTAAAGGAGGGGTGGGTGGTCTCCGATGCCCTATACAGCATCATGACAATCCTCTCCCCTGTAGCCTACCCGCTAATTGTGCTCCCCACACTGGCTCAACAGGCAAGCGCCCTATTCCCAACCGCACCAGCTCTAATTGGAATGCGAACTTTCCTGCTCGAGAACTATCAAGCAGAGGCTTTCGGCAACGTTTTCCTGCACCTCCTAGTCTTGGGCGCAGCTTGGATTCTGTTCGGCGTACTCGTGTTCCGCTTAACCGATGTCTATGTGCGAAAGAGGGGTATGCTCAAAAAATTCTAAAATCAACCAATAGCACAGTTATACTGTGAACGGGTGCTTGTATGATACAGATTTACTACACAAAACTGAACGGCGTCTGGTATGGCGCTGCGGTACAGGACAAGCAGGTTGTTGCCACATGCTTCTCTGTTGGAGAACCTGATTTAGAGCGCATACTAAGAAGGCTACCATATGATGTTTCCTTTCAGGTTGCAGAGGAACCCAATCAGCTCCTAACAGATGTTCTGGGAGCGCTAGAGGAGATATTCAATGGAAAAGACAGAGAATCTTATGGATTCAAGATAGCCACGAGTCAGCTTTCCAGCTACAAAAGAAAGGTTCTCAATTGCACCTCTCTGGTTCCTGTTGGATACGTGACATCTTATGGTGCAGTAGCCAAGGTGGCTGGGGGGAGCGCACGGTCTGTGGGACAGGTTGAGGCATTGAATCCTGTTCCTCTTTTGATTCCCTGTCACAGGGTTGTGTGTTCCGATTTGAGTGTAGGCGGCTACGGATACGGAAAGGAGGCTAAGCTTGGGATTCTTCGGAGGGAGGAGAGAGGCTACGAAGAGTCTAGGGG
>CBFCZR010000077.1:0-7918 GCA_965602795.1 Candidatus Bathyarchaeota archaeon | reverse complement strand
TGAGGAAGCAAAAGACCTCGGTTTACCCGTAAAAGACTATTTTCCGGCAACTTTGGAGGAGAAGCTTGTTGCTTATGCTGACAAGCTGATTGCGGGTTCCCGTGTGGTGCCCATAGAGCGGACTTTAGAGCAGTTTTCTAGGAAGCTGGGGGAGCATCATTCTGCTATAGATCGGATTATAAGGCTCCATGAGGAGCTTGTTCCTTTGATAGGCGATTTGAATGTCGACGGTCACGGTGCTTGAGAAGCTTTACGGTTCAGTATCCCCTGAAACGTTTGAGAAGCTGTATTCAGGTTTGGTCAGCGGACTTGAGGTTCAGTTGGGTTTCGCTGGCACAACGAATCGGGGATGGATACAGCTAGAGGTTTCTGGCGAGGATGAAACTGCAGCATTGAGTTTGCTTGACCGCGAAGTTGGGTTGGCGCCCGTTTCTGTGGAGGAGCTGAAGAAGTTTTCTGTGGTGCAGGGTAAAGTGATTTTTCCCAACCGAAGCAAGGATGAGCTTTACGTGGATTTGGGTGTGTCTTCTCCTGAAACCTGTGACGCTGCTGTTTCCAAGAAGCGGTTATGTGCCCAGTTGGCTGACGGAAAAGATGTTCCGCTCCAAAAATTGGTGAAGCTTTTTTGTTTGTACGATAACATGCCGCTGGAGGTCAAGGTTGCTGAGAATGTTGAGGAGGGAAGCAAAACTGTGGCGGCAAACTTGTCTGAGGCGCAGTTTTCATTGTTCAGCCGTTGGGTTGGCTGCAGGTTTGATCGGTTGATTGTTTTGGGTTCCCTTGTTTCTGATGTTGAGCGGGCTGTGAAGCTGTCGAGGAGCTTTCGGGACATCATCAGAATCGAGTCTTTGGGTGTTCTTGAGCAGGTTGTTCTCTGCAAGCTGGGAACCGATGCTGTGGGGCTGATTCCGAAGCTGGGACGTTACCTCAAATCCGCTGTTCTGGTTCCCTTTTCGCCGAAAAAAATTCTGGAAGCGTTAGGCAGCACGTCTCTTGGTTAGAGAGTTAAAATTGGTGAACTGATAGGGCGTCTTTTAGGGTTCTCAGGTCCACGAGGGTGTTGATGCAGCCGTCTCTAAGCAATTCTACGCCTTGACCTATAACTCCCATTTTTTCGCACAGGAAGCTTCCGAGGACAAGCTCTTTGGAGCAGGCAACGCCCAGAGATGCTTTTGGCTTCAGTTCGAGGAGAATCTTCTGTGCTAAGCTTCCTCCAGGTAGAATAAAGGTGCCCCTGTAGCCCAACTTTTCGGCTATGTGCTTAATTGTTTTTATGCTGCATCTTCCGCATTCTTGGCATTCGTAGCCGTATTTTCCTAATTTTGCGGGGCAATCTGTGGCGCGGAGGCATTGAGGCAGAAGCAGTATTCTTTCTTTGTAGGGTGTGGATGCAAAACTTTTTAGTAGAGAACGGTTCTTGCTTTCAACGTAAAGCCGTAGCAACTCATTTTCTTCTACACCCATCTTGGTGGCGACTTGCTCCAGTTTCTGAAGTGCAACACCGCTGAGTTTTGTGTCTGCGATTCTTTTGACAATACGCATAACGGAGCTTTTCTGGCTTTGGTTCATGTATTAGGTGTCCCCAAGTAAGTTTGCGTAGAAACTTCCGGTTAAATGTGAGAGGTCCATAAGTCAATATAAATGTTAAGATTCACTAATGCTGATTAGCCTAACACGACTTGAATTTGCAACCGTTTTCAGGAGTTATTTTCGTCTTTTCTCTCTTTTAGAGGTTTATTTAGAAGTGTTTTGGATGCCCTTAGGCAACTGTTGGTTGTTTATGCTGGTTTTTCCTGAAAAAAACTGTTTTTCAACATGAAGTATTATTAGGAGCCTAATATAAGGAAAGAACGTTTGAACAAATTGCAGTCAACAACACACCCTTTCAACAAAGAATAGCGCAGTTCGTTTTTGTTTTCTAAAGAAGCCTTTAAATGATGCTCGTCTGCATTTAGGGCATGATAGAGGGGTAGCCCATGAAACTCGACGCGATTTTGGTGCTGGACTTCGGCGGACAATACTGCAATCTCATAGCCAGAAGAATCAGAGAGCACAAGGTGTACTCTGAGATAGTGCCCTGCGACGTAACCCCAAAAAAAATCGAAGAACTAAACAAGAACCTGAATGTTAAGGGCTTGATTTTGTCTGGTGGACCATGGAGCGTTTACGAAAAAGATGCCCCAAAATTCGACCCAAACATCCTAAACATGGACATCCCCGTCCTTGGGTTATGCTATGGGCACCAATTGATAGCCTACTTCTCAGATGGGAAGGTGAAGGCAGGGTCAAAGAAGGAGTATGGAATAGCACATGTCACCATCGACAAGCCTGTTGGCGTCCTCAAGGGGCTGAAACGAAAAGAGAAGGTTTGGATGAGCCACGGAGACACAGTTTACGAGCTGCCTGACGATTACGAGATGCTGGCATTCACAGGAAACTGTCCAGTTGCAGCTTACCGGCACAAAACAAAGCCGATATATGGTCTTCAGTGGCATCCCGAGGTGGTTCACACCGAAAACGGCATGAAAATGCTCAGCAACTTCATCTTTGAGGTGTGCAAGTGCAGACCAAACTGGAGACCTGAATCGTTAATCGACAAGGCAGTCCAGGAAATAAAAGAAGTTGTGGGTGACGGAACTGCGATAATCGGCTTAAGCGGAGGCATAGACTCCAGCGTCGCTACATATTTAGCTGCTAAAGCGCTGGGGGAACGGCTTTTGGCGATTTATGTTGACCACGGCTTCATGCGTTTTGGCGAAGCAGAATTTGTGGAAGAAACATTCCAGAAGCAGGGCGTTAATGTTGTCATAGTTCGTGCCCAAGAGCGTTTTCTGAAGAAGCTTGAGGGCGTCATTGACCCTGAGGAGAAGAGGAAAATTATTGGAAGCGAGTTCATCAGGGTTTTTGAGGAAGAAGCGAAGAAGATAGATGCAGATTACCTTATACAGGGCACCATTTACCCTGACAGAATCGAGTCCGGCTTCAGGAAGCACTCGGACACCATAAAAACCCACCACAACGTGGGAGGCTTACCCGCAAAAATGGATTTCAAAGCAATAATTGAACCTCTACGAGACCTATACAAAGATGAGGTCAGAGAGGTCGCAAAGAACATGGGCTTGCCAGACAAACTTGTTCACAGACAACCCTTCCCAGGTCCAGGGTTGGCAGTCAGAATCATCGGCGAAGTGACAAAAGACAAAGCTGAGCTTGTGAGGAAAGCCGACAAAATCGTTACCGACGAAATCGAAAAAGGCGGGCTTGGAGACAGCTTGTGGCAGTATTTTGCGGTGCTAACGGAGACGAAGAGCACAGGAGTGAAGGGCGACTCCAGAGCCTACGGTTACACGGTTGCCGTCAGGATTGTTGAAAGCAAAGAAGCCATGACCGCTGGTTTCGCGAGGATTCCCTACGATGTGCTAGAGAAGATTTCCACGAGAATAACCAACGAGTTGCCTCAGGTAACCCGGGTCGTGTACGACATAACCCACAAGCCACCAGCAACCATAGAATGGGAATAAATCTCAGCGTTCAATATGCCATAGTAGCTTCCAGTGTTACTTGTTATCAACTGAAAACTGTTTTTCTGTTCAACAAAACATATATACAAAAAACTGCTGAACTTCGCACGAGGGGGGTTGATGGCAAGCAAGAAAGACAGGCTTGGTTATCTAAGAATGAGACCAAACCTCTTTCACATAGCGGTCGGCTCAGTCTTAGTGATGGCTATAATCTTTTTACAGTCTCAATTAATTCGTCAACTTGACCTGCCGGCTCTAGCTGCAATCGGATTCTTTAACATTCTTTTTTTATTTCTCTTATTCCCGCTGGAAGGTCCTCTTATCCACAAAACTGTGTTGCTTTTCGGAGGAAACACTGTAGGCATCCTGTGGTATTTCATCCAGTTCTCATTTGAAGACGCTTTTTTGGCTCTGAACTCGAATACATTCAAGATGATAATTCTAGTCGCCAAACCTCTCATCGATTTTGTGTGGATAGTAGCTGTCTGGTCGCTCAGCCTGTCAGCGCTTGCATCCTACCGGATAAAAATGGAGAGGCTGGAAAAAAGTTGATCAGGGTTCTGAGTCTGGCGTTTATGGGTTTGGTTGTCCTCATCACAGCTTATCTTATAAGACATTATCTTTTCACGCTTGCCGCATTATACCACAAAAAAGAGTTGCCTCCACGATGCTCTAAAAAAACGGTTTATGAACCAACGGTTTCGGTTATGATTCCAGCCCACAACGAAGAACAGGTAATCGAACGAATCCTCCAAAGGATGACAGAGCTAACTTACCCGAGGGAAAA
Source organism: Candidatus Bathyarchaeota archaeon (assembly GCA_965602795.1). Classification (GTDB taxonomy): domain Archaea; phylum Thermoproteota; class Bathyarchaeia; order Bathyarchaeales; family Bathyarchaeaceae; genus Bathyarchaeum. The sequence continues at coordinate 3,610 of CBFCZR010000077.1, read as the reverse complement.
ATTTGAGTTAATAGTGATAGACGATGCATCCACTGACAAAACAGGCGAGAAGGCAAAACTGTTTGCCAAAAATTACAGCTTCATACACGTTGTTCAACGAGACCCAGCGGAAGGGGGGAGAGGAAAGCCAGAAGCCTTGAACCGCGGATTAAAGCATGTTTCTGGAAAGATAATCTACTGTTTCGACGCTGACTACTATCCCCAACGGGACATCATCGAGAAGCTAACAGCATACTTCACAGACCCCAAAGTGGGAGCCGTACAGGGAAGAGTCACAGTTCTAAACGAGCCGGACAGCCTAGTTACCAGACTTGTTGCCCTAGAAAGAACAGGAGGCTACAGAGTAGACCAGTTCGCCCGAAACGAGCTGGGACTCATCAGCCAATTCGGCGGAACCGTAGGAGGATTCAGAAGAAGCCTAATAGAACAGCTTGGAGGCTGGGACCCCAACATACTAACCGAAGACACAGACCTAACCTTCAGAATTTACCTTGCAGGCTACAAAGTCAAATACATTAACGAAGCAGACTGCTACGAGGAAGCAGTTAAAGATTGGCGCTCATACTGGAAGCAACGTTCCAGATGGGCAAAAGGGCACATGCAATGCGCCTTCAGGCACGTATGGCCGGTTATAAGGAGCAAGAATCTACGTTTACGAGAGAAGGTTGACGGATTTCTGCTTCTCAACATCTATTTTGTTCCCATATTCGCGATGTTAGCGTGGATTCTGGGCGCAACCTTGTTTCTGTTTCAGCCTTTGGATTGGATGAAGTTTCTGTGGATGGTTGTGCCTATTTCGTTCTATAGTTCGGTGGGAAATTTTGCGCCCTTCTTCGAGGTGGGCATAGGCGCCTATCTGGATGGAAGAAACAGGATATGCTGGCTGATTCCATTACTGTTTTTTACGTTCATGCTTAACATACTGATCTGCACAAAAGCATTAATCGACCTGTGCTTCTCCAGAATCACGGGAAAAAAACATCACACATGGACAAAAACAGTCCACAACGGCAACGGAAACAACTATATCGAAAACCCAACAAAGGTCCTAAGCTAACTGCAAGTCAAATTTTATACGTGGAGAGAGCGGAGAGCGGGAAACATGGCGCCAGGAATAAAACAATAAATTAACCTGTAACTGTTGAATTAATTCTTTAAAATGTTTATTACGCATAAAACGCGGCTTTTTTTAAGGGCAAACAAATATGGGAAATTGGTAATATTTATATGTGATGATGAGAGAAAACTGTAATAGATTTGTTTGAGTAATAATTAAGAGGTGATTATGTTATGTCTCAAATTTCTCTTAGAGTAGCTGAAGCCCAATCCCGCGACGTCGGGCGAGGAATAGCCAGAATAGACCCAAAGGTCAGCTCCGAAATTGGGCTTTCAGCCGGAGATGTTGTTGAAATTCATGGAAAGAAAAAAACCGTGGCCATATACTGGCCCGGATACCAAGAAGATTATGGTAAAAGCTTGATTCGCATCGACGGCTACACCAGAAACAACGCTGGCGCAGGTATAGACGAAAAAGTTGACGTGAAAAAGGTTGAAGCAAAAAAAGCGAAAAAGATAACCATTGCCCCCACAGAACCGCTGCGAATAACTGGCGGAGAGGAGTATCTGAAGCAGATTCTGGAGAACCGCGTTATCTCCAGAGGCGACGTCATACGTCTTGGAATCATGGGCCGCAGAATAAACTTGATGGTAACCGGATTTCAGCCGCCAGCAGCTGCTGTGATGGTGGTTCCCTCCACGCAGGTTGTTCTGAGCGATAAGCCAGCTAAGGCTTTGGCTATGGAGGTGCCCCGAGTAACCTACGAGGATATTGGAGGGTTAAATGAGGAGATTCGTAAGGTCAGGGAGATGATTGAGCTTCCTCTGCGGTATCCAGAGCTGTTTGAACGGTTAGGTGTAGAGGCGCCGAAGGGCGTGCTTCTTCATGGACCACCCGGAACAGGCAAAACGTTGTTGGCTAAGGCTGTAGCCAGCGAGACAAACTCCAATTTCGCGAGCATAAGCGGACCAGAGATAATGAGCAAGTTCTATGGCGAAAGCGAGGGACGGCTCAGAGAGATTTTTGATCAGGCACAGGAGAATGCGCCCAGCATCATCTTCATCGACGAGTTGGATTCGATTGCGCCGAAAAGAGAGGAAGTCACAGGCGAAGTGGAAAAGCGGGTTGTTTCCCAGCTGTTAGCGCTAATGGACGGTCTCCAGTCTCGTGGAAAGGTTGTGGTTATTGGAGCAACTAACAGACCGAACGCTTTGGACCCTGCCTTGCGTAGACCTGGACGTTTCGACCGTGAAATCGAGATTGGCGTGCCCAACAAGGATGGTCGTCTCCAGATTTTGCAGATTCACACTCGTGGAATGCCGCTGGATGAGGATGTGGACTTGAAGCGTTTAGCCAGTGTTACTCACGGTTTTGTTGGCGCCGACTTGGAGGCGTTAACTAAGGAGGCTGCTCTTCATGCGCTCAGGAAAATATTGCCTGAAATCGATTTTGAAGCCGACAGCGTGCCAGCGGAGATACTGAACAAGATAATAGTTAACATGAACGATTTCGAGGAGTCGCTGAGGGAGATTGAACCATCAGCCATGCGGGAAGTGCTGGTTGAGGTTCCCAACGTCAAATGGACCGACATTGGCGGCTTGGCAGAGGTGAAGGAGGAACTGCAGGAGGCTATAGAGTGGCCGCTGAAGTATCCAGAAATCTTTGATTACATGAACACTGCTCCGCCGAAAGGCGTACTATTGTATGGTCCTCCGGGAACAGGAAAAACCATGCTGGCAAAGGCGGTGGCTAACGAGAGCGAAGCGAACTTCATCAGCATCAAAGGCCCCGAAGTGTTGAGCAAGTGGGTCGGAGAATCCGAGAGAGCAGTGAGGGAAGTGTTCAGGAAGGCGAGGCAGGCAGCGCCCACAATAATATTCTTTGATGAGCTGGATTCCATAACTCCTGTCAGGGGAACAGGGTTAGGCAGCTCACAAGTAACAGAGAGGGTGATAAGCCAAATCCTAACCGAGCTGGACGGACTGGAAGAGCTGAAGGAGGTTGTGGTGATTGGAGCCACAAACAGGTTAGACATTGTTGACCCTGCTCTGCTGCGTCCTGGAAGGTTCGATAGGCTGTTGGAGGTGCCAGTTCCGGACTTGGATGCGCGAAAGGCTATACTGAAAATTCATTTGGAGAAAAAACCGCTAGCCGACGATGTTAAGATAGACGTGCTGGCGGAGAAGACGGATGGATACACTGGAGCGGACTTGGCTGCGTTAGCCAATACAACGGCGATGCTGGTAATCAAAGATCACATAACCAAAAGCAAGACACTGGAGAAGGCGAAAGCAAACCTGAAAGGCCTGAAAATCGCCATGAAAGACTTCGAGAAGACACTAAAGAAAATGAAACCATCCTCCGCACAAAAACCACAACACTAAAGACAACAAAAACAGCCTTAACTCAAGGCGCCCTCTTTCTTTTTACAGACCACAAGCAATCTAATTTAGATGCAAGTAGAACATAATAGTGGAAACATTAGTTGGGTGTAAGGCTTGAGGGTTGTTGCTGATCTTCATATTCACAGCAGGTTTAGCCGTGCTACGAGCC
>CBFCZR010000076.1:0-8135 GCA_965602795.1 Candidatus Bathyarchaeota archaeon | reverse complement strand
AAAGCCTCTTCGTCAGCCTCGATTCCCTCTTTTGCGCATATTCGTTTCAGATGTGACACCACCTCTCTGACTGTAGGCTTCTTGAAGGGGATAACTAGGCAATACTTGCGGATGCTTTTGAAGCGGGGGTTATAGGCGTCGTTGGCGGTGAGAACAACCGGGCTTCGTGTGTCTTTCAGAACCTTTATGAGCGCTCTGACTCCGCCTCTGTCTTCTCTTCCAGAGACGCCATCCATCTCATCTAGCAGAATCAGCCGTTTCGCACCAAACAGTGTGGCGTACTGCGAAGCTAGACCTGCAAAACGTTTTATGGCATCTGCTGTTCTGTAGTCACTGGCGTTCTTTTCAACCAGCTCCATCTTCAATTCTTTGGCTGAAGCCTCAACAGTTACTGTCTTGCCGATGCCCGGTGGACCATGCAAAAGGACGGCTCTCTTCTTGGGAATCCCTTCATCCCACGACTTAAGCCAAGTGAGAAATTGCTGTTTCGCCTTCTTGTTGCCAACTATCTCGTTTAGAGCTTGGGGCTTGTGTTTCTGGGTCCAGTAGGTGGACAAACGGTTAACCGCCTCTTTTTAGCTCTTGACCGACTTCTGTTAATCTGGCGAGGAGGGCGCTCAGCTGAACCTCCACGTCGGCGCCTTGAACCAGCCGGAAGTCTATTTCTCCTATGGCTTCGCTGAGTGTCACCTTCCACGAGTCGGGTAGCATGGAGCGGAAGATTTCTGTGTGGATTTGCTTGATAATGTCGCTTCCAGCCACCCCATACTTCATAATCATTTCTCTGAGCTGTTTTCTGGCTTCCAGAAAGTCGCCTTTCATGGCCGTTTTTATCATTTTGTTGACGTCTTCTGGGTTGGCTCTTCCAATAACTGAGTAGACGGTTTCTGTGTCGATTACTTTGCCCATAGAGGATGCGGCTTGCAGCGTGTTGGTGGCTCTTCGCAGATCGCCTCCGGCTACTTCGAAGATGGCGTCGTATCCCTCGTCTAGAATGTTGATGTTTTCTTCTTCGATGATGTTGCGTAGGTAGCGGTTTTGGTCGTCCTTTGACATGTAACTGAATCTGAAGGGTGCGCATCTGGACTGTAGTGGTTCTATGATTTTTCCGCTGTAGTTGGCTATCATGATGAATCGGCAGGTTTCGGTGAATCGTTCCATGGTTCTCCGGAGTGCCTGCTGGGCGTCAGAGGTCATGTTGTCCGCCTCGTCGAGAATCAGTATCTTGAATGGGATTTCTCCGATGGATCTGGTTCTGGCAAAGGTTTTCACGTTTTCTCGGACGATTTTTATTCCTCTTTCGTCGCTGGCGTTCAGTTCCATCAGGTGCTCCCTGTAGCTTTTTCCGTACAGGTCTCTGGCTAAGCAGAGGGCTGCTGTGGTTTTTCCGGTTCCGGGTGGACCAGCAAAGATGCAGTGGGGAACGTTTTGTGCTTTGACGAAGCTTTGCAGGCGGTCCACGATTTCTTTCTGGTTGATAATCTTGTTTAGGGACTTGGGGCGATACTTCTCAGCCCACATCTCATAACTCACACATAATCCTCCGTGACGACTAATAGAAAAAGACAGTTATAAACTAATAGTTGCGCAGATTCTTGTGCAGTCAACCAAACTTATGACCGTTTTGAGTATCCGTATGTTCCAATTTTCTTGTTTAGATTCCAGTATTCGCCTACGTTATAGACAAATGGGGCTGCTTTTTTGAAGTCGATGCTTCCTTCCTCGTCTAGAATGTCTTTGTCGATGTGGACTTGGATGATTTCTCCGAGGAACAGGTCGTGGGCGCCCAACGGAACAATGCTTTTGAGTATGCATTCTATGTTCACTGGGCATTCGCGGATTAGTGGAGCTTCTACTTTGTCTGCCTGCTCTGGGGTCAGTTTGGTTTCGGAGAACTTGTCAGTGTCTCTTCCTGAGGTTACTCCGCAGTAATCTGTTTCTTTCAGAATTTTTGTTGTTGGGATGTTCACGACAAATTCTCTGCTGTTTTCTATCAATCCGTGAGAGTATCGTGACGGTCTGATACCCAGCCCTATCATGGGCGGTTCGGAGCATACGGTTCCAGCCCACGCCAAAGTGATTATGTTAGGCTTTCCATCGGAATCTACGCATGTCACCAGAACAACCGGACACGGAAACAGCGCAGTGTAAGGATTCTTTTTGATTTTCATGAAACAATTTCTGATCAGAACAACTATTAACATTTTTCTAATAACAAAAACTGCCTAACAATGAGACTGGATGGATTTATTGGTCAAATTTTTGCTTCTCCTCTGGATAACGACTAGCTACTGTACTAAAATGCGAACATTGCGTTCTGATGTATAGACCTTTATAGCCTCATGTTGTACTAAATATGTAGTGTGTGGGTAGGATGAAGCATCCACTATGGGTTGCAGCGTTTTCTATAATCGTAATTGTAGCTTTGATAATAGTGGCTGTTCATGTTCTTTCGCCTTCACTATCTCACGTTCCAGAGAGCCAACTAGAAATAAACAGCCTGAAGGCTTCAACAGACGGGCAGGTTTCATTCAATGTTACCCTCAGCGAAGGCGAGTCCGAAGTTCTGGAAGGGGTTACTTTGAATGATACACACTATTCATGGTCAGACGGAAGCCAAGATGACCCAACCATCCACAAAGGCGAAACAAAAAATTGGAGCATCAACATCGGAAACCTACAGAACGGCACCAACCTGCAAGTGATTGTTGAGGCGCCACCTGTGTCGGGAAGCGACAACGTAACTGTTGAATCGCCCCCTTCTGATTCAAAAGACACAGACGCCCCAGATTACGTATACGATAACTACGGCGGAGTCGGCTTATTCGATGAAGGCATCCACATCATAGCAACCAGCCAAGACCCAAGAAATCTGTCTGACGACTACCCAATCGCCAACGACTACTGGAAGATGCTGCAAGAACACGAAACCACACAAGCCACAGACCAGGACTTCATAAGCATCATCCTCTCCCGCGGAGACCTATCAACAGGCGGCTACACCATAAACGTTGAATCATTTGGCTGGCTTGAATGCTACCCTCCAATATTCCGCTTTCAAGTCAACATCACCGATCCAGGCGAAGGAGTAATGGTTACACAGGCCATAACCAACCCCCTTGTGTTGGCGCCAATCGCTAAGCTTACGCCCGGAGAATACCTTGTTGAAGTCAACGTGACCTGGTTTACCCTGAACGTTGACGAAGAAGGCAACACCGATTACACCCCAATTATGACATTCGCACCGATCATCTGGGAACAAAACTTAACGATTACCGAGGCATAAGACAGGTTCTTCTCCCATCACCTGTTAACAGATTTATTTGCGTTTCTCCTTCAGGTCTAAGCCTCCAGAAACTGTGAGCGTTGCTGACGCTACGTGAATGTTCTTTGATTTCTGAATTTCTTCTATGATAAGACGGCTTAGACGCGTGGCTACTGCTCGCCTTGTCGCCACGTCAGTAACGTATCTGATGTTGAATTCTATCCAGTTGTCAGTGATGGTTACAAAGATGGAGGGTTCTGCCTGTCTTCGGGTTAAGTAGTATCTGTTTCCCAGCTGTTTTAATGCCTCGTCTGCCTCTTCCGCAGTCTTTTGAGTCTCTCTTTGGATGATTGCTGATATCTTGTCGTATGCTTGGTGCCAATCGCTTTCATAGGTTATTGGAACAGTAATCTCGTCCCAGATGAAGTTGAACTCCTTGGTGTAGTTATGTATAGTCCCGCTAAGCACTACGCTGTTTGGAATAACACATATTCGCCCAGTGGCTTGGTCACCATTTATCCACTCTTTAATCTCCAGCAGGGTTGTGTTAAACAAACCAACACCGAGTACGTCCCCGTATTTGCCGTTAACTTCGATTCGGTCTCCAATCCGGTAAATGTTGGTGACCATAGCCAATATTCCACCTGCAAGATTACGGAACAAGTCCTGCAAGGCTATCGCAATTCCTGCACCTAAAATTCCTGTGGACACAATAAGTGTGGTTGGGTCTTCGATCCATATCATCAAGATTGCAAGAAAAACGATGAGGGCAGAAATGATGTCTATAACCCTGCGGAAAGAAAACTGTGCTTTCTTAGCAAAAATCTTTGATGCCACCCATCTGTCCAAAAGATATTTTATCGTGTAGATGGCGGCAACAACGAATAGTGAATAGACAATTGGGTTAGCATATGGCAAAGGATAGCTGCAGCTGATGAACAAAACGAGGACAGCAGAAACCAAAAGCGCTGATACAACCACAAAAGACTTCAACGCTTCATTCATACAGCCTAATCCCCTGAAATTTGTTGGTTCCACAAGTATTTAATTTTATCTAAGTCGAACATAAAAAGATCTATAGATGCGACACAATATTGATTATTTAATGCTCAAATTCGTTATAAAAGTATATTTAAAACGTAAATGTAGGAAGATTTTAGATTAAAGAGCAAAGCCACACAAAAAGTTTACATCCCTGCTTTCCGAGCGTTCCTCATTTTTTACCAGAAAAGATACGGGGTGGGCAAAGGATTCAGCGATTTCTTGGATAGATATTCGATGAACTGAAAAACCTCGAAGACAGCAGAAACGAATTGTAGAGGGAGACTTCATTGATTACCTTAAAAAAACAGAGGAAAGCAAACAATACGACAAAGTCATATTTTGGCGGTTTACAGAATTTCCTAAAATATAAGGGGACAACCGTCAGCTCCATTTTCATCGGAAATCTGTCGAAAGAAGGTTGCATCTGCCGGTTTATCAGTCTCGTGTTAGCATTATTTCCATTGTTGAAACGTTTCTTGTTCCGCCTTCTTCTTGCTGTAGTTCTTCGGTTCCAATTGTTATCTTACTTGCATTCAGGTCTTTCATGAATCGGCGCTTGACAACTTCAGCAACATCAACGCACGTTGTCATGGATCGTCCCCTTGCCTTCAACGTTACTTCTTTGGTATCAGAGGAATTGAAACTTGTGATCACTGCTAAAACGTAGCTCATGACTGGTTTCCTTCCAATATAAACTATGTTTGGGTTTTTTGACATGCAATACACCTCCTTTGTTTAGAGTTTCTCTATAGCTACATTGAATCTAGTTTCGGACACTTCCGATTATGCTTGTACTAACTCACCAATTGCGAATCTAGGTCCAACTCTTGTTACCTTGAATTTCGCTTGTTCTCCTCGCTTAGTGTTCGGCACAAATATGATGAATCCTTGAATCTTTGCGATGCCGTCGCCTTTTCTGCTTATGTCCTCGATTTCAGCTTCGTATTCCTTGCCGACTTCAACTGGTTTGCTCATGCTACCGTGTGACATTCTATCACCTCGTTTAACTTTTTCAGCCATAATTGCCTTGAAAAAAGAGTAAAAACGTCTATAACCGTCCTACCTTCTTTAAAAAGCAGTTAACCGCTTCTTAGCTGTTACATCAGGCCTCCTAATTAACCTTTGTATATATGAAATGTACCAATGTAAACTCGAAAAATAGGGGGATAGAAATTTATGTGCTGTAAATGGCTAGGGCACAATTCGTTTATAAACCTAGAAATAGCTTGAAAAGATCCCTGTTTGGAGTTTTAAAGAGCAAAAAGGGCTTGTTTTTCCAGCTAAATCCAAATATTGTAGCTGTAGTAGTGTCCAATAGAAGAGGTGAACTATTTTGGTGTTTGAAGAAGATGACGATTGGCAAGATTGGGATGAAGACGAAGAAGAGGATTAGCAGAAGCCTAGAGTCAAAATGAATTCAGGCATTTGTAATCATTTATCCCCCTGATGTTGGGAAATTCCCCTTTTTTATAGAAACAGTCTAAGACTAAAACGCGCTCCATATATACAACGGTGTACATTAGTAATATGTTGAATCCTCAGTAAATTTTGACAGACTAAATTTTTGTCGATTTATTTTGAAGATTCTGTTAGAAAAAACTATAGCGAAAGCAGGAGGCAGGTTAAATATGTCTATGTCTGGAGTTCAATATAAAATGAAACAAAGAATTGTTCGAAAATTTGAGAAAGCAGGAGCCATTTCTATGGAAAAAGCGGTTACTATTGAAGAGGCTAAATTAGATGAACCGGAACAATACTGGTTAGAATATTTTGCGGGTTCTTTTCTGGGTCAGATAAAGAAGACTAAACAACATCTATACTACATTTAGAAGTTTCAGCTAGATAATCCGTAAAAGATTTCTTCAGTTATCTAGGCGCATATTTTGAACATCTAAAAAGAAGAATTGCTAATTAGCAGCTATTCAATTTTTTTACGTAATTTATCCACATTTTTTCTTTCACATCATCTATGATTTTAGGATTCGACACACCTAGACCTTCCAATAATTGCTTTGGTTCAAAATCCACTAAATTAACGGTAAACAAAGTCATTCAGCCGCACATTTCATCTTTTTTATTGAGTAAAAAATTTACATTTCCAAACATACACGTATATTCAGGTGAAAAGATTATCTGCTGACGCTCAGCTTAAAAAAAGAAAAGTGTAAAAAAAAGTCACTTTTTGGGAATAGTAAATAGCTTGTTAAGCTTAATATCTACTTCTTGCGGGTCGCTTTTTAGCGTAACAATCTCTGCAGTATACAGGTCTGCTTGGGTCAGGTTTGAATGGTACTTGGCATTCTTTTCCACATTCAGCGCAGACTGCATTGTGCATTTCTCTTGGTCTTCCATAAGACATTCATTTTGCACCTCCGGTTCTATGACAAAACTAGTTTCTTCAACTCACTAATTCATAAATGGCAAGCTCACAGTAACTTATAAACTTGCGCATCTGCAAGTTGAATGTGAAAAATCATTTTGAGCACACGAAACCCGTTGCGATTAGAAGGGAACAATAACCTCAAAGATTGAATTCAATTGTGTCTCGCCAAACCCACTCTGCATTTAGATTTTCTAGTGCAATTCACGGTTTGGAGACAACAGAGTACAAAGCATTAATTAGGTCCAAGATTTCCTGTCGTAGTTTTTCTTGGGTAACTGTCCACTTTTCAAGTGTATCCCAACTTTCGTCTGTAGCTTTGGTGTAATCCTCCGTGGAAAGTCTGCGTTTTTCTTTGTATTTAGAATTCCATCTACTCGCATAATTCTTAGTTTGATGAAATAATTCAACAATTCGTTTACTGTACGTGGTAATTTCTTCAGCTGCTGAGGGCTTGTGTTTTTTTGCATAATCTGCAACCATGAAGAGTCGTTCCAGATTAGCCCAGTAAGTTTCCGCAGTTCCAAACCAATTTTGAATGGAAGCGAAACAGTCTTTGTCCCCATAAAGCATCTCTAGCTCTTCGAGAATCTTTGTGTCTATAGCCCTCATAGCAATCCTTTTTGGGTTGGCCAGAGTAAAAATCTTTTGTGCATCCTGATGCTAGCAGTATAATTTTTTGGTCAATGCTTGCTTTTGTTGTCTATCTTTTTCAAGAGTTTTTCAAGGATTTTCCCTTTTGTTCTCAATTCTCTTTCTGAAATTGTATGTCCCATTGGGCATAATTCATCAACAATTGCGCCTTCGCTTGCCAGATACACAACAGGATAGAGGCGACAGCCCATGGGTCTCTTCTCATATATTTGGCATTTTTTATCAGCGCGGTTATAGAAAATGCAACATCCGTCAACGTTTCTGAGACTAGCCACACCATTATCTGTAACTGAAAATTCTTCTAATCTATAGCCCATCCTCTCTAACCTTTCGATGTCCTCGCTTGAAAGCTCCATCATCGTTTCTTCACAGCATATCCCACAATTTGAGCAACGCAAGCTAAGCAGATCCCCCACACGATATAACAAAAGACAGACATATAACAGCTATTTGGGTTTGGGATTAAAAATTAACGAGTGCGTGAATCATAAAAACAACGCCAACAAAAGTAAGCCCTTGAACTCTTCGCGAATACATGCATCGTTTACTCGTAGTATATCAAGTCTTCTTCCTCGAGTTTCTCATGAAGTTTGGCGATTGCTTTGTGAACATCTTCTTCTTTGGTGGCTCCGGTGCAAACAAGTTTTCCGCTGGCGAAGAGAAGAATAACAACTTTGGGATCATCCATTCTGTAGATTAAACCCGGAAACTGTTCAGGCTCATACATTGTTCTGCCTAGACTGTAAGCAGATTGTTCAAGCTCTATTCTACCCAAAAGATTCGCTGAGGCAA
>CBFCZR010000075.1:0-8217 GCA_965602795.1 Candidatus Bathyarchaeota archaeon | reverse complement strand
CCCACCAGACGCTTCTGCAGCGGCTCATAAAAAACTGTGTACTGAGGAAAACTGTTTACGATAAGCTTCATTCCCTCGTCCGCAAAAAACTTGTAGTAGAGCGGCTTTTTTTCTCCTCTTCTTGCCCTCGGATTAGTGGACCTGAAGACAATTGGCGACACATACTCGGGGTCACAAACATAAGCGCCTGAAGGATGAATGCAACCGTAAACCCTGAAAATTATGCCATCCTCTGTGACTATGGCGTCACGGTCTCTAAGCTTCAACAACCAAACACCTCACAACTCAACAATCATATTAGGCTCCTAATAGAGGTACATTGTTGAAAACAGTCTTTTTTCTGTTTTTGCAGTGTGCTGGCTGTCAACCAAATCAAACAGGCTCAATATACTCTTTCTCGCGCGTAGCCGTGCCCACAACAACATGATAACTAACCTCGCCAGTTTCAACATTTTCCACCCGCTCCAGCGTCCCCGAAACCTTGACCCTGTCTCCCTTTCGAGCCACGTTCCTGTAATACCCAATCATAGATAACACCCTTGCAGGAACCTGTTCCGCTGGCAGCTCTGACGCCGAATCGTCCAGCTGATAGTCTCTAATTAGATAGATTGCTGGTCTGAACATGTTTTCGCTGTCATCCACAACCATGCAGCTAAAACTAACATTCTTAACTGGCGTGTACTTCATTTTTCCGTGCTGGACATCTACTTCGTCATATTTTCTCACAGCATTATATACGAAACGTCTATCGTTATAGCGTCCCCTGTGCTTTCTTGCGTGATCAAGTTTCTTTGTGCAAACATACGAGAACACCTCCTCATCAGCAAGCCTGTTAACCGCAGCTTCCAACTTCTTGAAGTTCTGGGAACCATAAACCACAAGGTCAATGTCAGAATACTCAGAATGCATATTCAAACCCACAGAACCGTGGATACCAAAATCTTGGACCGGAACCCCCGATTCTTTGGAGAGAAGAGAAACCAGCTCCACAGTCTCTCTCTGTAAAGCATCCTTCTTTTCATTTTTGAATATCGCCTGCAGGCACTCGCCCGGCAAATAGACACGTTGTATTTTGTCTAATGGAACGCTTAAAACCTCTTTACCCCTGAAGGGACAGCAATAAAGATAATGAGGAAAATTGCTTCGAAGAGTTTCCACAAACTTCTGATAATTCTGGGCAGTGTACAGTTTTTGGGGTCTGGAGAGCTCCAACTCTCCATGTTTCCACTTCTGCTTAAGGAACCGTATAGGGAAATGATGCGCCAAGCTGGAAGGAATGTATTTTAGGAAGGCGAAAACTCGATTTTCTGGGTGCTCGTATCCAAAAACGTAGAAGATGAAGCCCTCTTTGGTGAGGAGGGTTTCGCCGTCTCTGGGAATCCAATCTTTAGTTGCCAAACCGTTCATCCTCGAATTTAGGTTAGCAACTTTGCAGTCTATTATCGCCTTTAAACATTTCCTGAAATGAAGCTAACTGAAAAAGAGGTGGTAGATTAGACCACAAAGTAGTGGCTCACAAAAAAGATGTGGCCACAGATTTAGTTGTCGACGTAAGTTGTTTCAGAGGTTACTGAAGTTCCGTTCGCTGTGATGGGGTAGGCTCCGCACGTTTTGCATACGGTGGCGTTTTCTGGAACATTAGAGTTGCATTGTGGACACGTTCTTGCATCCGGGTCTTCGGCGTGAGGTACACCTACAACGTCTCTGTAGGCCTCATAGTAAACCAACTGCTCCTTATCTCGGATAGTGACGTTGTCTGTTTCCTTAATTTTCTTCTTTTTAGCAGCAAATTCTGAATCAGAAATCTTCTTAGCCATGAATTTGGGAAGAATTGTGGTGCCGGAACCGACCTCGATAGGATTCTTGTCTCTCCACCTGACCTCCGGCGGAAGCACATCCTCGTAGGCTTTGCGGAGAATCCATTTGCCCCAAACTTCCCCCCGCTCCTCCTGCACGTTATATCTTGGGTCCATGCTCATGGCGAACTTCTGAACTTCAGGGTCTAGGAAGGGCTGTTTCACTTCAATGCCAAAATGTTTGCCCAGAGCACCAGCGGAAAACGCCATTATGTCCCACATTTTCTTCAACTTCTCGCTTAACTTCTCTTTGTCTCCCACGTACCGGTAATACATGTGATAACCTGCGAAGAGTTCATCTGCCCCGTCTCCAGTAATCAGCTTGGTTGAGCCATAAGATTTAGCAAACTTCAGCCCAATCGTGATTGTTATGCTGTTGCGGACCTCCATGGGATCAAAGCACTCCAAAACTCTGACAACATCTGGAATCGCTTCAAACACTTGGTCTTCGTCGAATGGGTTAATGTAATGTTCAATGTTCAGTTGCTTAGCCATCAGCTTAGCGTATTTCAGGTCCAACGCGTTAGCTTGTTTGAATGCACAAGTGAAGCCTCTGATGCGAACATGTTTAGCTAGGATGGTTGCTAGGATGCTTGTGTCTATGCCTCCCGAAAAGAGCATATCTTTTGTCAGGTTTTTCTCTACAGCTTTTTCAAGTAGTGCCCGCAGTTCAGCGGCAACTTCGTCTACGTTTGCCAAAATATCTTCTCTTTCTGCAGCTCCCATGCCATACACCTTTTCAAGATAGCCTCAAAATATTACATTTTTATATATAAACCTTTTCCCACGATTGAAGAAAAACCTATTTTGACACCAAGAAAATGAACAAACATTCATAAAAACGCTTCCGTGTTGACTGTGAAACTAAAGACGCGCCTTCTTTTATTATGCCCATCAAGGTTATTACTAGAATAGACAAGAAGCAAGTGTTAATAGGCAACCACAACCGTTATTCAAGTTCAATCTGGAAGGAAACCATCATGGAGAATCAATCCGACTGGAAAGCAAAAATAGCATTCCTTTGTTACCTCACATTGGCTGCTGGACTTCTTGTAGGAAGCACAATAGTAGCATTTATAGTACTTGGATTAGGCCTCGACTTTCAGGAATTAAGTTTTCCACTTGCTCTCCTATCTCTCCCAATCACCGAAGGCATAATCCTCGCAATCACACTTCTGTTTGCAAAATATGACGGCGCAAGTTTAAGAAATCTCGGTTTGAAAAAGCCAAGCCTCAAAATAATAGCGATTGTATCCGTTGCTGCAGTGCTCCTTCTCCTTTTAGCCGGAGGCATTTCCCTAGTTCAAGAGACTGTTCTTGGTCCAGACCCACAAGCGGAACTTCTTACGGAGGCTTTGCTGCCCAGAGACTCGTTACAATTGATTGCCCTGATTGGCATCTCAATAGCAATAGTTGGACCAGCCGAAGAATTAGCTTTCAGAGGCTTTGTTCAACGGGGATTCGAAAACTCGTTTGGAAAGACAGCAGGTCTAGTGATTGCCTCTCTATTATTTGGACTCTTACATGGACTCAATTCTCTGCGGTCCATACTTCCGGTAACCGTTGTCAGCCTGTTTCTAGGTTATATCTGGCAGAAAACAGACGGAAACACCACCGCTTCAGCTTGGATGCATGGACTTTACGACGCGATAGCCATAGCAATAACATATTTTGCTTATGTGTAAAGAAGCGAATCTGTCGGTTAAGTATAATAGTGTCTTTTCGGGACTTTTGAGCTTATGCGAGGTTTCAGGGACCGTGATTTCCTTCAAACCAGTGAAGGTTTCTTTTTTTGTGTAGTTGGTCCTTTGCATCCGCCCGAACGGGTCATCTCCTACATCAAGTATGTTCCCTCAGACTCCGGCATCTGGGGGCATGACCAAAAAAGGTTCAGCAGAATATTGCAGAAATACACGATTCCGAATCTGCTGGAAACCTTCAACTATCTAGAAACTAACTATCCCCATTACCTGTTCCATTCTCCCGTGGACAACATCACCATAACCGCGGTTCCCCACCGGAACATAAAGGACCATTTCAAGCCAGAAGAGAAATTGGCTCAACTTAGGCAAGCCCAGCAACTGGACCCTTTACAGCAGAAACTGGTTAGATTCGTAAGGTTTTTGGAGGAAACAAGCGGTGTTCCCGCGGAGTTTTTTGGAGTAACCGGTTCACTTCTTCTCGACATTCATCAGCCCAAATTTTCGGACCTTGACGTAACAGTATGTGGAATAGAGAATAGCTGGCTTCTGCACAAGGCCTTGAGCGAAAATCGCGATTCTGAGATGCCTATGAAACGTCTGGAAGATAAGGCTCTCAAAGAGTGGGGCATCCGGAAAGCTGCGCAGTATCCGCTTTCACCTGCAGATGCGTTGAAGATTTATGAACGGAAGTGGAATCTAGGAGTTTTTGAGGACACTTGGGTTTCTATCCATCCGGTTAAGCTTCAAAGCGATGTTACCGTAGAATACGGCGAAGTAACATATCACCCATGTGGTCAAGTAACCATCCGAGCTGTTGTTCGCGATAACACTGACTGCCTTTTTCTTCCCTCAGTCTATAAACTTGAAGACGTGGAGGTTCTGGAAGGTCCTCAGCTTGGCAAGGTCACTGAGCTAGTTGCTTACGAGAGTCTATATGACAGTCTAGCTGAAAACGGCGAAACCATCCAAGCCAAGGGCAAACTTGAACGTGTCACAGAAGAGGGAAGTAACAGAGAACATTACCGTGTTCTGGTAGGTTCTGCTGAAGGCGGAGGCAAAGAATACATAAAATTGGTGGATTAGCCGCAAAAAAAGGCGGGCTACTCCAGACCTAGCACTTCTTTCAGGACGGCTTTGTAAGGACCAAGTTTGCCGCCGTAATTTCCAGCCGTAATCTTCACAACGCCTGGAGCCTTCACTGCAGCCATCATTCCTACACACATGGCCTTTTTCACAGTTTTCTGGTTCAAGCCATTAATCACTATCTCGTAGACGCATCCAACATTATCTGGAAGTTTAGAGTCTGGCACCAGCTTCCTGAGTGTGGGACAGTATTGATGATTGGTGGATGCTGGAAGCTTATAATTTAGCGATCCTACCTTTGATCCTGCCCTGCAGAGACCACCTGGAAATGGCATAATTGCCCCTCTAACATTCTGGCTGATCGCTTCTTTGGCATCTTCTGCCGCTTTAAGTGCAGTCTTTTCGTCTTTTGCTAAGATTAGCATGTTTCCGCTGGCAACAGCCTTCATTATGCCGAAGGCGTTTTCAACCAAGAATTTGCCTTCCATAACTGGGATGCTCCACATTTTTCTTTCTCCAACCTTGGCTTTCTTTTGGAACCCGTCTCCGAATAGGCGCAGACTTCTTCCTATCTTCACTTTGCGTTTGGCTTTGGGTAAGCCGTCGAAGACTGCTGTTGTTGGGCATGTCATGATGCATTGTCCGATTCTTAGGCTCATCTGGTGCTTGAGTGCACCTCTTGAGCTGTGGTAGATTTGGATTATGGCTCCTGGGCGTCCGTCTGGAGTTTCTTTGGGGGATACGAGAGTTTCTACTGCTGCTTCGGCTGGTGACATAATAATTGATGATGCAAAGCCAGCTGCGGTTCTTGCTGCGATTAAAGCCCATTTCTCGTTAGCGGCTGTTATCAACACTCTGCCTGCCCACATGGGAAACATTTCGGCGAATGTATCCTCGATTCTAACTGGTTCCTTTCGTCCAGGCACCTTTACAATAAGATCGTTTTCTTCTTTTTTCAAAACTTTAAGTTTTGCCATAATTTTTTGCTCCGAGACACATCGTAAACTGATTCAAGAAGTTTTCATCTTCATTTACACTTTTAGATGTTACGGTATTTTGTGTTGTTGCTTTTTGTTGCTGTGATGAAGGTGTTTCTGGGAATGTGTGGGAGAAGTGGTGTTTGTTCTTGAAGAAAAGGAAGGGGGGATGATGTTTTCACCGAAAAATAAATAAAGTGACGGTATATGGACGGTATATGGAAATCGGATTAAGAAGTATTATGGCTTTTCTCGGAGAGTCAAAAAAGGAAATGTGTGAACGCTTGGAAGAATTACGAGATTTCGGGAACTGGAGAAAAGTAACATCAAATACACCAGAAAAGCCGCTGGAAAACCGTTGGGAGGCTCAGAGAGATGGGTAGACAGGTGAGCAAACACAAGAAGCGCTTGGCGGAAAAAGAAGAGGAGACAATAAGAGAAGATTATGTACAAAAAATGAAAGATAATTACCCTCTTATTATCCGCACCCTTATGCACGACATCATTGTGAGCATCGATAAAGACGGCAATTTTGTTTTTGTGAATGACGCAGCCGTTGAATTTTTGGGCGAGTCAAGTGAAGAACTTATTGGAGCCAATTTTGCCGAATATTTGCACCCTGACGATGTAGGCAAAGCAATGGGTATCCTTCAAGAGCTAATGGGAGGCAAGGATATGGCTAAAGACTTCATCATCAGAGTGAAGAATCCACCGGGATTTAGAACCTTAGCAATGAACGGAATCGCAGTCTTCGACGATGAAGGAAATTATATAGGGGCACACGCAACAGGCAGAGACCTCACAGACTTACTGCGCACCGAAGAAGAGTTGAAGTGGTCAAAAAAACAGTTTCAAAGCATATTCGAAGTTATGGTGGATCCCGTTGTAATCGTAAACATGAACGGAAATATTTTGGAACTTTCGCAATCGGCGGAAGAAATTCTGGGATTCCCAAAGGAAGAGCTTGTTGGAAAGCATTTTCTGGAAACAGATGCTGCCACGGTTGAGAGCAAAGCCCTTATGGCGAAGAATCTTGAAAAGCTGAAAACTGGTCTCTACATTGAACCCCATCCTATTGAGGTAATCACAAAGGATGGAACAAAGCTACTTTACGAGTTGAATACTGCACGAATAAATCACAAAGGTGAACCAGCCGTCCTTGCTATATTTCGTAACATCACGGAACAGAAGAAGGTTGAGGAGAAACTTCAAGAATCGGAAGAGCGGTTTAACCGTTTTCTAGAGAACGCTCCTGAAGCGATTTGGGTGCAGGATCTTATTGGCACTTTTCTTAATGGAAACAAACGGGCAGAAGAAATAACGGGCTACGATAGGGACGAATTGATTGGAAAGAATATGCTAGAGGCCAACCTTGTTCCCGAAAAATATGTGCCGGTTGTCCTAGAAGCCTTGTCAACAGTCCAAGTTGGAGAAAGAAGTGCTCAAACGGAGTTTGAGTTGATACGAAAGGATGGGAGTTTGGTTTCTGTTGAAACTTCCGCTATTCCAGTTGAAAGGGATGGAAAAATCGAGGTAATAGGCATAGCGAGGGACATTACCGAACGCAAAAAAATGGAAAATATGCTAAAGGACAGTGAGGAAAAATATAGAACTATCTTTGAAGGCGCAACTGACGGTATCGCTGCTTTAGATCCTAAAACAATGAAAGTTATTTTCGTTAACCCCAAAATGACCGAAATAACGGGTTATCCTCTTGACGAGTTGCTCAACGCAACTATTATTGACTTTGTTCCCAAAAATGAGATATCTTCGATGATACAGCAGTTCCAGAACCATGTGGGAGGAAAGAGAGACCTTACTAGATACATACCCGTTGTGAGAAAAGATAAAACACGGATCTATTGTGACGTCCGTTCTAAGTTCCTGAATATCGGAAACCAACAATATTTGATGGTATTTGTCAGAGACGTTACTGAACAGAAGAAGGCGGAAGAGGCGCTCAGGGAGAGCGAAAAGAAGTATAGAGAAATGATTAATGCAATGAACGACACAGCTTTGGTTCTTGATTTTGACACAAACATCATTGATGCTAACCAGACTGCAGCTAAGGTTCTGGGTTATTCTAGGGAAGAGTTGCTTTCTATGAAAGTTCAAAAACTTGATGCTAGTCTAACCGCGGAAGCTATGAAAGGTCTTGCTAAAAAAATGGAAACCCATGGATTGCTGGTTTTTGAGACAACGCACACCACCAAAGACGGAAAGACATTTCCGGTCGAGGTCAGCGCCAGTCATGTGACTTATCAGGGAAAATCTGCGATTTTGAGCATCGCACGAGACATTACTGAACGCAAGAAAGCAGAAAAAGAATTGATTCGCCTATCTAGCGCTGTAAAAATGTCTAACGATAGCATAGTAATCACTGATCTTGATGGAGCGGTCGTAGATGTAAATGACGCTACCCTGAAAATGTACGACACTGACAACAAAAAAGAATTGATTGGAACAGCATCTTTTGATCTAATCATTCCCGAAGAACGAGAAAAAGTGTTAGCAGATATGGAAGAGGTGCTGGAAAAGGGGTACGTCCAAAATCAAGAGTATACTGTTACCCCCAAGGATGGCAGCAAAATCCCTGTG
>CBFCZR010000074.1:0-8239 GCA_965602795.1 Candidatus Bathyarchaeota archaeon | reverse complement strand
TAGGCTTCACAGAATCAAACAAAAACGAAAGATACACACCAGCCGATTTCATCCCAGAGTTTCCGTCCTGGACACCACTGCTGATTATGTTAGTTGCTGTAATGGCGGTGTCAGTCATTTACAAACGAAAACTACACAAACAGAACCGGAGGAGAGATAATTAGTGAAACGATTTGCAATTCTGGTTGTTCTGTTGTTGATTTCGGCATGTTTTGGGACCAGTTTGTTTTTGTTTGGCATTTCGAATGTTGGTGCTTCATCTTCAGCTAAATGGAACAAACTGTATGGTGGAGAATTAGACGATGAGGCAGCTACAATTGTTCAGGCAGATGATGGAGGATATGTGATTGCGGGGACCACCTATTCTTTTGGTGCGGGTGGCGCTGATTTTTGGTTGATTAAGATTGATGCTGATGGGGGTATGGAGTGGAACTGTACATATGGTGGAGCAGAAGCAGATGTGGCAACAGCTCTGATTCAGACAAGTGATGGAGGGTATGCCCTAGCAGGCAAAACCTGTTCTTTCGGTGCAGGTGAGAGCGATTTCTGGTTAGTCAAAGTTGATTCCTCTGGAAACCTGCAGTGGAATAGGACATATGGGGAACCAACTGCTGATGGAGCAAATTCTTTGATACAGACCCGTGACGGCGGATATGCAATGGTAGGCTACGTGACTGATAATAACGAAAGCAAAAATGTTTGGTTTATCAAAACTGACTCCACAGGTAACATACAATGGAACAGAAACTATGGAGAAGAATCCAGCTGGGAAAACGGCTATTCAGTAATTCAGACAAGCGATGGCGGATACGCGTTGGCAGGGTCAACAAATGCTTACAGTGAAGATATAGCACATGACTGCTGGTTCATCAAAATCGATTCTGATGGCAACATGGAATGGAACAAAACCTATGACGGCGATGGAGGCTTTGATGACGCATATGTTCTACTTCAGGCAAGTGACGGCGGCTACACGTTCGCAGGCAACACAGGCGGATTTATAGGACGAAATGTTTGGGTAGTCAGAATAGATTCAAACGGCAACACATTATGGGACACAATTTGGGAAACCCCAGAACCCACGCAAACCAACTGCCTGATTAAAACAAGCAATGGAGGATACGCTGTCACAGGATGGTCAAATGCGCTTGACGGATTCAACAATTTCAGCAGCTACATGTTTCTGATTAAATTGGATGCAAACGGAAACATCCAATGGAACAGCACCTACAAGGCACTAGGAGACAACACAGCACTTTTCGTTGTGCAAACAGATGACAGCGGCTATGCATTGGCGGGGACAACACGATCCACCGATGAAGGAGCATGCTACGATATTTGGTTTGCAAAAGTGGACGCCTCCGGCGAGACCATCCCAGAGTTTCCATCATGGACCCCCCTATTCATTGCAGTGGTTGCGGTGGTAGCTGCGTCTGTGATTTACAGACGAAGGCTGTCCAAATCTAATCATAGGAGAGTTTATCAATGAAAAGGCCTGCTTCTCTGCTTGTTCTGTTGCTCATCACCGTCTTAACTTTGTCAAGCCTAGACATAGTTGGGTCTGTATTTGCTCAATCATTACCTAAGCCCTCTGTCCCAGAATTCACCGCAAAAGCTGTTGGTAATACTATAGAGGTAACAATCAAAAATCAACCACTGACTCCCTATGAAAACGGTAGCTATCCAAGTCTTTACTATATGTTCAAATACAAAGACCACAATGAAAGGGTTGGTTTCGAATATTACGACCCAGTATATTTTGTGCTTCCTTCAACTTATGGAGGCTACTACAAGGCATCCGACTCTGATTTCACTGTAGTATCATTGTCAATAGAAGGTCGCCATTTTCCAAGTGGACAAATAGACGTTCGAGTAATTGCACTTGTTGGAAATCAATATCCAACCAATATGCAGAATGGTACAGTATACGGATTTGAGGGAGTATTAGGCAGTTGGAGCAACATCCAAACAATTTCTTTCGAAGAAACAATCTATATCAGAGCAGATGGAACGGTTGAGGGAACAGACAAGATTCAACGAGATGGAAACATCTATACTTTTACTGATGACATTAATGCTGAAATTACAGTTGAGATTGATGATATTGTTATTGACGGAGCAGATTATATTCTTCAGGGAAATGGAGACGGAATAGGAATACATATTCCAAACAATGGTAATCTGGAAATAAAGAAAATCAAAATACAGGGTTTCAAATTTGCTATTTACTTTGACTACTACTCTAAAAACAGTAACATCATTTCTGGCAATATTTTAACAAATAACACCCATTATGGCATCTACATTGATTGTTCACACAATAACACTATTTTTGGGAACTATATAGAGGATAGTGGAACAGGGATACAACTGGTAGAATCTTATAACAATACAATTTTTCAAAACAAAATAGTTGGGAATGGAGAAGGAATTGGTTTTGGAAGTGGAGGTGGACACAGCACTGTGTTTCATAATTTGATAGCAGACAACGGTTATGCTTTTACATTTTGGGGAAATTCACATAATACCATATACGGAAACAATCTGATTAACAACACTAACCAAGTGCAAGCTTGGAGTTCATCAAATAACTGGGATTATGATTCAATAGGAAATTATTGGGGCGACTACAACGGGACAGATGAAAACAATGACGGAATAGGTGACACACCCTATGTGATTACCACTTCTCCTGAAGATTATGGAGATGCTGACAACTACCCACTAATAGAACCAGTTGAAGATGCTCTAATCCCAGAGTTTCCCTCATGGTCCATTATACCCTTACTTCTCACCGCAACCTTGGTGGCTATAATCTACAAAAAGCGTTTACTCAAAACACCAATTCCACATTCATATTAGGCTCCTAATAGCAGATGATTGTTGAAAACTAATTTTTTTCAGAAATTTCCACAGCACAAAAACAAACCACCCAGTCATATTTGTAGTCTAATAGAGGTACATTGTTGAAAACAGTGTTTTTTCTGGGAAACCTAAGCAGCTATTTCTTCTTTTTTCTTGCCAGCATCTTCTCTATTTTGGGTATCAGTTTCTCGTTTTCTGCTTTGATTTTCTCCGGTCCCAAGGCTTCCAGCTGCTCAGCCATCTCCTTCATTATAGCCGCAAACTTGACCCCTTCCGCCGCTGACACATATTCTACTCTGAAGCGTTCCTTGCTGAGCCCCAGCTTCTCCAAAATCGTTGCTAATGTCTTCATCCTCTTCTCCATCTTGTAGTTGCCTGAAATGTAGTGACAATCATAAGGCAGGTGACACGCACCAATCAAAACCATGCCCGCGCCCTGCCTGAAAGCCTCCAAAACAAAATCCTTGTCCACCCTACCCGAACACATGACCCGTATCGCCCTCATTTTAGGAGGATACTCAAAGCGGCTTGTCCCCGCAAGGTCAGCACCCGCATAACAGCACCAGTTGCACAGGAACCCCAAAATCTTGCCCTCAGCATTCTCCTCCAAACCAGCCCTGATTTGAGCCAAGATTTGTGCATCCGTGAAGTGCATCTGAGTTATAGCATCAGCCGGACACTCGGCAACACAGGTTCCGCATCCGTGGCACATGGCAGCTGTAACCGTGGCAGCTTCTCCTTCCTTCGCTTTTATGGCTCCATACGGACACTTATCCACGCAGATACCGCACTTTACATTCACGTTTCGGCATTTGCTGGGGTCAACATCGGCTATGATTGGCTCTATCTTCCATGTGGGCTGAGAAAGAACCGTGGCTGCTCGTGCCGCTGCTCCGCTTCCCTGAGACACACTGTATGGAATGTCTTTTGCCCCTTGACATGCCCCAGCTAAGAAGATTCCATCAACGGACGTGTCTAAGGGCTTCAGTTTGGGGTGGCTCTCCATGAAGAAGCCGTCTCCTCCTCTGGTTATGCTCAAGATTCTAGCCAGCTCGTCTGATCCCTTGCTTGGAATAGCGGCTGTGCTCAAAACCACAAGCTCCGACTCAAGTTCAAGGGGTTCCCCAAGCGCCATGTCCTCTGCGCGGATGAGAAGATTCTTGGTTTCCGGGACCTCGTTAACTTGGGATACGCTTCCCCGAATAAAGTTTACACCCAACTCGCGGGCTCTTCTGTAGAACTC
This sequence comes from Candidatus Bathyarchaeota archaeon, assembly GCA_965602795.1. Taxonomy (GTDB): domain Archaea; phylum Thermoproteota; class Bathyarchaeia; order Bathyarchaeales; family Bathyarchaeaceae; genus Bathyarchaeum. Next base: position 4,131 of record CBFCZR010000074.1, on the reverse strand, counting down.
TTCGTAGCCCTTAAAGTTGGTACGCATATCCATGTAGACAATGTAAACCTCCACATCATCGTGGTAATGCTCCTTAAGGAGAACAGCATCCTTCAACGCATACATGCAGCAGAAGCCAGAGCAGTATTCATACTTGTTCACGTCTCTTGAGCCGACGCACTGAATGAAAACCACCGAACGAGGCTGCTTTCCATCAGAGGCACGTATAACATGACCTCCGGTTGGTCCCGCAGCCAAAATCAACCTCTCAAATTCCATGGCGGTGATAACGTTGTCGAATCTGCCGTAGCCGTATCGACTGTCATCAGTGGGTCTGTAAATATCAAACCCAGTTGAAACAATAATTGTCCCAACCTCAAGCTTAACCTCTTCCGGCTGCTGCTCAAAATTGATGGCTTCACGTGCGCCACAAGCGTCAACACACTTGAAGCATTCGATGCAGTAATCTTTGTTGATTGTGTAAACAAGGGGAACAGCTTGGTCGAAGGGAACCGAAATTGCCTTCCTGACACCAAGGTTCTCATCCCACTCGTTAGGATATTCTATGGGGCAGGCGTCTCTGCATTCGCCGCAGCCTGTGCAGTCCTCGGCGTTAACGTATCTAGGATTCTTTTTGATGGTCACCTTGAAGTTTCCCACGAAGCCTTCGACGCTGACGAGGTCGGCGTACGATATTATTTCGATATTAGGGTGACGGGAAACATCCACCATCTTTGGCCCTTCGATACATATGCTGCAATCCAATGTTGGGAATGTCTTGTCCAGCGCAGCCATGTGACCGCCTATGCTCTCGCCCTTCTCTAGAAGATATACCTTGAAGCCCATGCCCGCCAAGTCTAGGGCAGAGTTTATCCCAGCGATTCCCCCGCCTATTACTAGTGCCTTGTTTGTGACCGGAACCTCCATCGTATCCAGACTTCGAAGCAGCCTTGCCTTCGCAACAGCCATCTTCACGATGTCTTTAGCCTTTTCAGTTGCCTTCTTAGGTGTGCTGGGATGGCACCACGAAGCAAACTCCCTTATGTTCGCCATCTCGAAAAGATACGGATTCAAACCCGCATCTTCCACAGTTCTTCGGAACGTCGGCTCATGCATTCGGGGCGAACATGCAGCAACAACAACTCTGTTGAGATTGTGTTCTTTAATGGCTTTTCTGATTTCCTCTTGCCCTGGATCAGCGCAGGTGTAGCGGTTGTCCATGGCTATCACCACATTAGGCAGTGTCCGGGCGTACTCTGTCACGTCTTTCACGTCAACTACGCCTGCGATGTTAAGTCCGCAGTGGCAGACAAAAACTCCTATGCGCGGTTCTTCAGGCATAATCCTCCGCCTCTTTGGGAAATCTGTTTTGGACGGTTTCTTGACGTCTTTTTGCGCTTTTGGTTTTCAGTTCCTTGGTCACAGCGGTTGTGGAAGCAATTTTTTCGAGGGCTTTGTTCCATGCGCCGGAGCGAACCTGAGTGTGACGTATGCGCGTCCTAGTTAGCTCAAGGGCTTCCTCCTCTGGGCAAACGATTCTGCAGACGCCACAGTAGACGCAATTCAACTCGTTAACATGCACTTTTCCGTCTTCCAGATACAGGACACCTGAGATAGGGCAGACATCAAGGCAGTCATGGCATCCTTCTGGACATTTTTCGCTGTTAATTCTGTGGGTTCCATCAAAGATCTTTTTTGCCTGAATCACGCCGTCAGGAAATTTTGTTTCGCACAGCCGACAGCCCGGACAGGACTCCTTGTCCACCTCAACGGTGACTCTGAGGTTTTTCTTGTTTTTTATCGAGTTCGGGTCTGTAACTTCTTTTCCGTCTTTGGTGTGCACACTTACCTTAATGAGGTCTAAGGGGCAAGGTTCCTCAATTTCTAGACATTTTAAACCGCACTTGGTTTCGTCAACCGTAATCTCCCGTATAAGCTGGGGAAAACTTTCACTGTTGACTACGGGAATCACATGTTCTCCATTAATGTTTAGGGTTAAGGCGCCGAAGGGACAGATGGCTTCGCACATGCCGCAGTAGTTACATTTTTCTTCGTTGATGGTCACTGTGGGCGGCTTAGCTTCTTCATTCTCTGCTTTCGGAGTTCTCGCGACTTCGATTGCCTCTCGGGGACAGATTTCCGTGCAGATACCGCAGCCAGTGCACTTGCTCTTGTTTAATGTGAGTGAATAGCGTTTGGCGTGCAAAACCCTCTCTATGACCAGTTCGTTTTCTTTCTCAGTTTTGAGCAGTTTTACTGGCGTTTTCAGTCCCCCACCAAACAATGTTTCTTTTATGCTCTTTTTGGAGATTCGTGGTTTGGTTGTGAATTAGGCTGCATGAACTGTTATAAAGCTTGTTGATTACTGCTATGGACGCTCAAAAGACAAAAAGTGGCAGTAACCCAACCTTTTAGGAAAATCAATTCTGCCTTTTTTGGTAGTGTTTAAGAATGTCTGTTCTCAAATCTTTCCTGAGGACTCTTCAATGGAACGCATAACATTGGCTCATGGAGCCGGCGGAACAATCATGGCTGACCTGATCAAAAACTATGTTCTGAAGCATCTGGGCGGAAGCAGCGCCGAGGTTCCGCTGGAAGCCTTAGACGATTCCGCGGTAATCGATAATATAGTGCTGAAGTCGGATTCGCATGCCGTGAAGCCACTCTTCTTTCCCGGAGGGGACATAGGACGATTGGCTGTGGCGGGAACAGTCAACGACATTGCGATGGTCGGTGCTGAGCCCGTGGCTCTTACGTGCGGTTTGGTGCTGGAGGAGGGGCTTCCGTTAGCTGATTTGGACCGCATCTTGGAGAGTATGGAACGAACATGCAAAGAAGCTGGAGTTTACGTTGTAACTGGTGACACAAAGGTTGTTGAGAAGAGCGGTTTCGGAGGATGCGTCATCAACACCTCTGGGATAGGAAAAAGAGGCGAGGCGCTGGAAAACAACATAGCCGAGGTCCAGAGGCACCGCCAGTTCGATTCGCGTTGGCTCCTAGACTCTAATCTAAGAAAAGGCGATAAGCTCATAGTTTCGGGCACAGTGGGAGACCATGGAGTAACCATCCTGTCAGCTCAGGAAGGCTACAATTTCGGAAGCAACATAGAATCTGATGTGGCTCCGCTGAACAAGCTGACATCTAAGTTGCTGGAGGTTGGCGGAATCGTGGCCATGAAGGACCCCACCCGGGGAGGCTTGTCAAACTCGTTGAATGAGTGGAGCATGAAATCTGAGGTTGGTTTGATGGTGCAGGAGTCGAAGGTGCCGATTCGGGGAGACGTGAAGGCTGCCTGCGAGATGCTTGGGATAGACCCTATGGAGATTGGGAATGAAGGCAAAGTGCTGATAGGTGTTGTGCCCCAGAAGGCTGAAGAACTCTTGGCTGCCCTAAGAGAAACCGAGGAAGGCAGAGACGCAGAAATCATAGGCGAAGCAACAGAGGACTTCAGTGAGGTTGTTCTAGAAACGGTGGTGGGCGGAAAAAGAATTTTGGCGCCTCCAGTCGGAGACCCGATTCCGAGAATCTGTTGATGGTGTACCAAAACTCAGAAAAGTCGGTGCACTTTTTATTTGATAGTGTTTTGGGTTGAGTTGGATGAAGGAAGTTGTTTACAAGCCGATTGGTGTTGTTCACTCTCCGTTTAAGACACCTCAAGATGTTCCGATTCAATCTGCGGCTGCTAGAGGCGTTACTGGCTACGTTGATGTAGCCGAAGAATACGCGGAAGGGTTAAGGGATGTGGAGGGTTTCTCGCATCTGATTCTGGTTTATCACTGTCATCTGGCGCAGGACTATTCGCTGCTGGTTAAACCCTTCCTGGATGAGAAGCTTCATGGAGTGTTTTCTACTCGTGCACCGTCAAGACCAAATCCTGTTGGAGTATCGATTGTGCGCCTCACCAAAAAAGAAGAAAACATACTGCACATCCAGGATGTGGACATAATTGATGGAACCCCGCTTTTGGACATCAAGCCCTTTGTTCCACATTTCGATCAAAGAGAAGCAGAAAAAATCGGCTGGCTAACAGGAAAAATTGACAAAATGCATTCACGCAGGGATGACGGCAGATTCGCCAAAAACACTCGACTGTAAAACTCAATCTTCGGTTTAATTACCCTTTTTGTGTGTTCTCACGTGACACGCATCTTC
>CBFCZR010000073.1:0-8371 GCA_965602795.1 Candidatus Bathyarchaeota archaeon | reverse complement strand
CCATAGGTAGGTTTTGGTCAAAACTGCTTAATATCAATAACGACCACATCAGCCACCAAAAAGCCACAAAAACTATTGAAAGGGGACAATCAAAGCCTCGATTCTCCACTTAAGCAAATTCAGCAAACACTAAACTTGCAAAAGCTAAGAAAACAAAAACACAAAAAGATGTAACAGAGGGAAAAACCCCAACTGCACACCGAAACGGAGCATCTAGCTCCTTTATCCGAACAGGGAGCCTAGACCTTCCATTGCTTCCTCTTCTTTTTTGGCCTCGTCTTCTTCCTCTTCTTCTTTTGTCTTCTTCTCTTCTTCCTTCTTCGCTGGTGCCTCAGCTGCAGGCGCTGGTGCTGCCGCCGCCATCGCAGGAGCAGATTTTATGGCTTCATCGATGTCAACTTCGGCAATAGACGCCACTAAAGCCTTAACCCGAGCAGAGTCGGAATTAACGCCGGCTGCCTTGAGCACTTCAGACACGCTCTTCTCGTTTATTTCTTTTCCAGCCTTGTGCAGGAGCATCGCAGCATATACGTATTCCATATTCATTTCCCTCCATCTTTTCCATCATACTTACTTTTCAACTTTTCTGAACTTCCCCCTCTGAACCGCCCTTTTTCTCTACCTCATCCAATTTTTCGCTTAAACTCAACATTTCCATGTTAGCCTTTCTGACAAGATCCTCTACAGTATCCTTGTTAATTATGCCCGCGTTCAAAGCCAAACTGGCGGCTTTCTGATGAGCTGAACTGAGAAGTAAACTGATGTTCTCTGGTAGAGGAATAGCCGCCTCCATAGACAAATTGAAGGCATACTGGTGAGCCTCTCCGATGCTTCGGCGAAAATCGTCAAGGTCCAGCGTCAGGTGCTCTTCGGTTAGAATTGTTCCATCGTCATAGACAACCTTTAAAGTGAGACCAGCCTCCACGGGCTTTATACCCAGCTTGGAAAGCAAAGTTGCAAGCTGAGCACTAATAGGCTCGCCTTCTTTGACAACCATAGTGTCTCTGTTCACGTAGACGCTTCCAGATTCTATTCTGGTGCGCAAACCTACCGCAGTAAATTGGCTGATGATCGGACCGGGAGGCAATCCCGTGTTTCCAGCAGGAACCGTCACATCAAAGGCGGCGACGTCCCCTGCCCTAGCTTTTGCCTTAACGCGGCTCTTTTCGAGAAGAATAACAAGTTTGAATGGATTCAGGTTAGTGAAAAGAAAAAGGTTGGGTCCAGTCAAGTATTCTTCAAGCTTTTCTATTCCCGCCTTGTCTTTGGTTTCGGAAACAGCCCTACTCATAAGAGAGTTCTTGACAACACGGAGATTAGCGTTTTCTTTCAGCTTTTTCCTTAGCCTCTGAAGTTGTGCAGACCTGACTTTTTGTAGGCTCGAAATCGCCACTGCATTGTACTGCGACAGCAGTTCCTTAAGTTCTTTGACTTTGTCAGCTTTTGCCAGAGTTGATTGACGGACCACCATAATTTTTCCCTACATAGCCACCTTAACCGAGGAACCCATCGAGGTCTTCAAGTAAACCGACTTAAAGTTTTGGATTCCCCGCTTCAGTTTTGATTCAATTCGCCTAACAACCGCCTGAACGTTTTCAGCTATCTCCTCATCCTTCATATCTTCGCGTCCTACACGACACTGAATAACCGGCTGCCCCCGCATCCTCACCAACACCATTTTCTGATGCCTAGCAATCTGCTCCTTTATGTCAGCATTAGGAGGCACAGGCGTAGGCATCTTACCTCTAGGCCCAAGAGAGGCACCAAGAATTTTGCCCACAAGCGGCATCAGAGGGGCTTCAGCAATGAACAGATTATAGTTTTTGGCGAGGTCTTTCTGTTTTTTCTTGTCACCCATCAAAGCTTCAAGCGCAGCTTTTTCGAGGACCAAGCTGGCTCCCGCCTTTTTGGCTTTCAGCGCCATCCCGCCTGTGGCTATAACGCAGACGTTCATTTCTTTTCCAATAGAATGCGGCAGTTCTATTCGTTCTTGAATTCTGCCTTCAGGCTTCTTCATGTCAATATTCTGTAAGTTTATGGCGAGGTCTATAGACTGAGAAAACTTCCGTTCGGTAGACTTGTCTTTAACTTCTTTCACTGCTGCAAGGAGATTTTTCATGTTCAGTGGCATTCTATGAGCCTCGCGCCATTGACGTACAAGAGCCAGTTATAAAAATCTTCTCTTAAACTTAACCCGCCAGCACGTCGTCGTGCTTTCCTTCATTGATTTCTTTTTGAACTTCACGCGGGTCTTTACCTTCCACAGTTACGCCCATGCTCACGCCAGTCCCCAAAACCTCATTGACCGCTGCCTTCATGTCCTTAGCGAGGATATTATCGCCTTTGAGTTTAGCAATTCGCATTGCCTGCTCCAAGGAGAGGTCACCAATCTTTTCGGTGTTAGGAACCCCTGAACCTTTCTCTACTCCCAACTCGCTGATGATCAACGCCGAAGTTGTGGGTGTACCCACAGTCACCTCGAACTCCTTATTCTCTGTGTCAACGCTTATCTTCACTGGCACCTTCATGCCAGAGTAATCCTTTGTTTTTTCGTTTATTTTTTCCACTATCGCCAGAACATTGACTCCCAAAGGTCCAAGCGCGGGTCCAAGGGGAGGTCCGGCGTTGGCTTGTCCGCCATTCACTAAAGCTTCAACAATCTTTTTTTCTCCCATAGTTCTATTCTTCCTTTTTGGCTTTCTCTACAAGTTTCACGTAGTCGGCGTGAACTGTGATTGGCAAAGTGAAGGTGGCTTCCAAAAGCTCAAGAGTCACATCTTCTTTCGCTTTATCCACCCTTGTGATTTTGGCTCTCATTCCCTTGAATGGTCCACCAACAACTTCAACAAGGTCATCTTCATCCAATTCTTCGATAACCGGTTTTACAATTATGTACCGCTCTACTTCCGGAAAAGTCACAATTCCAGGGACTCTAGAGCGTACATGCTTGACTCCAGCTATTGCTTTCTCCACGGAGTGAGGTCCATCAGCTTCGATGAAAACGTAGCCTTTCAACATTTCAGGCACAAGTATGGCTTTTATTGGAATCTCGCCCATTTTCGATTTTGCTTCGAGTAAATTTGCCACGTTTTTTTCTTGCCCTGCAGTGGTTCGTACGGCAAAAACTGCTGTCGAAATCTTGTTTTCCTCGCTCATAATTTATCAACCACTCGGCAATACAGTACCTATGAGTTGGATTAGGAAGCCGATTCCTCCGATTACGATGATGCCCAAAAAGCATATTTTCATCGAGAGCCAGAGCTCAGTTCTTCCCGGTTTTGTTGCAAGTTTCAGCAATCTGGATGCTGATACAAAGAATGATTTTAGTCCCAATGTTCCTCGCACTTCTCAAATTAGGTTCTAATATGTAAACTTATCCCTGAGGACAACTTGGTTCTAACATAATTTTTGGCGTTTTGAACATTTTTAAGTGGTTTACAAGGCACAACAGATGTTAAAAGGCGAAAAAGCGGTAATATTAGCTGTGGTGAGTAGATGCCGAAAGAGGATGAAATGCTGAATGAACTTAAACAGATACGCGAGTTGTTGACACCTAAGCCTTCTCCGCCGTCACCGCCTCCTAAGGGTATGTGGAACGAATTCAAAGCTTTTCTTGAGAACTACAAGGTTATGGGCTTGGCTGTTGCCTTCATCATGGGTGTCTATTTAGGAAATCTGGTTCAATCACTGACCAAAGATTTGCTTTTACCGGCGATAGGTCTCGCACTGCCTGTTTCAGATTTAAGCAGTTACCAATATACATTAGAAGAGCAGGTGTTTGGCGTCGGAAACTTCTTGGTAGCGCTGATAACGTTCATTATTGTAGCCTTTGTTATCTTTATACTGGTAAAGATCACCAAAAAATGGGGAATTAAATAGAAGCTTCCCCACACACATTTTTTTGCAACTAAACTTTTTCTGATGCTAAACCAAGCTTCTCCAGCGCCGCAATTATCTTGGGTTTATGTTCTCCTTTGATTCCCTTCCAATCAAGAACAACAGAATCCACGGCTCCCACGGTTTTTTCGGCACATTGCCTTATTGTTTCAGCGTCAACTTCTGGGAGAGCATACTTGGGAATCATGTGACCAAATGCCTTCTGCGTGCTCAGAGCCATTTTCGTGAACTTTTTGTTATAGTGGGGTCCACCGATTCCCAACACCACAGAACAGCCAGAACATTCAGAAACAGCAGCCACAGCCGCATCTGCCACCACCCCAGCAGCTTTAACGTCTTTCCACTGCTTCGGTGCGCTTCCCACCTCTACGAACATGGCTGGCGCATCCAAGGATGGACCGTGGTGGGTGCCTTCGTAGGAAACTTCGTAGTTGAGCCCCTTTTCGTCTTTCAGTTTTGCCATTTCTAGGAGTGCATTTTTCATGGCTGCGGCGGGTGATATTGAGACTTTTCTGGGTTTGCCGCCGAAATTTGCTTCTGCGAGGTTGCCGGGGGTGTGAACGGATAGGGTTGGGATTCCGCTGGCGCTGCTGTGTCTAGATAGGAAGACAAACAGGTTGGGGTTGAAGAGGTCGCCTAGGAACTGGGTGTCCACTATTTCTGTGTTGACGAAAAGCAGCTTAGTTTCTTTGTTATGTAGCGTTTTTGTGTACACGGGGTTGTTGTGGAAGGTTTCTGAGAGTTTCTCAAAGTTGTGGTGCTCTATGAGTTGTTTGGCGATGTTCATTCCAGCTGTGTCTTCTGTTGATGCTATGAACAGTATCAATGTTGTCTTCGTCCCTGAACGGTTATTGGGGTGACCGGAGATTAAGGTTTTCGTGGAATAGAAACAGTTTTGAGAACTATTTTGTCAACAGGCTGGTTTTAATCGAGCAGTTGCCTTGGATTCTAAAATAGTGTGCACAATTGTCTAGAGGGTAAGTATAGAGAAAGGCACCATGACCGCTTATATGAAAGTTCACTTTATTGTATAAGACGTGCGCCAAGGAGAGGGCTGTAGAAAAATTGAAGAAGATTAGGATAAAACGATATCCCCCTCGAAACTTTCCATCAAAGTCTCTGTGGGAGATAATAGCTGTTCCACCTCAGTCTGAGAGGAGCACCGAGTTTATGATGCTTCATAGAGCGAACCCTAAACATCCTGCGATTATAAAGGAGATGACAGAGGTGGTGGAGTTCGAAGTTAACGAGAAAGCATTCAAGGAACTGCTTTGGCTATTCAAAAAATATAAAGTTCCCTGTAGACCAACAAAAAAAGGCTTAGAGATTAAACATATAAAAACCAAATCCAAGTTCATCAATGACAGGAATCGCTGAAATCAACAGTTTTTTATAAAATCAACCGGTCTACATGAATCGTGAAAGCTTAGTTAAGCCAATAATCTCGTCGAAGTCCAGCCCCAAGGCGTCAAGAATCTGATCGAAAGTTGAGCGCAGATAGGCCACATACTTGTCTACATCTATTTCTCTGTTGGAGGCTATCTGCACGGGCTTAACGTGGGGCTCATTCATAACTTTGACAAAACTTATCAGGTCTCCAGCCTTCATCTCGTAGCCCATCTTCTTTAGCTGACGAGCCGCTTTCACGTGCTGAGGAGTAGTTTTGGTGTAAGCTTCTGGCGGTTTGCCGAGAACAACATGGAAAGCCAGTTCAGATGGGTTGTCTCCCCACCGTCTTTGCTTCAACCGCAAGTAACGGTCTTTAACGATTTGTCTGATTTCTTTCTTTGCTTCTTGGAAGTCTGCAGGCGACTGCACCTCTCCTAGGCGCTTTTCCAGCTGGTCAAAAGCCTTCTTTATGTAGATGGGGATGTGCCGTTTCTTTCCGGTCATTCCCTTGACGTCAACGCTTCCGTCAGGCATTATTCCAAGGTAGTTCTTTTTGCGGGAACTGAAAACGCCGTATCGGTAAACTTTTTCCACTTCCAGTTCCATTCCCAGATGCTTCTTGGAGTATTCCTCCAAAATTTTGATTTGCTCTTGGGAGGGGTTCTTCAGGAAGAGGCTGTCTGTGTCTCCGTAAAGAACTTCGATGTCTAATCCTCTGGCTTTTTCGATGGTCTGGGTTATAACGTGCCTTCCGATGGCGGCTGTAGCCTCAGCAACTGGTGGACAGTATAAACCGAAGGCTGGGGAGCCGAAAACTCCGTAGCTGGCGTTCAGGATAACTTTGAGGGCGCTGGGAATTACGCTGTACCAGCTCCGCAGGTCCTCAGGTAAAGATTTGTCTTTTGATTTGGGCTTGTACCATTTGACTCTGAGGTCTCTAAGAGAGCCTATCAGCAGGCTTTCAAGAGCCTTGTTCTTTGTGCATATCCAGTGGGGGGTTTCGGGAACCTTGTTTGATTTGCATTCCTCATGCTTGCAGAGCAGGGTTTGGTAGCCCAGATTGTAAACTTTTATTATTGATGGGTACAGGCTGGCGAAGTCCATAACTGCCACTTTGAAGTGGACTCCGGGCACAGGGTCGACCACTATGGCTCCTTTGTACTTTTTTCCTTTGATCATGGCTTTGGTTGTGGTTCCGCCTTTTAGGGCGCGTATGTCATCGGCGTTGGGAATCAGCATGTTTCTTCGTCTGTGTTCGTAGTGCAGAAAGTTTCGTATCCACCGGGAGACTCCTTGGCGGCTAACGTCTTCCATCGGCATTCGGGCTATCCGCGTGGTGGCGAGAATTAGTTTCATGACTAGGTTGTCGTTGAAGGTTGTGAGGTCAAGGGTTATTTTTGAGTCCCGTAAGTTGTAGGTGATGAGTTCTGAGTAGCTTAATTCTGCCATGGGTTTGTCTAGTTCGATTTTGGGGAGTTCCAGCAGCGAGGTGCCGATTGCGTCTAGGCTTATGTCCCTGTATTTGTTGCCGAAGGCGTATATTTGGATGGAGCGGTTGAAGAAGAACTTGTACAGGTCAAGGTGAATCCCGTATTTTAGCAGAGAAACTCTTCTCCTAACCTCTATGGGAATCTGGCTTCGCTCAAAGCCGAAGTGCTTCATAGCCCGGTTATACAGATACGGGAAGTCGAAGTCGTCACCGTTAAAGGTGAGAACAAAAGGGTAATCCTGAAGGACCTCAAAGACCTTTTGAAGCAAGTTTGCCTCAGACTCGAAATATTTGACATCCGTATCGGGGGGTAGCTTCTTGTTTCCCTCCCTGATGTCCTTACGCCTCAAAACCAGAACTTCCTTTTTTCCATCTGACCCATACAATGCTACGCTGATGACGGGGTGAGCTGCTTCGTGAGGGTCAGGAACGCGGGTGGCGATGGGTGAACCCACCTCAATGTCGAGAGCGACTCTCCGGAAGTCGGGAACCGGGTATTCGAGGAGGCGTGCCCACAATTCTACGCTTTTCACGAATTCTTTGTCGTTGTCTTGGAAAGCTTCAAGAATGTTTTTCACGGTTTCTTCGGAGGGCTTGTGTTTAACGTGAACAAGATTACCGTTCTGTATTTCGTAGAGCATGCCCGGTGAGAGCTCGTTATCGTAGATGTAGGATTGGTAGTATCTGATGTGGGATTCCCAGACTTTGGGCGGCTCTTCTATGCCCGTTAATTTTGGGTAGTCTTCGGGGATTATGTCTCGTATGCAGCCACTTGCCCGTCCGCCTATCGCCAACGGGTCCTTAGCCACAACCTTTGTTATCTTCACCTGCTTGTCGTATAGGGGGTCATACTTTTCTATAACTTCGAAGTGGTCAAAACCAGAATGAGAGGTTAGTCGACGCAGTTTTTGCAGTTCCTTGGGAGGAAGGCTTGTGAGAAGGTAGGGCATGTGTCCGGTGTTGTCGTCCCAGAAATAGATTTTTTGGGACTCTGGTTCATACAGTTTGAGGGTGGCGACCCTTTTTTTTCCGTCGTACGTAGCGGATACGAGGTATGAGGGAGGCAGGTCTTCCGGAAAATCGGGGTAAACAACCTGTTTCTTCTTTGGCGGAGCCTTTTTTTCTGTGGGTGCCGATTTTGTTGGCTTCTTTTTCTTCTGCTCCGCATCATTACCATTGAAGAAGTCTAACAGGTTCTGTTTGCTCATCTTGTTTGTGTCCGTTAAATGGTATATCCTGTCTCGTATTAAAAAATCTCTGCAAGTTTCAGGGTCTCACGCATTCGGCTTTGGCTCTGAAGGGACGCTTCCGTTTGGGTCTGCTATGCTTCTTGCAGCGCTTAACACAGACCATTATGCCCTCCTGAATCTCGAAAACACAGCCACAAATGTCCGTCCGACGCTCAACCAACCTGCAAATCCCCATCAACAGCTTAGTGAAAACAACTTGCATATAAAATGTTTCAGGAACACCGCCATCTATTAGGAGCCTAATAGCAGTACATTGTTTAAAACAATATTTTTTCAGGAAAACGAGAAAAGAATCCAAAAAGTTAAGTTCTGCCACTGCAACCATGATGGATTGGAGAAAAATGAT
>CBFCZR010000072.1:0-8701 GCA_965602795.1 Candidatus Bathyarchaeota archaeon | reverse complement strand
GTTTGGGTTTGGGTTTGGCTTAACTTTTAACTACTGTTTGGGGTAGTAAATTGCTATTTTTTTCTGTTTCTGCTCTTCAGCAGGCTCTTGTTGATGCTATCTATCATGGCTTCCACGCTCGCCATAACTATGTCCTCGTTGACCGCCCGCGAGGAAACCACATTTCCGTCCTTGTCCTCGACCTTTATGATAACCTCCCCCATAGCATCTGAGCCGCCAGTCGCAGCCTCTATACGGTATTCCTTCAAGCGAACATTCACTAGAGGCGTTGTCAGTTTCTGAACAGCCTTGATTGCAGCGTCCACAGGACCAAAACCCGTCTCCGAAGACACATACTCTTTGCCGTCCAGCACAAGCCGAACCGAAGCGGTGGGTATAACGTTGATTCCAGTAACAACCGAAAAGTCGGTGAGGTCAACAATCCTCTTTTCCTTGACAACCTTGCCCATAACCGCACGGGCAAGAGCAAACAAGTCCGCGTCAGTCACCTTCTTGCCCTTGTCCCCCAGCTCCTTAACCGTCTTAACAATCTCTGCAAGCTGCCCCTTAGTGGGATGTAAACCAGATTCTTCCAGCTCTGCACGTATTCCGCTGGTGCCAGCCAGTTTTCCAGCAACCAGCTTCCGCTTTCTTCCCACAAACTCGGGTTCGATAGGCTCAAATGTTGAAGGTGCAATTGTAACTCCTCGCGTGTGGATTCCTGACTCGTGAGAGAAAGCGTTCTCGCCTACGATTGCTTTGTTCGCCTGTATCATCATCCCAGTCAGCTTAGCCACCAGCCTTGAAGTTTCGTAAAGCTGCTGATGGTTTATTCCCGTCTTCTTCTTGTAAATCAAATCTAGGGCAACAGCAACCTCCTCTAAAGCGGCGTTTCCTGCCCTCTCCCCCAAACCGTTAACCGCCACATGAATCTGGGAAGCCCCTGCCTCAACTCCAGCCAAAGAGTTTGCAACAGCCATCCCAAAATCGTTGTGACAATGCACGCTTATTGGAACCTTAACAACGCTCGCGACATCTGCAATTAGCTGCTTCATGCTTGTGGGAATCATAATCCCAACCGTATCAGGGATGTTTATTCGGTCAGCTCCAGCCTCCTCAGCCGCCTTACATATCTGCTTCAGAAACGCCCTATCTGTTCTCGAGGCGTCCATGGGAGAATACTCGCAGACTAAACCGTGACTTTTGATGTACTCTATCGAATCCACGGAACTTGCCAGAACCTGCTCCGGAGTCATATTCACCGCATACTTCATCTGAATCTCAGAAGTGGAAATGAAAGTGTGAACCGTGTCCACGTCACAGGCGATGGCGTCATCAATGTCCTTTCGGGTGGTGCGGGCTAAACCGCAAACCTCAGCGTTTAATCCAGCCCCAGCTACCTCCTTAACCGCCCTCTTTTCTCCCTCCGAACTTACTGGAGTACCCGCCTCTATGGTGTCTACGCCCACCTTGTCAAGCTGCCGTGCTATCTCCAGCTTCTCTTCAGTGGTTAAAGAGACGCCTGGAGTCTGCTCCCCATCTCTCAACGTAGTATCCAAGATGCGTACATAATCTCCATTCGTCTTCATGTTTTCCTCCGTCCTAAGCGTTCACGATCTCCTTAGCCATGGCTTCCGCCATCTCTATGGTCTTGGCTTTGCCGCCAAAGTCAGGAATCACATCTTCGCCTTTACGTAGGGTTTCAGCTACAGCATCCTCTATTGCTTGGGCTGCCCTCAAACATTCTTGGTCGTCATGTTTTTCGCCTAGCCAGTCAAACATCATCTTCGCCGACAATATCATGGAACATGGGTTAGCGGTCTGTTTTCCTGCCCTGTTAGGCGCTGAACCGTGAATGGGCTCAAACAACGCAAAGTCGTCTCCGATGTTGGCCCCAGGCGCCATCCCCAAGCCTCCAACTAGCTGCGCTGCCTCATCAGACAGTATGTCGCCAAACATGTTCGGGGTAACGAAAACATCGAAAGTTTCCGGCTGCTTGATCAGCCGCATCGACGCAGCGTCAACATACAGCTCATCAAAGGCTATGTCAGGGTGTTCTTTGGCTACTTCTCTGCAGGTTCTGGCGAAGAGTCCACACGTCTTTTTCATGACGTTTGCTTTGTGGATGGCTGTAACCCGATTCTTCTTGTTTCTTCTTCTGGCTGTTTCGAAGGCTTTCTTGGCTATCCTTTTGCTGTTTTTCTTGGTTATAACCCGCATGCAGATGGCGGTGTCGTCCAACTCGAATTCTATGCCCATGTAAACGCCCTCTGTGTTTTCCCTAACGAAAATCATGTCTATGTCAGGCTTCAAACTTGGAACAGGCGGATACGCTTTGATGGGGCGGATGTTGGCGTAAAGGTCGAACATGATTCTCAGTTTAACTATGACGTCAGCGGCTGTTTCTCCTACTGGTCCCTTCATGCATGCGTGAGAGTTTCTGATAGCTTCGATGGTTTCTTCTGGAAGAGCTACTCCCCTCTTTTCGAAGCATCTGTCGCCAGCCTCAACCTGCATTATGTCCAAGTCAATGTCGAACTTCTGCTGAACCGCAGCCAAAATTTTCAGGGTTGCCTCTGTCAGTTCGGGTCCTATCCCGTCCCCTGGGATTAAAGATATTTTGTATTTACTCATTTGTTTCAATTCTCCTTTTCAGATGTTCAATTAATCCTCCATCATCAAGAATCTCCATTATAAACTCTGGAAGCCGCGTTGCCTCCAACACAGAACCGGTTGTTCTATTCTCAACTTTTCCTGTCTGCAAATCAACAACCAGCACGTCTCCTTCTTCAACTTGGACTGAAACTCCCTTGCACACTAGAACAGGCAAGCCGATGGTTATGGCGTTCCTGTAGAATATGCGCGCAAAGGATTCAGCCAGCACACAGTTAACTCCTGAATACTTCAGTGCGATGGGTGCCTGTTCTCTGCTGGAGCCGCAGCCAAAATTTTTGCCTCCTACAACAATCACTCCGTCTGCTGCTTTCTCTGGGAATTCGGGGTCTAAGCCTGCCATGGCGTGTTTTGCCAATTCATGGGGGTCTGTGTGAACTAGGTATGGCCCAGGCAGAATCACGTCCGTGTCTATGTTGTCTCCAAACTTTATTGCCTTACCTTCAATTGTCAACTTTTATGCCTCCTCTTTCACTGTTCTCGGGTCAGTTATTTTTCCGGTGATAGCTGAAGCTGCGACTGTGGCTGGAGAAGCCAGATACACGAAAGCTTTGGTGCTTCCCATTCTTCCAACAAAGTTTCTGTTCGAAGAGCTTATGCAAGCCTCACCCTCAGCCAGAATGCCCATGTGTCCGCCTAAGCAGGGACCACAGTTCGGGTTACCTATGGTAGCGCCAGCATCCATGAAAGCTTTTATCAATCCATCCTTTAGGGCGTTCAGGTATATTTCTTGGGAGGCGGGAATCACAATCAACCGTACCCCCTTGGCTATCTTCTTGCCCTTCAATACTTTGGAAGCGGACCGCAGGTCTTCTAGCCGACCGTTGGTGCAGGAGCCTATGAAGCCCTGGTTAACTTCTATGTCCCCTACTTCGGATATGGGTTTAACGTTGTCAACAGAGTGGGGAACGGCAACTTGAGGCTCCAAATCAGAAACGTCCACATCAACAACTCGTTCATATGTTGCGTCTGGGTCGCTTTTTATGGGCGTAAATGGTTTGTCTGTTCGGGCTTTAACGTAGTCTAAGGTTTTTTGGTCAGGCTCGATTATTCCTGCTTTGGCTCCCATCTCCACAGCCATGTTGGATAAAACCATTCTGCCCTCAACACTCATGTCACTTATCGTGGAGCCGCCGAACTCCAGACCCTTATAGATGGCTCCGTCAGCGCCAATCATACCCACAATATTCAGGGTCACATCTTTCGGGGTCACCATCTTCGGCAATTCTCCTGTAACATTCACTTTGATGACTTCAGGCACCCTAAACCATAGTTTGCCAGTTGCGAATACGGCAGCCATCTCTGTTGAACCGATGCCGGTGGCGAAGGCTCCGAAGGCTCCGTACGTGCAGGTGTGGGAATCTGCGCCCACAATCACCTCTCCCGGTCGTACATGGCCCTTCTCGGGCATCACTTGATGGCAGACTCCGCCCCTGCCAACGTCGTAGAAGTTTTGGATGTTCTGTTCTTCAACAAAGTTTCTCACGGTTCTATGTAGGTTGGCTGATATTATTGAGCTGGCTGGAACGATGTGGTCCATTATGACCACTATGCGTTGGTTGTTCCAGACTTTTTTAGCTCCGATCTCCAGGAATGACTTAATGGCTAATGGGCCTGTCAGGTCGTGGATCATTGCCGCGTCAATGTTTGCTTCTATGATTTCTCCTAGGGAGACTTGTTGTTTGCCTGAAGCGTTGGCTAATATTTTCTCGATGATGTTCATTGTAGGTCACCTTCAGTCTGTAGTTTCCATATAAATCTATCCGCTATATAGTATGGAGTGAAATGTTCTGGTGAACTGAAAACTGTTTTGCAAGAGGCTGTGCTAACAAAATTTGGATTAGCTTGACGAATTACTTTATCGGAAGAGGAAACGATCCCTCAATTTAGCAACCTCTAGCAAGCCAATCTCCTTTCTGTCTTAAAAGGTTTTAGGATTCCATCTGCAGTTAATCAGTTTAAAGTCAATGCTTTTGTTGTTCCGTTATTCTTTTTTTGGGATTGTCATGGTGAATTGGGCTCCTTTGCCGAATGCGCCTGTTTCTTGTATTGTCCAATCGTATACGTCAAAGATTTTTTTTATCAGGTAGAGTCCGTAGCCTGTGCCTTTCCCGTAGCCTTCCCTGAAAATCTGCTCCTTCTCGTCTTCGGGTATGCCAACGCCGTCATCTTCATAAAACAGCCTTAAGCTTTCTTTTTCTTGTTTGTAATATACTTTGATTTGGGTAACTTTTTCTCCGTGTTTCAGCGAATCGTCAATCAGGTTATAGAAAACTTGCCTTAACAAAGAATCCGCAATCACAGTCAAACCTTCACATTCATTGACAAGTTTTATTTCATTCGAGCCTGAAATGAGAGTAAAGGCTTCGTCTAAGCTTTTTTTCACGTTTACGGAAGTTAGTTTTTCGGTGCCCAATTTTTCGTAGATTCTGGCGAAGGCAAAGATTTTTTCCACTTGTTCAATAGCGGATTCAACGTTATCCAAATATTCTGATGCAGATTTATTGTCAGTAAGCTGTTGTTTAGCGAGGTAAATGTTGTTTGTTATTACTGAGATTTTGTTTAGGATATCATGTCGAGTTAGTTTACCGACGACGCCTAGTTTTTCGTTCAACGTTTCCATGTTTTTCAGTGTTTCTTTCAATTTGTTTTCAGTTTTCATGTGTTCTGTGAGGTCGACCATTACTCCTCTGAAGCCCAGAACTTTGTTTTCGTGAATTATGGGGCTAGTGTTTACGATAATTGGGAATATGTCTCCATCTTTTCGTATTGCTTTGTACTCGTTAGGTCCCATCACTTTTCCATGCAATAGTTTGGCAATGTTTTCTTTGGCTCGGTCTCTATCTATTGGCGCTATCATCTGAAGTGCGGTCAAACCCTTCTCAAATTCTTCTGCGGAATACCCAAATTTGCTGTATGATTCACGATTCACAAAAGTAAGAACCCCTTTAGAGTCTGCTTCAAAAATGATTTCAGGGAGCAATTCGCTTAACTCTCTAAACCTTTTCTCGCTTTCCCGAAGCGCCTCCTCAGCCCTCTTTCGTTTAGATATGTCCCGTACTATCGCTTGAAATCCTGTTATTTTCTCTCCCTTTTTGATCAAACTTGTGTGAACTTCGCCAAAAAATGTGTCTCCATTTTTGGTTTGGAAACTAACTTCAAATGGTTCAGGTATGCCACCAGCAAAAAGAAAATCGTATAGTCCAAAAAGTTCTTTTGAACTATCGACGAGTGGAACAAACTCCGAAAAGAGTTTACCGATAAGTTCTTTTTCAGAAAAACCGGTAATCGCCAATGAGGCTAGGTTGCATGAAGTAACTGTACCCTTTAGGTCAAACCTGAATATGGCGTCAGGGGCTTGCTCAACCATGTTTCGATATTTTTCTTCAGATTCTTTCAGTTCTTGTTCTATATGTTTGCGTTGTGTGGTCTCAAAAAGAGAAAGAATAAGCCCCTCTGTTTGTCCTGTTTCGTCTTTTATTGGGGCTAGCGTCCAATCCCAGTATGTTACTCCTCTTTCAGGTTGGTCTGCATACTCAAATGGCTTGTCCAAAAATGTTACAGTTTCACCTGTTTCTCTCACCTTTTCAAATATGGCTTGGTTTTCAGCGTTTGGAAACAGCTCAAAATGGTTTTTACCTATAAGCTCTTCAACTGTGTGACCTGAACCTTTTGCATATGCAGAATTAATCGCTACAAAATTGAAGTTGCGGTCAAAGTAAGCAAGCATTACGCCAACGTTTTCCATAATGGCTTTGAGCAAGATTTTTCCAGCAGCTAATTCTTTTTCTGCTTTTTCGCGTTCAGTTATGTTTCTTGCTAGGCTTACTGCGCCAACAAAATTACCGAAAGCGTCTCTTAGGAGGTTTGCGGAGTATTCTACAGGAATCTGGTGTCCAGTTTTTGTTAGTAACCTGCATTTTTTGTTAGTCACGGTTCCTTGTTCAATCAACTCTCTAGCTGAATCCATTACTTTTTCGTGATCCTCTTTCACAGGTAAATTGTAGTAGTCCTTGCCAATTATGTCCTTTTTTGAAAACTCCAAAAGTTTCAGAGTTTCCAAATTGCAGTCTGTAATGTTTCCATGTATATCAGTTATGATCATGGCGTCGGGTGATGACGCAATTATTGCCCTTAATCGCTCCTCTCTATCCCATATCTCCAGTTCGGCTCTTCTTTGAGTTATTGCTTGGCGTATGCCGTGAGCCAGTTCGGCATATACTGTTTCGGGGCGTCCGGTTTTGTTGAAGTATCTGTATGCACCAAGGTTTAGTGCTTTGATTGCGACTTCTTCCCTCCCTTTTTCTGTGAATATTATGAACGGGGTGGTGTTGCTGTTTTTGCGTAGTGCTGTTAGAAAGTCTAAACAGTCTTCTTCAGGCATCTGACAGTCCGAAACAATCACGTCAAACGTTTCTTCAGAAATTCTTTCCAGTGCTTCTTTAACAGAGGATGCAGCTTGTACTCTAAATTGACCCTGTAACTCCAGCATCTGTTTTGCAACTTTTAAAAAACCAACTTCGTCGTCAACGAACAATACTCGTATAAGTGTTGTTTCAGAGGAAGGAACGTTTTTGGTTAGCGGTTCCCATATTGGTGTAACCATTTACAACAGCCCAGTTCTCAATCAACATAACCGCTAGCCAAAGTTATTCTGAAAGAACATCTATAATAGTTATGAACGGTGGTTATGGATTTCTATGTTTTTCCTGAACCTCAAACTAGACCAAGATTTGTTTAAAAAAATCAACACCTAAACTAATTCTGAATTAACTGTTGACTAAAAATCAAAACCCAGATTAATTTGATTACAAATTCGCGTTCAATGCTGAAACTCTGCTATTTTGTTGGGTGGGTCAATTTTTATTGCTTGCTGTGTCGCACGGCAGCAGCCGATTTTTAGGTGATTGGGCAATCTTTTTATTGCATGTTTCTGCTGAGACGGTATGCTCGATACTGCCAAAGGTTTTTTCACGTTCATTTCGGTTGAAAGAGGTCTCATGCTTTTCATGATAGCTATGGGTGCAACGTTTCTGGTAGCCAGAAACCCCACATTGACGGAAGCAGCGTATCTTGGCGTTGTCGCATTTTGTTTATGGAGTGGAGTAGACGCAATCAACAACGTTTACGACGTGGATTTGGACATGAAGTCCGATTCCTTCAGGGCAAACTTCACGCGGGGTCTCGGAAGGTTTGGGCTCTACATTTCCTTAGCCATATTTGTTTTGTCGATGGCTTTAGGCGTGATAACCGGAATCCAGTTAGTGACCGTCTTTATTTTTGTGGGAATCGTTGCTGGTGTCGTTTATTCGGTGCCGCCTTTCCGTCTTAGACAAACGATATACAAGCCCTTGGTGAACGTGTCTGTGGGCGCCGTGCCAGTCCTCATTGTGGCGTCGTTTTTCAACATCTTCTCTTTTCAGTTGCTGGTGCTGGTGCTTCTCATCGGCTTATCCACAGCAGCGAATAGTCTTTGGGAGGATTTGGCTGACTACGAATCAGATTCTGCCGCAAACGCACGAACCTTGGTGGTTGTGTTAGGCTTCAAACGCGGCTTTTTCATAACAGTCTTGGTTGGCTACTGTCTGGTTCCCTTGATGGTTCTGGTGGGCATTCTGTTCCAACTGAGTCTTCTTTATTTCTTGGTTCTTGGAACGTTAATCGCCTACCTGTCGTTTCGTTTGATTCAGCACAGAAACACGCTGTTTAGAAGCTCAAACGTTGGATTGGACTCGTTGCTCAAGCTAGGTGAAGTTTTCGCAAAAGACTTCGTGATAATTGCGCTTGTGCACACAGCAAACCTGATGATAAACGGGTTTCTAAACTACCAACAAATCATCCTAATTTAAAGTGTGGGTGCCTCGTTGTTTTCAGTTCCCTGGTACTGAACTGGTTTTTGGTCAACTAAAGATTAAAATCTTAAGACCGTGAAGATAGGCTGGATATGTAGAGGATTGAAAGGTTTTGGCGTCGGATAAAGCTGAAGTTGAGGCTGAGAAGCCCAAAGATTCTGTTGTGTTGCCTGTTGAGGCTTCCTTGAAGGGAACGG
>CBFCZR010000071.1:0-8734 GCA_965602795.1 Candidatus Bathyarchaeota archaeon | reverse complement strand
CATTTGCCGTGGGTTCCATGAGGGTCAGCGCTTTCTCCAGGCACCACAATTATGTCCGGTTTCTCTTCTTCAAAAATCTCCACTAAGGGCTGCCAATCAGATTGCTTTATTTCCCGTTTTATTATCAACCCAGTTTCATAAAATGGAGAACGCAAAAATATCAAATCTTTTTCGGGCACACCAAGAGTCCCAGCTGCTCGTTTAGCTTCCACTTCCCTTACTTTGGTTTTTAATTTGAACAGTTGTTCGGATTCTATGTCACCCGATTCAATCGCCGATTTGAGGCTGCCATCCTCATTTCTGTGTTCATCCAAATACTGAATTACGTCGTTATCTCGGACCGCTATGTTCCCGCTCACCATGTAAATCACGGTTACATCATTCCTCTTTTCTTTCAGATGCTTTATAGTCCCCCCAACAGAAATCACATCATCGTCGGGATGCGGAGACAAAACCACTATTTTTTTGTTTGACGGCAATTCTTTCCCAGAAACAATCCTGGAATCAAGACGTTCCAGAACCTGCTCACCAACATTGTCTACCTGATTTTTGTAAGTTTTTGCTAAACCAGACAGGTGATTGTTTCTGTAATCGCTCAAAGTCAACTCACTTATGGGTTTCCCAGTTTTTGTGGACAGCCAAACAACCGCATTTTCGATGTGATTCTTTTTCTCCTGCTGGAGTTTTGACAATTCTTTGCTCCAGTTTACCTGTTTCACTAACCATGGAGAAGAAACTTTCTTGAGTTTTGCTCCTGCTCCCTCGTCAACTACGACAGTCAGATGGGGGTGCCTTTGCAGGATGGATGCGGGCACCAAATTATTCACCGACCCGTCCAGAGCTTCTTTCAAGGAACTGGATTTGCTGTCGCCGAAAGCCAACAAAACAATCTGTTTAGCTTCCATGATTGTGCCTAAGCCCATAGTTATGGCGTAGTAGGGCACATTTTCCAGCCGCCTGAAGAAACGTGAATTATCAGATCTGGTTTGCTCAGACAGTTCAACAAGGCGGGTTCTAGAATCGAAGTCTGATTTTGCTTCGTTAAAGCCTATGTGACCTCCAATAAATTGCCTCTCTTCAGTATAGTAGCCTCCGCCTATCCCCAATATCTGCAAGTCAACGCCGCCAACTCCGCGGATTTCTTCCTCGTAATGTTTACAGAATTGGCTAATCTGGTCTTTTTCCAGTTCTCCATCAGGAAGGTGAATGTTTTCTGGTTTTATGTTGACGTGATCAAAAAACAAAGTTTTCATGAAATAATGGTAACTCTGAACATTCGATTTTTTCATTGGCCAGTATTCATCCAGATTAAATGTCTTGACCTGAGAGAAATCGACATGTCCTTCATTGTACATCTGAACTAGCTTGTTGTACATGCCAATCACTGTGGTTCCAGTTGCCAACCCTAAAACAGAGTCTGGTTTTTTGTTAACCTGTTCAGCCACAATTTCGGCGGCTCTTTCACTCAGTTCATCATAATTCTTTGCGATAATAGCCTTCATTTTGAATCAAACAATACCCCTAAAAACATCAATACATGTAGAAGCACCATATTAAAGGATAATGGAACAAAAGCAAAACGCTGTTCAAGCCTTAACTGGCTTTATCTTCGATTTAACCAAAAACTCATGGTTAAACGCTCCTTCATACTGCGCAACTTCGGAGGCAAAATCAACTGCAAACTCCAGTATCCGCTGTCCAGACAACCGTTCATGAAAGCCGTAGATTAGGGCAGCAGTAAAAGCGTCGCCGCAGCCAGTGGTGTCAACAACATTGACCTCAGGAGCTTCCATAAAATATGGCTTCTCGTTTCTCTGATACAGGTATGCCCCTTTTTCCCCTGAGGTAACAAAGATGTAACCAAGGTTTGTTTTATCGAACAGTTGTTTCATGTTCCTGCAACCAGTTATTTCCTTAACTTTCCCAGACTCTTTCTCATTCATCTTCAGAATGCTTGTATATTTTAACGAATTTTTCACAATCGATTCCCACGAAGGTATCCCCCGTCGCAGATTAACGTCATAAACAGTTTTAGTTTGTCTCGCTGAAAGCAGTTCCATCAATGTGTTTCTGGATTCCTTATTTCTTTGACACAAGGTTCCAAAATAAAAAAAGTCAGCGTTCTTTGCCAGGTTAGCCAAGGTTTCTGTTTTTTGAATATGGTCATAGGCAGAGTTCTGTTCGATAGTAAATCGGGGTACTTTGTTTTCGTCCAGTTCGATTTTTGCTTTGCCCGTGCTGTAGTTGTTTCTCTGCAGAAAAGGCTCAACGTTTCTGTTAGTTAGTTCCTGCTCAATTCTTTCAGCTGACTGTTCGTTGCCTATGGCGCTTATCAGCCCTGTTTTTAACCCCAAAAAGGAGGCAAAACGGGCTGTGTTCAAAGGAGCCCCTGCCAACACCTTCCGTGTTTCGTAAACATCGTAAAGGACCTCTCCGAAACAGACTAAATCAAAGGACTCCATTTTTCCTCAAATTCTAGACCAAATATTTTGTATACAGGTCGAGCCAGTCAGACATAAGCCTTGTAATCAGGAAGTTCTTTTTCACGTGCTCTTGCCCGTTTTTTCCAAGTTCCTCTCTTAACTTTTCGTCCTTAAGAAGCTTCAGTATACTATCCCTGAAACCATTGAGGTCGTTTGGCTTATGTAAAAACCCGGTTACGCCATCAATAACTTGGAGAGGAATCCCCCCAACATCAGATGCCACAACGGGAGTGCCCTTGTACAAGCTTTCTGCAACCACCATCCCAAAGCCTTCCTTAAGAGACTTCAAAACAGTAAGTGCTGAAGCCCGCTGCAGACAGTTAACCAAAATATCGCTGTTAACCAATATTGGCTTTATATCATCTTTAAACTTGCTTTTTGCTGCCATCTTTTCGACTTTTTCAAACGTTTTTTGCCCTTCCACATTATCTAGCGCCAAAAACCCAAGCAGAACCAGTTGGCAATCCACCTTTTTTCTAACCTTGTTAAAGATGCGTATAAGCCCTGTCTGGTCCTTCAGTTTGTTAAATCGCGCCAGTTGGGAAACAAGCGGCTTCTCTGTGCTTATCCCATACTTTCTCAGATACCTATCAATAGTCTTCTCTGTCACAGACACGTTCTTAATGGACAAAGGGTCTATAGCAGGAGGAATTACACTCTGAGAGATACCCAAATCACTCCTCATATACGACTTGTGCGAAACAACCATATTGTCGTATTTTTCGAGAAAACCTTTCACATAATCCCAAACGTCCGGTTCTGCAGAAGACAAGTCAGCATGACATCTCCAAATCCAAGGTTGCTCTTTTTCGTAAAAATCAATCAAAGCCAAAGGCTGAGCATCATGAGTTACAACCAAATCATGGTCAATATGAGTGTACGTCGAAAATTTCTTGTTTGTTCCATAATACAACTTTCTCTTATTTTTCGAGAAATTAATCTTTTTTACTCCTTCAAGGGCATCATGAAACTTTTTGGAGGTTATAAAAAAGTCCCGAGTCCCATGTATAACTCTCCACCCCATCTTTACCCCAAGTTCATTGAACAAGGGAATAGCAGTGTTGAGAATCTCGGTTATCCCCCCCTCTATATACGTTGAATTTATAGCGAGTATATGTTTACCAGAAAGCTTTTCGGCTTTCTCAGAAAGATTGTCTATAGCTTCTTGGCCACAGATTTTTTTGTACCGTTTTAAATTTACCATAAAATGTATGTCGCCAACAGAATTTATAAAAATTTAGATTCTTACAAACCCACATACACACAGAATGTGAAAATAATGGCGCCCTGGCCGGGATTTGAACCCGGGTCAGGCGGGCGACAGCCGCCTATACTAAACCTGACTATACTACCAGGGCATCCAAGTCCCTAAAAAGAAGTGGGCTTCTACTTAAATTTTTCATTTTGAGATGTTATAAAGAGGAAAATAAAGCTGAAATTTGGAGTGAAAAGCACCAAAAGAGAGCCGTATTGGTGATACCAATTATTTTGTCGGATTTTTGATACGGATGATACCCACGGAACGTTCATAAGTTATGCGATTTTAATTGTAAGTTGAGCCACACGGTTAGGTTTGAGAGTTAAAAGAAGATGATGAATGCGGGTCTAATCGAAGCTTTAGGCCAGATAATGAATGGCTTGAGGTGTATCGGAGACGGCGTAACCTACCTAATAGGCTTCATCTTAAACACTATGGGGGTTTCAGCGTCCCAACAAATGATACAGATGGCAACAATCCTCATTCTTCTCGCCGTCGTCTGGAAGATAGGCTCCAAACTCACCAGCAGCATATTCTGGTTCTTCATCATAGCACAGGCAATGAGCTTCCTAGGCGCCACCTAAAGACTTGCCCGACTTTTTCGGAGTGAAAATTTGACACAACAACAATTTTGTGCAGGCAGACTTGGTTAATCGTCTACAAGTTTTAGGATGTATTTTATGTCTGGCTCAACTGTTGTTGGTGTGTTGGCGAACCTGTTTTTTGGGTTGAAATGGTAGTCCACTATCGCCTTAGTGTCTTTAAGCATATGACCAGTTGAAATGCCGACCACACTCTCATCTGCATCGATTACACCTTGTTCCACCAGTTTTTTTGTTCCTGCCACGGTTGCAGCTGAAGCGGGCTCGCATCCAAATCCATTCTTGCTTACCATAGCCATGGCATCCATTATGTCTGTGTCAGGAACTTTGGTTACAACGCCGTCAGTGAACTCTAGGGTTCGCAGAGACTTCTTCAAATTCACGGGCTTAAGAATCTCTATTGCACTTGCCTTTGTCTTCGCCTTGATGCCTTTCCGGTCCACCTCAGCGTAGTATTCGTCGATGATGCTGTTGTCGATGTTTCCACCGTTCCATCTCAGTTTTCGGTCGTTATACAAGTCAGCTAAGGTAGGGGCACCCTCTGCGACAACCACTGCCATCCGCGGCTTCTTCTTTATCCAGCCATACTCGTAAAGCTCCATGAACGTTTTGCCAAAAGCTGAAGTGTTACCCAGATTTCCGCCCGGAAGCACAATCCAATCTGGAACTTCCCAACGCAGATAATCGAGCACCCGATACATCATAGTCTTTTGTCCTTCAAGACGGAAGGCATTCAAAGAATTAACCACGTAAACGCCGCTCTCTTTTGAAAGCTGCTTCACCATAGCCATGGCAACATCAAAATCGCCCTTCACTTCCAAAACATTAGCGCCATATGCAAGGGATTGAGCAAGCTTACCTTTAGCAATCTTTCCCGCCCCAACAAGTATCACAGCCTCCATATCCAACTCGTGAGCAGCAAACGCCGCCGCAGAACTGGAAGTGTTTCCAGTGGAAGCGCAAACAACCTTTTTGGCTCCAACAATTCTTGCATGCGTAAAAGCGGTTGCCATGCCGTTGTCCTTGAAAGAGCCTGTGGGATTATCTCCCTCAAACTGCAGCCAAAAGTTTTCAGGGTTTACTCCAACATAGTCGGCAACCTTGGGTAGATGGAACGGTTTTGTTCTTCCTTCAGCACCGCCCAGAGAGACCAGCTTTTGGCTGTAATCGCCATAGTTTTCTGTGTTCACTCCAGCAAAATTGATTAGTTCCCTGAATCGCCAAACCCCGCTTTCATCAAATATGTTTTGGTTATGATTTCGGCGTTCACAAAAGGTTTCTTGCAGGCTTCGCGGGAAATCTCCTTTGTATCGTACGTCGAGAAGTTCGCCGCAGTCACAGGTGGTTCTTCTTTCTTTGACGCTGTACTTTTTTCCGCAATTAGGATTGATACATTGTTGCCAACTTTCGGTCTTCATGAAAAACTAATCTCCTGAATTCCTCTTTTATACTTGATTTTTGCTTTCAATTACTCCATTTAGAGCGTACAATCAACAAAAAGCACAGCAAAGCTCTTAAATGTTTTACAATAAAATTCGCGCTATTATGGGTCCAAAAAGCAGCGGCTTCCATCAACCTAAAGGGGTTCCAATCGTCCTCACTGGCTCAGCTACGGACATGAGTGACTTCAAACTCAGTCCTTTCCGAGCGTTCACAGGAGGATTCCCCACAGCCATCATTCCCAGGTTCTTGCTCAGAAGATACTGGTACCCGCGAGTTCCCACAAACGGAGATGACACCGCTAAATATGCACCTTATGGAATGCGAAAAATTGAAGCTGTGTTAGTTAGGGAATTCGGCGAACAAACAGTAGTAGTGGCGCATCCATACAATCTGGAAAAATTTGTGGGACCAGAAACGAAAGTTATTGGAATATCCTCGATGGAGCCAGCTGGAACAGGTTTCGTCAGCCGAACATACACATCCCTTGTAGGATTTGGCGGAGAACCCGTGGCTGCTGCAGAATTCAGAGACCTCATCACAAAGCCGATTCTGCGAAAATGGGGCGCCAAGATAGTTCTCGGGGGCTCAGGTGCCTGGCAGATTCATAGCTCAAAGTTACAAAAGAAATACGGAATAGACTGCATCGTCATGGGAGAAGGCGAAAAGACAGCCTTAGAGATTTTCCGCAAGGCTCTCAACGGCGAAGAACTTCCACGAGTAGTTGAAACTGAGCCACCAGACCCAAAGGAAATTTCCCGTATCGTGAACCCATCCATATTTGGCACCGTGGAGATTACGCGCGGTTGCGGTCGCGGCTGCAAATTCTGCTCACCCATGATGAGGAGACGTTACTCCTTTCCTTTAGACCAAATCCTGAAAGAAGTTGAATTGAACGCCAAAAATGGGACAAGAATGATAATCTTGGCGAGTGAAGACATTTTCTTGTACCGATGTAACGACAAGTTTTTGCCAAACCGCGAAGCAATCGTCGAGTTAATCAACTCAATCGCAGCTGTTCCAGGAGTAGAGTTCATTCAACCTGCTCATGCGGCGTTGGCACCTGTTGTCTATGACCCAAAGATAGTTGAAGAGATTGGACCGGTTCTCCGCGAAAAATCCTATTGGGTTACAGATGAAACCCGCCATAGCTCAGTTGAAGTAGGCATAGAAACAGGAAGCATCCGACTCATGAAGAAATTTATGCCCGGAAAGATGCTTCCATACAAACCCGAAGAATGGCATGATGTCGTAACCAAGGCAATCGAAATCATGAATGAGAACTATATTTGGCCATTGGCAACATTGATTGTTGGTTTGCCTGAGGAAAACGAGAAGGACACGGCTGCGACGCTTGAACTTGTAGACAAACTGAAGCACAATAAACTGTTCTATGTGCCTTTATTGTTCACCTCAGAAGAAGACTGCATGCTTAGAGAGGCAAGACACATGGACCTGAAACACTTAACGCCACTCCAATGGGAACTACTGGCTACATGCTGGAGACACAACATAGAAATTTTCGCTGCTGAAAGCTCGCCGTGGCCAACAAGGTTTGTGACAATGCTTGCCTACGCGCTTTATTACCGGTGGAAGCACGGAAGAAAGGCCTTCCGACCATTAATGAAACTTTCAGGAATAAACATAGACGATCCATAGACGCATACAGCTGCATTGTGGCAGGTCAGAGAGGATTGGATTCCAAGTTTATCATAAATTATATGGCTACAAACCCGTTTTACTTGCGTGTGCACTTTCAAAGCTTCTCCGATTCTGAATAAACAGGCAACATTAAAGCCGAACTTCGTCGATAAACATATTATTGACTGAAAGAGGGGCGACGAAAAGTAGATGAAAACGCTGATTCTGTCCGAAGAAGATGTGAAAAAAGTACTTTCACTTGAGGAAGTAACCGATGCTGTGGAATCAGCATTCAGAATGAAGGGATTAGGTCATGCCCAAATGCCCCCTAAACAATACCTTTTCATGAAAAAACATAACGGCGACCTCAGAACCATGCCCGCCTACCTCGAAGAAAACGAAGCTGTTGCCGTAAAGGTTGTGAACTCGCATCCCGAAAACCCAAAAAGACATGGATTGCCCACAGTCATGGCAACGATCATATTGGTTGACCCAAGAACTGGCGCACCAGAAGCGATAATGGGAGGAACATGGATAACCGCCTTAAGAACTGGTGCAGCTGGAGCCATAGCAGCGAAGCATCTTGCTAATCCAAACCCAAAAATCGTTGGCATTGTAGGTGCAGGAACGCAAGCAAGAACACAACTGATGGGGCTGGAGCATGTTTTCGAGACAATTGAAGAGATAAGAGTGTGGGACCGAACTGAAAAAACAGCGTTAAAGTATGCTGAAGAGATGAGAATTAGGTGTAATCAAGCGTCCATTTTTTCTGTTAAAAGCATCAAGAAGGCGGTTCAAGGAGTTGACATTATCGTAACTGCTACGCCCTCAAGGAAACCTTTGGTGTCCGCAGAGTGGGTAAACAAGGGAACTCACATCAACTGCATAGGCGCAGACGCTCCAGGCAAACAGGAGTTGGACCCAGCACTCTTGGTCAAGTCAAAGATTGTTGTAGACGACTGGAGCCAGAGTTGTCACGGTGGCGAAATCAACGTTCCGCTAGCCAAAGGAATAATCAAAAAAAGGGATGTTTGGGGCGACATCTGCGAGATAGTGGCGGGACTGAAGCAGGGAAGAACCTCGCCTGAAGAAATCACGGTTTTTACTTCCACGGGGCTTGCCATACAGGATGCCGCCGCAGCCAAAATTGCGTACCAAAAAGCCGTGAAACAGAAAATAGGTGAGCAGATAGACATACTGAACGTCTAAAATCTATTGGCGGGTCCGAGGGGAATTGAACCCCTGACCCCCGGGTTAAAAGCCCGGTGCTTTAGGCGCAAGTTGCTCTTCCTTGCTAAGCTACGGACCCT
>CBFCZR010000070.1:0-8771 GCA_965602795.1 Candidatus Bathyarchaeota archaeon | reverse complement strand
GGTTAAAATTTAACCCTAAACCCGACATGGAATCAAACACGCCAGCTATTGTGCAGCGATTTTGTTTGCTGCCCAGCTAATGTCTAGTTTATCCAGCGTGCTCTTTTTGGGGATGCCCTGTTCGGTCCAGCCCATCATTTGGTAGTAGAGAATCTTTGCTTTCTGTAGGTCTTGGGGGTTTACGGATGTTTTGTTTAGGGCGCCTGATGTTTTGGGTTGGAAGAATCGTGGGGGAAGCCAGTCGTCTTTGTCGGTGAAGCCTTCCCTGTTGTTGAAGATTCTTGTAAGCGTGTTTCCTCTCTCCACCACCTTCATCAACTCGAAGGCGGTGGTGTTCCATCCCGTCACCGAGCGTACAATCTCGACTTTCTGTGTGACGCTCCATGGAGTAAACAGGCACATAACCAGAAAGTTGTTGAGGGTACGCCACTGACCAACAATCTTGTACAACCGCACCTTTTTGGGTCCAAAATCCTCGACAGGCACAGGCTCCAAAACTCCGAGACTATTATACTTCTTTGGAAGACTAGGATACAAGAACGTGTCATGAATGTTGTGAACATGGTCTGCCCCAGTTGGAGATACGGCGTAGCCCAGAGCCTCGCCCCGTTTCAGTCTGGGGTCATGCATGGGAACTTCCTGTCCCTTGATGTGAACCGCAAACTCCTCTGCGCCGTTCCCGATTTGCTCAGCAGCACGTTTGCTGCCCTCAGCCAATAACGCGCCTAAGCCACGTTTCTCGCCGATCATCTCAACCATTTTAACCATGGATTCCGCGTTTCCGAAACTCAGGTCCATGCCGCCAGTATCCTCTTTGGTGAGCAAGCCATGCTCGAAGCATTCCATGGCGAAGCTGATGGTGACACCTGTGCTTATGGTGTCAATAGAGTATCGTTGGCACAGCTCATTGGCTTTACACACTGCTTTGAGGTCAGACACTCCACAGTTTGAACCCAAAGAAGCTAAGGTTTCATATTCAGGTCCACCATACTCCGGGTCCACATTCCACCGTCCCTTTACTTTGACCTCTTTTTTGCAGGCAACAGCACAGGCAAAACAGGTTCCCATGTTAACTCGCACATGCTCTTTGACAGCCTGAGCCGAAATATTGTCCACCTCTGGGAAGTCTCCGTCCCTGAAGTTGCGGATGGGAAGGTTTCCGGTCTCCACATAGAGGTCCATTGCGTCCCCTGTTCCGTAGGTGTGCAAGCCGTGAGCAAGCTTGTCCACGTTTTCTGCCATCCAGCGGGCTAGTTTTCTGAGCCGCTTGGGTTTGCGAACAGGAACCTTTGTGCTTCCTTTGACTGCCACAGCCTTCAGGTTTTTTGAGCCCATAACCGCCCCCATTCCGCATCTGCCAGCCACATGATTCAGGTCGTTAACTACACAGCCGTATCGTACCTGCTTTTCTCCTCCCGGACCAACCTGAGCCACTCTCACCATCCTGTCTTCCAATTCGTTTCGAATCGTTTCCTGGCATTTCCTGATTTCATGCCCCCACAGACTGGAAGCGTCCCTAAGCTCCACTTCCTGGTCTTTAATCCACAAATATACAGGACTTGACGCCTTCCCCTCAACAATAATAGCGTCGAAGCCTGCCCGTTTCAGTTCGGTTCCCCAGTAACCCCCAGCCTCTGCTTCTCCGTACGCGCCTGTGAGAGGCGATTTAGCGCCTACGCTGTTGCGTCCGCTGCCGCTGATGGGTGCGCCTGTTACGGGGCCACAAGCGAAAATCAGCTTGTTTTCTGGACCCAGAGGGTCAATTCCCGCCTCCAGTTCTTTGAGTAGAATATAGGAGATTAGTCCTCTGCCTCCGAAATAGCGGCGATAGAATGTTTCTTCCAGAGGCTCAAAAGAAGTTTTTTCTGTGCTCAAGTTAACTCGTAAGAGTTTGCCTGTAAAACCGTTTTCCATTCTGCATCCACTATTTGATTTTCTCGACAAGCCTATTAAATTCTTACATTTAGGCTCAAAAACCCGGTTTTGCTTTGTGCATGCAATTTTCGTTCTTAGATACGTTTATATTCCCGCCTTTAGGTTGCTATGGGAAACACGGTGAAATCTTCATGGAAAACTTGGCTTTAAACGTCTTAGCGTTGGCGGTGAGTGTGCTGCTGCTCTGCTGGGGCTCTAAAAGAATAGTGAGGGGTGCTTCTGGGCTGTCTTCTTGTTTAAACATCAGCAGAGTGGTTGTGGGAACAGTGTTTGTTGCTTCGGTGACGGCTTTACCTGAGCTTCTGAGTTCCCTGTTTTCTGTGTTTTTAGGCTCCTCTCATCTAGCTTTGGGGAACATAATAGGCTCCAACATCTACAACATCCCGCTCATCATCGGAGTGTGCGGCATAGTAGGCGGGATTAAGATAAAGAACTCAGCCATAAGCAAAGAATGCTATTTCATGATTGGGCTAAGCCTATTGATGATAGCCTTACTGGCAGTAACGGGCATGATGACATGGTGGATAGGCGCAGTTTTTGTTGCATTCTACCCCCTTTTTGTTTATTATTCTGTTCGCAAGGGCAACTGCAGCGTCCACGAAGAATGTGAAGAATCTAACCGCAGTTTAATGAACGTGAGCGCTGACATAATTTTAGGTGGCGGCGCCCTAGTAATCAGCACGTTTCTACTAGTTTTCAGCGCCCTCTCCATCTCTGAAATTTTTGGTTTAAACCACTTCTACGTAGGACTAACGGTTGTTGCTCTTGGCTGTGTTGTTCCCGAATTAGCTGTATCTGTGGCTGCAGCCCTCGCCGGCGAACAGGACATAGTGATTGGCAACGTGATAGGCGACAACATTCTAACTCTCACTCTTGTGCTTGGACTTGTCGGATTGACGTCTTCATTCAGCGTCTCATTATCTGAACTCTTGTTGACAGCCCCCTTCATGGTGATTGCAACTTTGATGCTGTTCGCGTTGAACAAGTTAAGCAGCGATATCTCGAGACTGTGGGGAGGCATGATGCTAGCCACAGCCTGTATAGCCTTTATCTTCCAGACATCCTACTCCATGATCATATAGAGCAGAAGGGGAAGAATCATCCGTTGGTTCCCAGAAACTTGTTTAATGCACCCAAAAATTCTTGATTTTTCTATGTATTCGCCGAAAAAAGTTAAAGCAACATTGGTAATTTGAAGTGTATGCAGCATGTCTTGGAGGCAGGGGGGAACTGGCTTCTAGAGTGGATGACGCAATTTGCTCATCAATTCGGTTATCTTGGTGTCTTCGTCATAAGTTTCATCGGCTCCGTGTCGGTTGTCTTCCCCGTACCCTACACCGTTGTAATCTATCTGTTAGGGGCAGTTCTGGACCCCTTTTTTGTTGCAGTCAGCGGTGGGTTAGGCTCTGCCCTCGGCGAATTCTCCGGATACGCGCTCGGCTACTATGGAAGAACGGTGGTGAGCAAGGAGAGACGCAGAAAGATGGATTACATGGTGAAAGTTTTTGACCGTTACGGACCGGCGGCAATTTTCCTCTTTGCTCTGACGCCTCTGCCTGATGACCTGCTTTTCATTCCGTTAGGCGTTATGCGATATTCCTTTTTGAAGGCATTCGTACCGGCACTTTTAGGTAAGATTCTGATGACGTTTATTCTGGCTTACAGTGGGCAGCAATCCATCACCATAATTAAAACTCTGTTTGGGGGGTCAGGATTGTTGGGGACTGTGATTACTTCCGCTCTCTTGATAGTTATAATTGTGGCTATGGTCAAGATTGATTGGGAGAAAATTTTTGAGAAGTATGTGGGCGCCGAAAAAGTTGACTGAATGCCAAAGTTTTCTATGAAAGAGGAGAAATTTGGTGGAAATCAGGGCTCTGTATTATTTAAAGTTGAATTCTTGATGTGTAACAGAAATTTACCTTACGGTCAAAGTAACGTCTATTTAAGCCAACAGGGGGTTAAAAGCCTTAAATAGGCGAGTGCCGCCAGCATTCTTCTTGGTCGGTGCCAGTCATGGTTAATAAAGCAAAAGGGCGACTGTTCAAAAGAAAAGACGACAAATACCTAATTTATGTTCCTGTGGACTTGGCTGAAGACAGCATGTTCCCATTCCAAACAAATTCTGCAGTTCCAGTGAAAATCAGCTTCTCTGTAGGAGACGACAAACTCAAGATAGAGAAATGGAACGAAGAAAAAGCTGACTAAGGTAAACGCGATAAAGAAGCCACTCTTTTTAGATGCCACAACCCCCAAAAAGCAGTCTTAACAAGACAATTTAGAGTAAAAATTCTCTAATCACAGGACAAAAATTATAGCCGAATATAAATAGGGGCAGCACATATACTATATATAGATGGGATTTCAGCAAAGATAAACAGGGCAAAAGCATTTCGCAACATTTGCCACTTGTCTTTTATGTTGGAAACATCGAACAAAAACAAGAAGGTTTACGGTTGTCCCTATCTGGGTTTCAATTCAAGATGCATTACAAGATTCTTCATAAACTCAAAAAAGCAGGGGCCGTTTCAAAAGACAGTGCTGTGACAAGCGGAGAAGCAGAGTTAGACCGTCAAGAGCAGATGTGGTTAGACTATTTTGCCGGAGCATTTATGGGCAGAATAAAGAAGACCCAAGATCACCGCTATTACCTTGAGTGGTGACAGGGTTAAGGCTTAGCAGTTACACGCTTTCCGAATGGTTTCTGGTTTTTCAGGGCAATCCTAGCCTAAAAAAATAGTGAGGTGATAGAATGGCATACTCATACAATCCAAACCGCGGATCTAGAT
Source organism: Candidatus Bathyarchaeota archaeon (assembly GCA_965602795.1). Lineage (GTDB taxonomy): Archaea > Thermoproteota > Bathyarchaeia > Bathyarchaeales > Bathyarchaeaceae > Bathyarchaeum. Next base: position 4,047 of record CBFCZR010000070.1, on the reverse strand, counting down.
TCGACCGTGAAGCTCCAGTTGAGCTTGGACAAGAATACGAGAGTGAAATCGAGGATATAAGCAGAAGAGGCGACGGCATAGCAAAAATCAATGGCTTCGTCGTATTCGTTCCAAACGTGGAGAGTGGAGAACACGTGAAGTTCAAAATAACTAAGGTTGGGCGCAGATTTGCAGTTGCAGAGTTAGTGCAAGCCTAAACCAAAACAGCAAATGAACGGTCTATTGCATTTGGTGCCTCGGCACATCAACCAGTTTAATCTCTGATTTTTGTCTATTTTCATTTCTGATTCAGAGGCTGCTTAGAAGGGAGTTTGCTGGTTTTGGTATGACAACCCAATTTCTGACATGCTCGGCTCTTTAAACACATGAAGAGACTTGTTTATTTCTTTCACGTTTCGAAGCGCATTTAAACCCAGCTCTGTGATGGAATAGACTTTTCTCTTTTTTCTCTTTTTGCTGATTATTTGTTCTTTAACCAAGTTACGCTGCAGCAGAAAACTTAGGCACTCCTTTAATGCACTACAGTTTACGTTAGCTTTATACGTAATATGGGTTGGCTTCAATCTCCCATGATAAGCCAGAGCCCGAAGAATATCAATTTGTATTTCCAATTTTGAACGTCTCATAGGTTGCAAACCAAGTTCTATATACACAAGCATACTTTATATCCTTTGAGAAGTGAGAATAAGAATCTGGTAATGATTTTTGCAATTAGCATTAACTCATAATACAGTTTCTATTGAGTAAAGATAAATAGTATTCATACGAATCCACATCCCCTGAACAAGCGTTATTGTAGAACAGATACAGCACACATCAAGCATCAGAGCCACATAAGACGCATCCAAACCAACAAAACTTGACGGAAACCAGAAACTGCGACGCCAGAACCGCCGCCCATCCAGAAAACCTTAATTCACGGTTATCCTTCAAGATAGCAAAGAAACAGACGCCGGGGTAGCCTAGCCTGGCTATGGCGCCAGACTCATGATCTGGAGAGCAAATCTCCTAAAAAAGGTGCCCAGAAGTCGCGGGCTCGAATCCCGCCCCCGGCACCAAGACCCTTTTCCAAAAGCGCGAGGTAATTTTAACGCCGAATCCAAAAAAGAATTGCGGAGTGCCTTATTTTTGGTCGAGTATGTCTTTTGCCGAAATGTCTGGGTGATGGTATCTTCCTCGGTTGACAGTGTTTTTTCCCTTTATTTGAATTGCATGACTAGGGCAATAGTTCAAGCATGCAAAACAGTAAGTGCATTTGACGTTTTCTTGCCAGACAGGTTTCTTGTCTACAAGTTTTATTTTGTTGGATAAGCAAACTTGTTCACAGGTTCCACATTCAGAGCATTTGCTGTCTGCATAGAAAGACCGTTCCATTTTGGGAAAACGTCTCTTGTGGAACACGTAAGTGAGTAGTGGATAAATAGCATGAGACAAACCAAAGTAGAGTGGATTGTCCTTAGGTCGAAATGTTTCTCCATTGTTTATCACCTGAGCAAAAGAATCCAGCTTTTCCAACATTTTAGACTCAACAGCGTCAATTTTTTCTTGGGAATAAGGCTCAAACATAGGAATGTAGTTCATCGGCATTTCAAACGACAAGTATGCATCGAGGGATCGATTTTGATTTGCCAACAATTTGTCTATCTTTGAAAAAACTGTGGCAAAACATTCCCTTGTCGCAATTGCAAACAGGTAAGAAGTTGACTCGAGTTCAATTTTTTGTAGAAAATCTTTAACCGGCCATGGAAGAGTGAGTGCATGGATAGGAAAAACTATTCCCACTTTCTCTGCTTTTGCTCTAATTTTTTCTTTTTTTAAAAGCCTCATAATCGGTATCAGAGAAGAGTCTGGAAGTCTCTTCTGCAGTTCCTTTGAAACATGTAAAGAGTTGCCTGTTCCTGAAAAATAATAAATTTCTGTACGCATGATAACCAGATAATCGAGTTTCTATTAAAACTTTAACGCCACTTGAACTAAATTTCATCCCGACCCGAAGCAATACTCTATTATTCACACGTTTGTGCAGCATATTAGGAGACTAATAGCAGTGCATTGTTGAAAACAAACTTTTTCCGGAAAATCAGAAGCACAGCACACGTTTTTTCCAACGTTCACACAGTCAGTCGTTTACTTTTTGAGCCAAATCCTTTGCCCAGCCTCGTATGGCGTCTAGGTCTCTTGTGTCATATAGTCCCGGCTCTGTCTCTGGAACACCTGCCGCTTCCAGTTGCGGCTTAACCGCTGACATACTTTTTCTGAAAAACCAGCCCATCTTGTTGAAGTTGTAGACGCCTCCAAACAAACCCAAAGCAACAGGCTGCAGGTCATATTCGGCGGCTTTTTCTTCAAGATATTTTGTTCTGGCGTTTTCAATTTCTTTTTCTTTGTCTGCTTTCTCCTCTAACGGATACTTGGCGCCGCAACAGACAAACAATGCAACTTTCTTGTTTACCAATTCTTTCCGGAATTTTTTAATGAATTTCTGGGGTTCCTTTGTCCACCTTTTTATTTTGATCCCGCTGCCCACCAAAACGAGGTCGCAGTCGCTTATGTCCTTGACTTTTTCGTCCTTGAGATTAACCACTTTAACGTCTAACCCTTCTTTTCGGAAGACGTCCGCAATCTCGTTTGCGGTCATTTCGGTTGCCCCGTACCGGGTGCCGTAAACAATCAACGCTTTAGCCATAAACCGAAACCCTCCAATCATGTTTATTTTGATTCGCTGCTGAGCTTAATACGTGTTCCGATGAGTCCAGCTGCGACCCCGAAAACTGGCGGAAACAAGCCGCCTCCAACAAGAAGCATCAAGATTGACAGAAAAATCAGCACCAAGCCGCCGTTCTTTCTTTGAACAAACTTAGCCGCCCACACCGCCACCAAAACACCAACGACGACCGTCAAGATTCCTGTTACGAGGAAGCTGGGGATAACGGTCATTGCAGGCTCGCCCCGTAATGCTGTTAGTTCAGGCCAAGCCTCTATCACAAGACTGCTTGGAGCAGTGTTGCCTTGAAGTATTTCTCCGGGTCCGTGTGATGCGCCGCCAAGTCCAGCAAAGATGCCTAATGCTGAAGCTGCAACTCTCGTCTTGCTCAAGATTTTCATTGCCTTTTCGCCTCTGCGCGGTTTTGATGGGTTGTTTTCTTGATTTCGTCTTCTCTCAAGTCTATTGTCAGGACTCCCTTTTTGCCGACAACTTCTAATATCACGCCTTCTGCGAATGTGGCTTGCACCAGTTCGCCTATTGTGCCCTCTACGAGAACGCTTTCGTTGGAGCCATCTGTTAAGGTGACATTCTTGAGATGTCTCTTTGACTTGAGCTCAACAGAAAAAACCCGTTCCTTGCTATCTGAACCCACTTTATTTGCCTCCACATACTGAGAAGACGAAAACTGGTGATTAGTTTTATTTGACGAAGATGCTTAGGATTAAACAGCAGTGCTAAGCCCTTAGCATCGGTGATAAAACGTTGAAGAACAACAAAGAAATGGAAAAGCTGCTTTTTGAGCTTGCAAGCGAAAGCAGACTCAGCATACTACGTGAACTGCAAACAAAAAATCTTAAAATGAATGAAATCGCCCGCCAGTTAGACGTGACTGCAACCGAAGCATTCAGGCAACTACAGCGGCTGAGCGAGGCAATGCTGGTTCAGAAGCAGCCTGAAGGCACATACGCGATTACGTGTTACGGCAAGCTTGTGTTGCATCTCTGCTCCTCTTTCGAGTTTGCTTCTAAGCACAGAGAATACTTTTTATCGCATGATGTTTGGCGGATTCCCCTGCAGTTCCTGAACAGATTAGGTGAGCTTTCACAGACGAGTCTGATAATGGATTCAATGGAGAACATAAACAGGGGCGAACGAATGTTCATAGACGCTGAGCAATACGCTTGGGGGCTTGCAGAGGGACGCATCCCTGAACTCATGGACCCCATAATGGACCAAAAAATCGCCAAAGGCTTACAAGTCAAAATGATTATCCCAGAAACCGACCTGTCCACGGTTCCAGCATTAAAAATTCCGAACGTTGAAGTACGCGGCATCCCTGA
>CBFCZR010000069.1:0-8920 GCA_965602795.1 Candidatus Bathyarchaeota archaeon | reverse complement strand
GCCTCTTGGGACGCCGCCTGTTCGTTTTATCCACCTATCGGTCACTATATCACCAACGATATCGCTAAAGATATCATGAGCGACATATAACCTTTACGGATTTACTGTCCAAATTTCGAATTAAAATCTCTCCAGAATTAAGGTGCTTCATTTGCACGAGCTTGTTAACATGCCAGCGTCTTGTAGGCTCTGCGAAGATGCTCCGTGTGTTCGTTCCTGTTCTCGGGATGCTTTGAGGCAGTCTAAGGAGACAGGCGTGATTATGGTTGATGACACAAAGTGCGACTTGTGTGGCTGGTGTCTTGAAAGCTGCAAGTATGGTGCAATCTCGGTTAATGAAAAGAAAAAGACTGTTATGATCTGTAACCTGTGTGAGGGTACGCCTAAATGTGTTGAGTGGTGTCCAGAAGGCGCTTTGAGTCTGATGACGCAGAAAGAGTTTGATCAAAAAGCAAGAAAAGCTACGGTTAACCAGTTGATTCCAGAAGCGTGGAGATGATTAGGCAATGGTTTTGAAAAAGCTTGAGGAGTTAGGCTACAAGCCCAAGAAGAGCAGAGAAAAAGAAGGAAAAGTTGATGAGACTGAGGATGTTTTGAAGAATATCGAAAGCAGCGAGATCAAACATCAGATTTTGGATTTGTTGATTGACGCTCTATCTGAGCCTGACCCCAGAGAAATCCTCATTTATGGAATGTACGTCAAAAAATATTTCCGCCCTATCGTCCGCGCCAAACAAAAAGACCACATCGAAAAAACAATGCTACTACTAGCCGAGGGCCTATGCAAAAAAATAGTCCAGCCAGAAAACTGAAGCTTACATAACTTCTAGTTGCATATATTTTTAGTTGATGCTTTTTTCTACGTGTAGCCTCTACAGTAAAGTCGCCCTAATTTGTTGAGTGTCTAGTTGCGAGTGCTTATTGTCTGATGTGTCCTCTGCCCAGTATATAGAATTTTGTTGTTGTTAGTTGCTGGATGCTCATTGGTCCTCTTGCGTGCAGTTTTTGGGTGCTGATTCCTATTTCTGCTCCTAACCCGAATTGGTTGCCGTCTGTGAACCGTGTGGATGCGTTCCAGTAGACGGCGGCTGCGTCTATTTCGCGGATAAACTTTAGCGCCTTGTTGAAGTCTGCCGTTAAGATGGATTCGGAGTGCTTGGTGCCGTATCGGTTTATGTGGCTTATGGCTTCATCTAGATTGTCAACTACTTTTATGCCTATAATCAGGTCCAGATACTCGGTTCCCCAGTCCTCTTCGGTTGCTGGCTTTACCTTTGGAACCATCTTGACTGTTTTTTTGCATCCCCTGACCTCAACTCCATGTTTGATGAGGGCGTCGACTATGCTGGGCAGAAACGGTTCTGCAACTTTTTTGTGGACAAGGAGTTTTTCTTCGGCGTTGCAGGTTCCGGGTCTCTGGCATTTGGCGTTGATTATTATGTCCACGGCTCTTTTGAGGTCGGCGTCTTCTTCTACGTAGATGTGGCAGTTTCCTGTTCCCGTTTCTATGACTGGAACGGTTGCTTTCTCCACCACTGTTTTGATGAGGTTTGCTCCGCCTCGTGGAATCAACACGTCTACGTAGTCTCTCATTTTCATGAGTTGCTCAGCGTACTTTCGTTCCGTCACCGGGACAACCTGAATGATGTCTTTCGTTAGTCCTGTTTGTTCCAGTGCGGCTCTTAGTGTGTTTCCTATTGCCATGTTGGAGTTTATGGCGTCTGAGCCGCCTCTGAGGATTATTGCGTTTCCAGATTTCACGCATAGCCCAGATGCTTCTGAGGTGACGTCGGGTCTGGATTCGTAGATGATTCCGATTACGCCCAGAGGCACGCGGAGTTGACCGATGATTAAGCCGTTTGGTCGGGTCCATGTTTTCACGATTTCGTTCACGGGGTCGGAGAGGTTGGTTAGTCCTCTTAGGTTGTTTGCAATGCTTTCTACTCGACGTTTATCCAAGATAAGCCGGTCGATTAGGGCTTCTTTTACGCCTCTGGCTCTGGCTGCTTCCACATCTTTCTTGTTTGCCTCTAAAATTTTTGTGCAGTTTTTTTCTAGGTGGTCTGCCATGCTGCACAGTGCCTTGTTTTTTTGTTCAGCTGAAGCTTGTGCCAGCTGTGTTGAAGCGGCTTTTGCTTTTATGCATATTTCTTCTATCATCTTTTTTCTCTCTTTGTTATGTGTATGTTTTTTCGGGCAATAATTTCTTTGCGTCTTATGTATCCGAGGGCTTTTTTTATTTGGTTTGTTTTCAGCCCCTTGATGATGTTTATTTCGCCGCTGTTATAGTTTGGATTTGCTTTCGCGAACTCCACGCCATCTTGGTCTACTAGGCTGACTACGTCGCCCTCGTTGAAGGTGCCGGTGGTCTTGATTACGCCTACAGGGAGGAGGCTGGCACCCTTCAGTATCGCTTTTTTGGCGCCTTCGTTTACTATGATTTGCCCTTTTGTTGAGGCGCCGTAGGCTATCCATCGTTTTATTTGGGGTAGCCGTTTTTGAGGTTTGAAGAGGGTTCCTATCTTTTTTCCTGCCAGTATGTCCAGTATGACGTTTTGTTGTTGGCTGTTGGCTATTATTAGGGGTATGCCGCTGGTTGTGGCGATTTCTGCGGCTCTGATTTTTGTTTTCATGCCGCCTCTGCCTAGTTTGCTTTTGCCTTCGATTTCGTATTTGATTTCGGGGGTGATTTTGTCTACTGTTTTGATTAGTTTTGCTCCTTGTCTTTTGGGGTGTTTGGTGTATAGTCCGTCTACGTTGGATAGGATGATGATGAGGTCGGCTTCTAGGGCGTTGGCTACGAGAACGGATAGGATGTCGTTGTCGCTGAAGTTTACTTTGCAGCCTTTGGTTATTGGGGTCAATTCTTCGGTGGATGTTACGTCGTTTTCGTTGATGATGGGGACGATGCCAAGCTGCAGGGTCATGTCTAGGACGTCGCAGATGTGCAGGTAGGCGGCTCTGTTGGATAGGTCCTCTGAGGTTAACAGGATTTGGGCGACCTTCAGCCCGTGCTTTTTGAAGAGTTCGCGGTATGTGGACATGATTATGCTCTGTCCGGTTGCGGCTGAGACTTGCTGGAAGACTATATCGTTTGGTTTGGGGGGTATGCCCATTTCGGCTATGCCTGCGGCTACGGCTCCGGAGGTCACAAAAACGATTCTGTTGCCTTGCTTGATGGCTTCGGCTATTTGGTTGACCAGTTTTTGCATTAGTTGTTTGTCTAGGATTCCGCCGTTTTTGGTTAGGCTTCCGGTTCCAACCTTCACTACAATCAGTTTCGAGGACATAGCCACTCTTCTTTCCTTTAAAGAAGAAATCTCCTATAAGCCTTATCAAAGACTGAAATCTGGTTCTTCGTGGATTTTCAGAAAAAAGCTATTTTTCAACATGAAGTATTATTAGGAGCCTAATATGATTGGTTATTTGTACCAGTTTAGGCTTTCTTCTATGTATCCGATGAAGCTGCTGAAGAATTCTTTGACGTCGTCGGCTAGGCTTGTTTGGTTTATGAGATTTTTAGCTTGTTCAGCGTATTTTCTTGATTCTTGTTTTGCGGCGTCTAGTCCTCCGCTTTCCCTCAGCAGCTTTCTGGCCAGCTCTATCTCTCCCATGTTGAGGAATTCTTTGCCGAGAAGACACTTCAAAGCCTCAGATTTGGTCGGGTCCTCCGAGTTCAGCGCATAAATAATGTGGAGGGGCTTCTTGTTTTTGGAGATGTCCAAGCACGGCGACCTGCCATACTCGTCTTTGGGCGCGAAGCTGTCGATAATGTCGTCTTGGATGTCAAACGAGTAGCCCATGTTCTCAGCTGCCTCCCCCAACAAAGAAATGTCCTTCTCAGTGGCGTCTGCCAAAATTGCGCCAGCAAGCAGCGTAACCTTGAAGAGCGAAGCGGCTCTTTTGCCCGCCATAACCCGCCACTCCTTAACGTCCACGTCTTTGTACTCGAACAGCAGGTCTAGGATTTGGCTCTCGTTAACCGCGCGGTACCCTTCGGAAAGCAGAAGCAGCACCCTATTAACGGTCTCTTCTGGGAAACCAGAGTTCATTATGGCGTGGGTTGCAAGGGCGTATGTAATGTTGGCTGTGAAGATGGCAGTTGCTTCTCCGAATCGGGTGTTGTAGGGGCGGTAGCTGTCCGTGAATTTCGTGTGCAACGTTTTTCCGCCTCTTCTCTGCTTGTCCATGTCCACTATGTCGTCGTGAACCAGAATGGCGTGGCGGTACAACTCGATCCCAACGCAGACATCCAGAATTCTGTCGTCAACCTTTCCGCTGCAGCCCTTGTAGGTAAGAAGCGTGCTGCAGGAAGCCAACCGTTTGCCCTTCCTAAGCACATACTCTTCAACATCACCGTAAACCTTCTCAATAAATGGATGATAGTCTGCCGCCTCTTCTACGGCTTCGTCCAGAAATTTTTTGAGGCGCTCCTCAATCATTGCACCATAATGATCTAACGTTTTCTCCCAACTCATATCTTGCCCAACCAAACCGTGAACATAGAAAAAGCCGTTACTCACTCATTTATATGAAAATTCTGTTTTCTTTTTGTGGCGGCGCTCCAGTTCCTCAAAGATGCTGTTGATCGTGTAGCCTTTTTGGGCGAACAGCACCATGATGTGGAAGATTTCGTCTGCGGCTTCGTGTGTGATTTCTTTGGGTTTATTCTCTTTTGCTGCAAGGATTATTTCCACTGCTTCTTCCCCTATCTTCTGGAGAACAGCATCCTCTCCCTTGGCGGTTAGGCGAGAAACATACGATTTCTCGGTGGGGTTTCGTATCCGCTCTTTTATGACATCGAAAATCCGCTCAAGTAATTTTGCATCTACCTCTACTGCTTCTTCGGGCTTTATGGGCTTGTAGAAACATGAATCTTCGCCCGTGTGGCACACTGGACCAATCTGCTGAACCTTAAACAGAATCGCATCATCGTCACAGTCCAAAATAGCATTCTGCACTAACGAATGATGACCTGACTCTTCGCCTTTAAGCCAGAGCCTACCCTTGGTTCTGCTCCAGAAATGCGTCTTGCCGCTAGCCAAAGTAAGCCGCAACGCCTCCTCATTCATGTAAGCCTGCATCAAAACTCGAAGGTTTGATACATCTTGAACAATAACAGGAACAAGACCATCCTCCTTCTCAAAATTCACCTTCTTCACGAACTTGTTAATCTCACTTTCATTCAGCTTTAACACCAATCTTCTCCACTCTCCGTTACACTAGCCGCATAGGCACTCCCTTTTTGTCTAGGTACCTCTTAACTTCCCCCACAGAATACTGACCCCTATGAAAAATAGAGGCAGCTAAGGCAGCGTCAGCATCTCCCGCAGTCAAAACCTCGTAAATGTGCTCAAGATTTCCAGCGCCTCCACTGGCAATCACCGGCAAGTTCGTTGCCTCACTCATTGTTCGCGTCAATTCTATGTCGTAGCCATCCTGTGTCCCGTCACAGTCCATGCTGGTTGGCAACAGTTCCCCTGCACCCAACTCCTTCACCTTTTTAGCCCACGCCATCGCATCCATTCCCGTAGGCACCCTTCCGCCCTCAACGTAGACTTCCCACCAGCACTTACCCTTAGAAGTATCCACAACCGTCCGGTCAGGCAAAGGTTCGTCCACGTAAACTCTTTTCGCGTCTATGGCAACAACAATGCATTGGCTGCCGAAAACCTCAGCCGACTCCTTAACCATATTAGGCGCATTCACCGCCGCCGTGTTCACGGAAACCTTGTCTGCCCCGCTGGAGAGAACATTCTGTATGTCAGTGACGTTTCTGATGCCTCCGCCCACAGTGAAGGGAATGGAAATCATGTCCGCAGTTTTCTTCACAACCTCCAAGGTAGTGTCCCTTTTTTCGTGGGAAGCGGTTATGTCTAGGAAAACCAGCTCATCTGCTCCCTGCTCCTCGTAAGCTGCAGCAAGCTCCGCTGGGTCTCCTTCAATTTTCAGGTTCACGAATTTTACGCCCTTCACAACCTTTCCGTCCTTGACGTCAAGGCAGGGCACTATTCTTTTAGCTAACATCTTTTCACAGCCTCCAAAGCCTCTTTTAATGTAAACTTTTTCTCGTAAAGCGCAGTGCCAACCACCACACCCTCCACGCCCGTCCCAGTCAAAGCAACCAAGTCTTCAAGACTGGCTACGCCACCAGACGCTATAACCGGAACATTCACAGCTTCCACCAGCTTCACCGTCTCCTCTATTACAGGTCCCTCCAAGGTTCCATCCACGCTGATAGGCGTGAAGATTAAGGCGCCCACTCCCATCTCCTCGAATGTGCGAGCGAGGTCCAAGTAATCTGTTTCAGATTTGTTCTTCCAACCGTGAACCACCACTTTGCCATCTTTCTCGTCTATGGCCACGGCAACGCTCTCTGAGCCGTGCTTTCTGACCGCCTCTTCGACCAATCGGGGATTCTTGACTGCAGCTGTTCCGAAGATCACTCGATAGGCACCAAATTTCAGCAGAGCATCAGCCTTTTCCAAGCTTCTGATTCCTCCGCCAATCTGTACCTTCACATTGATGTTCTTTAACAGGTTTTTGATTGTTCCCATGTTCTGTCCAGAACCTAACGCTGCGTTCAAGTCGATTAAGTGAATAAGTTCTGCCCCTTGCTCTTCCAGAAGCTGAGCTGCCTCCACCGGATTCTCGTAATAGACTTTGCTTTTTTTGGGGTCACCTTGAAATAACCGAACACATTTTCCGTCTTGAATATCTACTGCGGGTATGACTATCATTCTCGGTTACCTCTTCACAATCCTCACGAAGTTCTTCAGGATGGTTAATCCTGTTTTGCTGCTTTTCTCAGGGTGAAACTGGGTTGCAAACAGGTTCTTTTTTGCCACCATTGAAGGAAACCTGACCCCATACTCTGTGGTTGCCACTATAACATCGGGGTCTGAGGGCTGCGGATAGTATGAGTGGACAAAATAGACGTAAGACCCGTCTTTGACGCCCTCAAGCAGCGGATGAGGCTGCACGATGTTGAGGGTGTTCCATCCCATCTGAGGAGTCTTCACAGCCTCAGGCAACTTGACAACCTCTCCTGAAATGAAGTCCAGTCCCTTGACTGAGCCGCCTTCGCTGCTCCGCGTGAACAGAAGCTGAAGCCCCAAACACACTCCAAAGATAGGCTTCCCCTCATTCATTGACTCCGCTACAACATCAGCTATTGGCGCCATGTTTTTGACTGCCGGGGCAAAGGCGCCGACGCCAGGAAGAACTATGGCATCAGAGCTGCGCAGTTTTTTGGGGTTGTGGGTTATCTCTACATCTGCTCCCGATTTTTCGAGTCCTTTTCTGATGCTTCTCAGGTTTCCCACGCCATAGTTCACGACTGCCACTTGCGGTATTGCTACAGAACCCCCTTTGCGCTTGGAACCTCATCTCCGATTCTCGGCTCAACCGTTAATGCTTGGCGTAACGCCAGCGCCAACGCCTTTACTGCCGCCTCTACTTTGTGGTGCTCGTTGCTGCCGTAGACGACGGTTATGTGCATGTTGGCTTTCGAGGCTTGGGCTAGCGAGTCGAAAAAGTGCTCTATGTCCTCTGTTTTCATGTCTTCTATCTGAGGCTGCATCAGTCTAAGGTTCCGAATCGAGTACGCTCTTCCGCCCAAGTCTACAGCCGCTCTTGCCAAGGATTCGTCCATGGGAACATAGGCTGAACCGAACCGTTTGATGCCCTTCCCCCCAGCCACTACCTTACGTAGTGCCTCGCCTAGAACCAAGGCTACATCCTCGCTGACGTGATGCTTCAAGTCTCCACCTGATTTGACTTTCAGGTCAAATAGACCGTGCTTCGCTAGAGTGACTAGGATGTGGTCCAGAAACTTGATGCCCGTCTCCACATCTGCATTTCCTTTTCCGTCCACATCTAGCTCCACGGTTATGTCCACTTCTTTGGTTTTTCTTTCAACCTTTGCTTTTCTCATTTCAAACACTTCCTCCCAAACTTGTGAATAGGTATGGAATGTCATTTACGTCCGTTACTACGGCGTCAACTCCATGTTTACTGTATTCAGTAAAAAGCTTATTTGAATCCTCTGACGAGGACACAACACCCAGAAAAGACAGGTTCTCAAGTCCCTCAGCCTTTGCTTTTTCAACCATTAAGGCGTCTGCAATGCCGTCCCCCACATACGCTACCCCAGCTTCATTGTCCACCATTTTCTCGATTAATTCAATGAAGAGGGTGGGGTCTGGTTTCCCAAGTTTTGCCATTTCAGCCTCGGATTTGAGCAGGTCTCCAAGGAATACCGAGCCTTTTTCGTCAAAGTATCCTCTACACTCATATTTTTTTAGGATGTAGATGCCTTGGGGTCTGGGTCTTCCGGAGTAGATTCCGAACGTGCCAAACCGTCTGCGAAGCAGGTTCATGGTCTCTTTGGTGGGAATGAACGCTTCTTTGTCTAGGAAGCTTTCGTCAAATTTGAAGAATGAGGGTGCAGCATAAATTTTGGTGAACAACTCTTTGCCCAGATAGATTTCCTCAAATAATCGCTTCAGCAGGTCAGGCTTCTCAAGCTCGTAGGGCACCAGCTTTCTGACAAGTTTCTTTTTGTCCTCTGCAACTTCTGGGTCGACTCCTACAAGAGAAGTCTCGACAGGTTTAGGTTGTTCAAGTTTGGCTTGTGTCAAGAATAAATCTAAGGTTATGATGCTGTTGTCCTTCAGGTTGGCAAGGTCTGTTGCTGTAATCTCGTAGCGCTTAAGATAGTCACTGACTTCTTTGAGCGATGTAATGAATGTCTTGATGTCCGTGAACTGGAGATTGTCGAATTGTTCTATGAAGTCTTTGAGGGCATTTTTTTGTTCTAGCTCGCTTATTATGAGGTTTAGGTAGTAGGTGATGAAAGCGTAGGAGAGGTTCCAGTCGTTGTTGTATAGTCCCGTGTCCTTGAACTTCTGGATGTCCC
>CBFCZR010000068.1:0-9147 GCA_965602795.1 Candidatus Bathyarchaeota archaeon | reverse complement strand
TGTTATCAGGTATACGCGGGAAAGCTTTAAGCAGCAATCAATGAACTTACTTAAGGGAGGATGAAGCGGATGAGGATGCGAACTTTTCTGGCATACTTTCATCTGCTGAACTTTGTGATAATGATTTTCGCGACAGTCTATGTTCTGAACAGTCTGTGGGGACAAACAGAAACGTGGAACCTAGTCCTGTACATCTACTATTTGATACTGGGACTCTCAGGTGTTGTAATCGCTTCCTGGATTGCCATAGATGGAAAACGTCTAGAACGCTACGCCGCCAATATAAGAAAAATGGAAGAGAAACTCATAGAGTTAGAAAAGAAAATCAGAATCATAAAACCGCGCAATAAAGAAAAGTAAGCACTCCCACAAGTTATATCACTTTGAATATCCAGGGGTATTTTCTGCGTATCAACTCGCTTATCGAGTGCGGAGACATGATTCCTTCTTCACAGATTATTCCGTGGATGAATTCACGTCTCGTCACGTCGAAGGCAGGATTTCTTATATTCAAGCCGGATGGAGCATCTTTCCAGACTTCTTGGGGGCTTCTTTCCTCTATTGTTTCGTAATCTCCATGAACAGTTAGAGGGTCAAACTTCAGAAGCTCCGAAGCCACGTAGAAAGGCGTTCTTGCCTCCTTTGCGGCGAGGGCAACCATGCTTGTTCCAATCTTGTTTATGACATTGCCTTCAGAGGTTATGGCATCGGCTCCCACCACCACAAGGTCAACATCATTCACGAAATAGCGCACAGCAGAATCAACAATCATGGTGGTCTCTATTCCAGCATCCAACATTTCTTTCGCAGTGATTCTGCCCTGAAAAACGGGTCTCGACTCGGTGCAGACAACCTCAAACGATTTCCCCTCATTCTTAGCCTTACGTAACATGTTAGTGACTGTCGAAGAGTGACAGTGAGTAAGAACTTTTGAACCATCGGAGACTCTTTTGGAGCCCACCTCAGCAATTTTCTCCTTTGACCGCTCAAGGCTTTCTAAAAACTGGCTGGAAACCCGCGAAACCACCTCCACCAGTTCCCTGACTGACTCTTCCTCACTCTTTTCCACCGCGTGTATAACGTGGCGAATGGCGTTCCTCATTAAAGGCTCTGTTTCCCTAGAAGCAAAAAGAACTGTTTTAGCGTCCGCCAACTCCTTCAGAAACACCGCTTTATCTTTTGCATTGGATTGTTTTGCCCCCGTTTCAACAGCATTTATGGCGGCTATTGCCACATTTCTGGCGCCCTGAATCTCAAGCCGTTTTATTTTTTCTGCAGCATCTAAAACAGATTCATGCAAACATGTATCCTCCACTTAAGTGTAACACCTAAACTATAGTAAACTGTCAGTGGCTTACTTAAAAAGCTAAAATAAGCAAACAAAAAATGAAGCCTATACGTGCGGCTTATGCTTGCCGCTTTACGTGGTTTTCGATGGCTTTTATTACGCCTTCACCTTTCTCCTCGATTGCGTCGTGGCTCTGACCAATACTGTGTGGCGTGGCAATCACCCCTTCACATTTAATCAGACTATTAGTCACTTCATCTTCGAAGGGTGTTTTGGTAGAGAAAACATCTAAAGCTGCCCAAACCTTTCCAGCCCTTACCGCATCTAGCAATGCCTTTTCATTTATGATGCCGCCTCTTGCAGTGTTCACAATAAACGCGCCATCCTTCATCTTTGCTATCTCTTCTTCTCCGATAAGATCTCTAGTTTCATTGGTTAAAGGACAGTTAATGGTTATGAAATCTGATGTTCTCAGGAGCTCATCCAAGGAAACAACGGTAACATCTTCATCTTGAATGCATGGATCAGAAACAATAACTTTCATGCTCAGGGCGGAGCCTAGCCTAGCAACTTCCCGTCCTATTTTGCCGCACCCAATTATACCCAAGGTTTTCCCAGTAACTCGGCAGCCAATCAGAGACTTCTTCTTCCATTCTCCGCGCTTCATCGACCTGTCGCCTTCAACGAGGTTTGTGCAATGCGCCATGATGTATGCCATAACTCCTTGGGCAACATCATAGGATTGAGCAGGAACGTTATAGAACGTTATTTTGTTTTCGGATAGACAGCCCAAGTCGATGTGGTCAACACCATGAGTGGCTGTTATTACGCATTCAAGGCTCTTCATTGTATCAACTAATTCTTTGTTTACCTTTGTTTTGCTTCGAACAACAAGTATCGTGACTTTGTCTAAGGGCAAACTGTAATCTATGTCACTGGATTGAAACACCTTACCAAACTTGGACAGACGATCAAGGAATTCTTGACCGAAGTTGTCACAAACCAAAATCGTATGGTCGCTCATTCTGATCACACACTAACATCTACTTTTCTTAGGCAAATGCTCTTGGGAACCCCACTGATTGAAGATTGAATTGTGGCTCATGCCGAACAGCCCTTTAGCTCAGGGAAAAAACACAACGCATTATTTAAGCATTTATGGCATGTTCAAAGTTTATTCTAACGTTTCCATCCAAGGTCAACTAGCACTTTTCCTAGGGCACCCAACATAGAGTCTATGTCCGCAGATTCGATGTACCCCATGTTTCCTATCCTAAAGGTGACGTTTTGTACGCTTCCGTAACCTTTCGCAAGCTCAAACCCGTCCATGCGCATCTTTCCGTAAACATCAAGCCCATCAATCCCTGCAGAAGCATTCACGCAGTTCACTGTTGGACTCTCGTATCCGCTCTTGGGAAACATTGTTAGCCCCAGTTTCTGGATGCCTTCCCGAATCCGGCGGTTCCGTTCCGCATACAAACTAAAGAACCATTCCTTTCCTCCTTTGGACTCTATCATCTTAAGAATCGTGTTTAAGCCAGCTATCTGGGGAATAACCGAAGTCATAGGAGTCCCATGCTTTTTCTGATATTTTTGCCACACCTTGAAGTCAAAGTACCAGCCCTTATTCTCGGCAGTCTCCGACTTTTTCAGAGCATCTTCGCTTACGCTTCCCACACCCAACCCGGGAGGAACGCCGAAGCATTTCTGGGAACTCGAAAAGCAGACATCCAAGCCCCACTTGTCAACTTTGATTTCGGTTCCGCCCATGGAACTTACAGCGTCAACCAACACTAGTTTACCATGCTTTTTTGCGACTTCGGCAAGTTGTTCTAGAGGGTTTATGAGTCCCATGCTGGTTTCGTTGTGGGTTATAGAAACAGCTTCCACATCTGGGGTCTCAGACAGTTTTTGGTCCAGCAAATCGGGTAGGATGGGTTCTCCTAGCGGAACCTCGAGGGTTTCAACTTGTTTGCCGTTTGCGGTTGCTACTTCTGCGAATCGTTTACCGAAGCTTCCGCATATACAGCAGAGCAGCTTCTTGTTAACGCAATTACGTACAGAAGCTTCCATGAATCCAGTGCCTGTGCTTGAGAACAAGAAAAACTCGTTCTCTGTCTCCAAAAATCGCTGCAGCATCTCCACTGTTTCAACATGCAGCTTCTTGTATTCTTCGCTGCGGTGACTAACCATCTGCTGTCCCATCGCTTCCAGAACTTGGGGGTAGCAAGCAACAGGACCGACCGTGAACAACTTCAACTCTATCACCTACGGGTAAAACAACAAAAAGAGAATATTAAACCTTTCAGCGTCTCTGGAGAAGATGAAGAAAGTATTTTTGAAGTTTTAATGAGCAGGATGCTAAATTGTTTTTCAGGCCTCACTCAATTCGTTTCTGTACAGGAATATTGCTGGGAGTCCGCCTGTGTGGAAGAACACTACGTTGTCGTCTTTTTTGAAGTAGCCTTTCTTTATCAAGTCAATGAGCGCCACCATTGCTTTACCTGTATAGACGGGGTCTAAGAAGATTCCTTCAGTTTCAGCCACCAGTTTGAGGGCTTCAGTCACCTCTTTATTTAGCACTCCGTAGCCCTCCTTGATGTAATCGTCAAATACAGTCACTTCTTCTGGAACAATGGATAGGTCAACGTCAAGAAGTTCTGCTGAGCCATTAACCAGCTGAACTATGGTTCGGGATGCGTCAGCCTTGCTTGCAAAAACGCTTGCGCCCAGAATCTTTGTTTTGATGTCAAGCAGTTTGGCTCCCAAAATTAAGCCAGCTTGAGTTCCGCCTGTTCCGCAGGCGCAGACAACATAGTCCAAGTTTTCTCCGATTTCTTTGAATTGATTAACCAGTTCCTCCATGGCAAGGGCGTATCCGGGGACAGTGGATGGAATTGAGGCGCCAGCAGGGATGACGTAAGGCTCGTGTCCTTTCGCCCTAAACTCGTCAGCTAAACTGTTCATGAAATCTTCAACGTGTGGACCATACTCTTCTATGAAGTGAATCTCCGCGGACAGCAGCCTATCCAGCAGCAGATTCCCATCATATACTTCAGGCTCTTTTCCCACCAGAACCAACACAGGCTTAATTCCGAGGCGCCGGGCAGCAGAGGCAACCATGCAGGCACAGTTAGACTGAACCGCACCCACAGAGATAACCACATCAGCGCCTTTGTTTTTGGCATCCGCAAAAAGAAACTCCAGCTTTCGTGCCTTGTTGCCTCCAAACGCTAGGTCGGTCATGTCGTCCCTTTTAACGAAGAGTCTCGGACCCCCCAGAACCTTAGACAGGCGGACCATTTTCTGCACAGGAGTAGGAAAACCTGCAAAACACATCTTCTGTTTGCGCATTCTCTCTAAAACAGGCAATCTGCTAGATTTAACCAAACTTTTCACGCTTCTATTTGGGCTAATATAGCAACTAATTTGTGTACTACTTGAATCTGAAACTTTCGGTAAAGTATATACCAAAGATTAGTAAAAATAAACTAGAACCAAAAAACAGAAAGTTTTAATAGACAAACAAATCGTCACCGTTCAGGGAAAGATTACACGATGGCAGCAAAATCCGTCTTAGATTTCGTGGGAAACACGCCACTTATCCAACTGAACAGCCCAGAAGGCATATTCAGCACATTCAAAGCAAACCTCTACGCAAAAGTAGAATACGTTAACCCCAGCGGAAGCATCAAAGACAGAATAGCCAAATACATGATTGAACAGGCAGAAAAACGCGGCGAACTAAAAAAGGGATACACAATCGTCGAGGGAACAAGCGGCAACACCGGAATAGCCTTCAGCATGGCAGGAGCAGCCAAAGGATACAAAGTGGTAATCGTCATGTGCGAAACCATGACCGAGGAAAGACGCAACTTCATGAGAGCATATGGTGCAACAGTCGTATCAACACCAGAATGTGACGGCCTGAAAGGGGCAGTTAACAAAGCAAAGGAACTGGCTAAACAGTCAGGTTGGTGGATGCCAGCCCAGTTCGACAACTACGACAACGTGGAAGCCCACAGGATAATAATGGGCAAAGAAATCATTGAACAAGTTCCGAACGGATGGGTTGACGCCTTCGTGGCCGGAGTAGGCACAGGAGGCACCCTCATGGGAGTGGCTAAAGCCTTGAAGGAAATAAACCCCAACGTGAAGGTAGTGGCGGCTCAGCCAGCAGGCTCCCAAGAACTCACGGGCGGAAAAGCAGGCAATCATAGAATCGACGGCATCGGGGACGGATTCATCCCCAGCATCGTGGACCAATCTCTTATCGACGAGGTGATAAACGTCAACGATGAAGACGCAGTGAGCTGGAGCCGACTACTGGCAAGAGAAAAGGGACTGTTCGCAGGAATATCCTCAGGCGCTAACGTAGACGCATCTGTGCAACTTGCGAGAAAAATGAAGAAGGGACAAAACGTTGTCACCGTCTTACCTGACAGCCAAGACAGATACGCAAGCCTAGGAATCTTCACAGACAAGAAAGCAAAAGAGATTCACGTCCCCAAAACCTTTGCACCCTAAACCAACTTACCTACTTCCAGATTTCCAGAGCTACCCGCAATTCTTTGTGATTCTTAGCATAATCCTTTAGGGATACGCCTTGCAGGGTGGCATCTACGGCTTGCCTCATAGCCTTAGCTCCAGAAACGGTTCCTCCAGAGTGCCCATGAATTCCTCCTCCTGCCTGAATCACAAAATCTTTCCCAAAAAACTTCATCAAAGCGGGAACCAGACCGGGATGGAGTCCACCTGATGCAACAGGAAACACCTCATTTACACCATACATGTCGGTTCTTAGTGCCTCACAGTTCTCCGAAACTTCTTCTTGGGTCTCAGACATTTTCCCAACAACTGTGCCCACATGAAGCTGGTCCACACCAATAATTCGGGCAACTTTTGCGATAACCTTCATCGAAACTCCATGCTTAGGATTCTTGGTGAATGCTGCATGCCCGGCTCTGTGGGCATGAATCACCAAACCAAAATCCTGTTCCCGTACTGTCTGCAGCGCAGAGAACCCGCAGGTGAGAATGTCAATCATCAAGTATCTTCCACCATGGTCTTTGACAAACTGTGCTCTCTTCAACATCTCCTCTGTTTCCGAGGTGATGTTAGCCATGTACACCTTCTTTTCTCCAGTTTCCTCTTCAGCGCGGTCTCGCATCTCCAGAGTTGCCACAATCCTGTCTTGGAAGGGGTTGAAGCTTTGACTGCTAAGGTTCTCGTCATCTTTAACAACATCACATCCGCCAGTCCAAGCGTCATAGGCTACCTTAGCGTGATCTTTCGTTTTCAATCCCAGCTTCGGCTTGATAATCGTCCCAACTAAGGGTCTATCCTTGACACCTAACAGTTCCCGGACCCCATCGATACCAAACTTGGGACCCATGAAGCTGCGGACAAGGTCTCGGGGCAAATGGATGTCTTTGAGTCTCAGATTCTTGAGTGCCCTCAATCCAAAGACGTTTCCAGCCACGCTGCTCAAGATGTTTGGCATGTTGCCTTGCTCAAACAGTTCAACTGGATAAGCTATACGGATGTTGTTTCCGTCTATACTGAACACGCGGGCGGCAAGCTTTTCCACATAAGGCTTTATTGTAGTAAGTTCTGTCCATGTTCCCACAGAACTCTCGGCAGCAACTCCTCCAGCCGCCTCTTTTAAACTGATGCCTTCCGGTTCAACGTAGAAGTCGCAGATTACATCCGTTGTTTTTGGTTTGTAAGATTGGTTAACAAAATCTACATACTTCAATTTTAATCAACAACCGTTTTTGGTGCGATTCAACCAATAATATAATTGTGACAATACTATAGGTTAACTGTTGTGGAATAACATGGAATTAAGGGTTAAGCTTCTGGGAATAAGGGCAGGCGGAAAACAGATAATAGTGATGGATGACGAATACGCGAGCCTAATGGGAATTCACTCCTCTGACAGAGTCGAGATTACCTACAAGCAACAAAATTTAATCGCCATCGCTAACGTAGCCACAGACTTTCCTAAAAAAACAGTAGGAATCTACGAAGAGGTTCAACAAAAACTGAAAGCCCAAGAAGGCGAAATGGTGCAAGTTCGACCAGCTGAAAGACCTGAATCTCTCGGATACATCCGCGACAAGATTATTGGAAGAAAACTTCTGGATTCAGAAATCAAAATGATAGTAATGGATGTGGTAGAAAGGCACCTGAGTGACATTGAGTTAGCCTCTTTTGTTACCAGCCTCTACATCCGCGGAACCAGCATGGACGAAGTGGAAGCATTAACGAAAGCGATGATAGAAACAGGGCAAACCCTAGACTTCGACAAGAAACCCATCTTGGACAAACATAGCATAGGCGGAGTGCCGGGAGACAAAACCACCTTGCTTGTGATTCCCATAGTTTCAGCCGCAGGCTTCACGATCCCCAAAACATCTTCTCGGGCAATAACATCTCCGGCGGGAACAGCAGACAGAATGGAGGTCTTGTGTCCTGTTGACCTTACATGCGATGAGATAAGGGCGGTTGTGAAAAAAGCTAATGCCTGTCTCATTTGGGGCGGAGCACTTGAACTCGCTCCGGCGGACGACCTTTTCATCCAAGTTGAGTATCCGCTCTCCATTGACCCTCTTCTTTTGCCGTCAATCATGAGTAAAAAGAAGGCTATAGGTGCAGACTATGTGGTGATAGACATACCTACGGGTAGAGGCGCAAAAATCAAGACTATCGGAGAAGCCCAAGCTCTAGCCCAAGAGTTCATAGAATTAGGCAAAAGATTGGACATGAATATTCAGTGCGCAGTGACTTTTGGTGAACAGCCCATCGGATATGCCATAGGACCAGCTCTTGAAGCAAGGGA
The DNA here is from genome assembly GCA_965602795.1 of Candidatus Bathyarchaeota archaeon. GTDB lineage: Archaea > Thermoproteota > Bathyarchaeia > Bathyarchaeales > Bathyarchaeaceae > Bathyarchaeum. The sequence continues at coordinate 1,015 of CBFCZR010000068.1, read as the reverse complement.
GGCACTTTCAACTCTGATGGGTAAAGGCCCCATAGACTTGGTGAATAAGGCTGCTAGTCTAGCAGGTTTACTGTTTGAAATGATGGGAGCCAAAGATGGCACGCAAAAAGCAAAAGATATCCTAGAATCAGGTGAAGCCGAGAAAAAGTTCAGAGAGATAATTGCTGCTCAAGGCGGCGACGCTGATGTGAAACCTGAGGACATAGAGGTTGGAAACGAAAAAGTGAAGATTCGTGCAGAGGAGAAGGGAAGAATTCATTGGATAAACAACAGGGCTATAGCGCAGATAGCCAGAACTGCAGGGGCACCTAAAACTAAGTCTGCAGGCGTTTTGCTGAACAAGAAACTTGGAGACAAAGTTACAAAAGGAGAAATACTGTACACAATCTTTTCTGGAAGTACACAAAGACTCGAGTCATCGGTTCAGTTAGCTGAGAACCTTGACCCCATAGGAATAACTGAGAAGTTTGGCGAAAAAATGCTGATTGACCGCATCCCAACCAAGAAGATTTCCCACGAGAAACCATTCATTCTGGAAAGATAAACAACTCGGAGTTAGGAGTAGAATTAGGATGATTAAAGCGGTCATCTTTGACTGGGACGGAACCCTCGCGGACACTAAGAAGGCGGTAGTAAAATCCTTCCAGAAAGTCCTGAGTGAAGCTGGCTGCAGGGTTAGTGACGAGTTTATAGAGAGGCGGATAGGCATCGGAACAAAGAAGACAATCATAGAAGCCTTCAGAGAATGCCACATGAGACTGGACGTTTCGACACTGGAAAAGCTCGCTAAAGAAAAAATCCGGATTCAAGCAGAACTCACAGACATTGTAAACCTCCTTGAGGGAGCCACTGAACTTTTGGAGACGCTGCAGGAAAGAACAAAAATTGCTTTAGCAACAATGAGCAACAGAAAAGTTGTTGACAAGCTACTGCCAGAGAAAAGGATTGAAGGATATTTTGAGGTTGTAGTCACGGCGGATGATATTGCCAAACCGAAACCTGACCCTGAAGTTTT
>CBFCZR010000067.1:0-9237 GCA_965602795.1 Candidatus Bathyarchaeota archaeon | reverse complement strand
AAGGAAACCACTGGAGCAACTACAACGGAACAGACACAGACGGAAACGGAATAGGAGACACACCACACGTCCTAGACAAAAACAACCAAGACAGCTATCCACTAGTAAACACTATCCCAGAATTTTCCTCATGGCTTATTCTGCCATTGTTCATTACCGCAACCTTGTTGATTATAATCTGCAAACAGAAACTAACCCAAAAACGCCAAAACAACAATCATATTTGACGCCTAATAACAGATGATTGTTGAAAACTAGCTTTTTTCGATAATGGCTACATACGTTGAAGCTTCAGAGTCAATGAATTCCTTAATCGTCCATCCAGTTCCTCTAAGCATTTCCGTCATTTCTTCTTTGGACCCCATCAAGTAATCAAACCATCTACTAACATAGTTTTGGAATCGTATTCTAATTCTCACTTGACCAGCCATTCTGCCCTTTTTCTTGTTGAGCCTGTGATACGCTAAATGTTTAGGGTCATCTGTCTTGTATGGGTCACGAGTATCCGTAACAACCAAAGCATTCTCCGAAGTCATTTCATGAAACTTGTTCAGCAGCTTACGGGCTTTACTGAAACTGCCGAATAAACCAAAGTTGTTTCCCATCATGATTATGGTGTCAAAAGAGTTTGGCTTGAAATCTAAATCTCCAATTGACATAACTTCTGCTTGTTTCAATCCTCTTAGCTTGCAAACTTTTATGGCAAGAGGAGAAACATCGATTCCAAATACATCAAAACCTTTTTCCTGCAAATACAGCGAATGTCTCCCAGCGCCACAACCGACATCCAAAACTCTTGCGTTTACAAACTGCATCGCTTTTTGTTCAATTGGATGCCAGTCTTCATAACCAGAAAAATATCCTTTTGCAGGTATAGTGTTCGTTACCCCGTCATCTCTTTCCACAATCTCAGAAACATCTCTGCCTTCATAGTAAGCCATTAGCATTTGACCGAAAGCATCTTCTTCTGGCTCCAAGGCAAACTCCCTCAAATCAGGAACAGAACACAACAACCTTTCTAAACAAAACGAATAAAAACTTAAGCATTTAGCTCTCGTTTTCGGCTGGTTGTGGTTTTCGTTTGAACACGCAGACCCCAAGCCAATTTCTAATCCATGACTGGCAGTAGCCGTCAACATTGTTTACGCAGTTGTCTTGACTACACTTTATTTTACGCCGCACTCTTTACTCTCCACAACAACAGGGGTCTAGCAGTGAAACATTGACTTTAATGCTTTCTTTTCGGCTGCCCCTCTTTTGGTTTCAGCTGAACCTCAGGGGTCAGTATGCCCTCCTCGGTTATGACCGCGTCCACATACCCTAGAGGTGTTTTGTCAAAGGCTGGATTCAACACTTTGACGCCTTCAGGCGCGATTCGCTCAGAACCTATATTCGTAACTTCTGCTGGATTTCTTTCTTCGATAACCGCATCCTCTGCGGTGCGCGACTGGTCCATCGTTGAGGTGGGAGCAGCCACGTAGAAGGGAATCCCGTGCTCACAAGCCAAAACAGCCACATTATAGGTTCCTATCTTGTTCAAAACCGCGTCTCTTACAATTCTGTCCGCGCCGACCACAACCTTATCCACCAAACCCTTGGACATAACATAGCCTACCATAGTATCAGAAATCAGGGTCACCGGAATATTGTCCCGCATCAACTCGTAACATGTGAGCCTAGCGCCCTGAAGCCGCGGTCGGGTCTCACAGGCGATAACCTTAACGCTTTTTCCCTCTTCAACCGCAGCGCGTACAACCCCAAGTGCTGTACCGTAATCAACCGTAGCCAAACTGCCCGCGTTACAATGGGTGAGAACCACATCACCATCCTCGATTAACGTGGCTCCATGCTTGCCCATCTTTCGGTTGACTGCAACATCCTCATCCGCCATCATCTGAGCCTCCGCCACCACAGCTTCCGCCAAATCTTCCTCGGTTCCCGAAGTCTCCCGAGCCTTTTTCATAACCCTGTCGATTGCCCAGAAAAGATTCACTGCAGTTGGACGGGTCTTCCGCAGCGCCTCAGCCGAGGTTTCCAACTCCTTCATCAGGTCCTCTCTCTTTTCCGCCTGTGAATGAAAGGCTGTAAGAGCCAAACCATACGCAGCCGCCACGCCGATGAGAGGTGCGCCACGCAGCTTCATCTCTTTAATCGCAGAAGCCATATCATCACAGTTTTTCAGTTTCACCCAAACAACTTGGTTGGGCAGTTTTGTTTGATCAACGATAACAACCACGCCGTCTTTCCACTCTATAGTTCGCACCAACCAACACCTGCCTGTTGATTCTGTCCTGCTTCAATAATACATTTTCTACAAAAAAATAAGGATTTCAACCTCACCACACCTCAAATGTGTCACTGTAAAGGGGTGTGTGCTATGCAAGACACTGCGTTCAGATGTAAACCTACAGTTTAATTACTGGGAATAACAAAATTTTTTTGAGTGACTACGGGGAGCGTCCACATTCGGTAACGACGTGGAGGGTTTTCATTTTTTCCCTACCTGCGCTTCCCACAGTCCCATCACAATCTATCTTCTATTACTGCTGCCTGTAGCCCTTTATCTTTTTTTGTTGATCTTGATTACAACCTCAATCGGACTTCCCTTAGGAAGCTTCAGACTCTTCTGCCAAGCGTCCCCAACAGCGATAAGAGAGTAAACCCCAGAAACCTCAGCCCTAGCCTTCTTAACAAAATTAACCAACGCAGCCTGAGTCTCACCCGTCTTTATCATATCATCCACAATAAGCACGCTGTCCCTCCGCTTCAAAGCATCCTTCGGCAAATACAAAGTCATGGTCACGCCTGAATCACGCAAAACATAGGTTTCCTCCAGAAAAGCGGGAACCCCAACCTCCTTGTTTCGTTTCGCAATCAACAAATCCACACCCAAAGAGTTCGCAACCATAGCCCCAAGAGGGATGCCATCCACAGCAGCGGTCAAAACTTTTGTCACTCGCCCCCCAGCAAAAGTTGCTAGGGCGTGATGGGCTGCCTGTTGGAGGATGTTGTGGTCGCCTATAATCCAGGTGTTGTTGAAGTATCCGGCTGAGTTGAATTTTATTCGTCTGCGGAGTTCAGCCTTTAAGCCAACGAGTTTGGTTAAAATCTTCCACAGTTCTCTGGCTCTGTCTGCGTTTGGCAGAACGTGACCTTTAGCGTACCTGCTTAGGACTGTCACCGGCAGTTTGGTTTTAACTGATAATTCTCTGTAGGTGTACTCCTTTTTTGCTGTTTTAAGTAGCTCGATGGTCATTAATCGTAGTTTCAAGTCTTCTGCGTGTGTGTTCATACTATCATCACTTTTCTATGCACACCAACAAATCAATCCGTGGATGTGCAGGTTACTTATTTTAACTTAGACAGATTTATAATTTCCGTATAACATCGAGCAACATAAATACAACAAGATACCGAAGCTTGCCTAAAGGTTCACATCTGATGCAATAAACTAAAAAACAGACCCTCCAGCGCCTCCAAATTTTGCTATCGGAATTGAAGTGTGGCGGATCCGCGGGGATTTGAACCCCGGATCATTGGATTTCTTCTTCCGTAGATTAGAAGTCCAATGCCTTATCCTGACTAGGCCACGGACCCTTTTGAACAGTCATAGTCTAAGAAGTGCTTAGATATAATCTTTCATTTAACCAGAGCGCTGTGACGTTTCTAGTTTACTCGATGTAAATTGCTGGACGATACGGTTTAGCATACCCAGCCTTCCTCTGGGGGTCAAAAATCTGCTTGTCGTCCTCTCCGTAGGTGTGGATTTTGGCGTTGAATTCTCTTCCAAAGAAAGCCTCAGCTGTTTCCAGCAATTTTGCTTCATCTAAGGCTCCTATCCGCAGTTGTCTCTGTTTCATGTCTTCGGGCATGCGGTTGATTTCTTCTGTGATTCCGCGGGCGAATTTGGCGACCTTTCCACCTATCTTTTTTAGTTCTGGGTCACCCATCAGCTCCTTCATCAACTCGCCTATGACTATGTTTCCTGATGCCGATTTTTTGAGTGCTGTCAGGTAGACTTTCCATTTCCATGATGCAGCAGAGTAGTAGTAGACTTCTTTGGGCACAATCTTTGTTGCCCTGAGAATGTTCGAGGTGTCCTCCAGCACATGTTCTATTAGTTTTTCGGTCTCCTCCGCTTCAACGTTAACTTTCTTTTCGTCGTAGACTGGCCAGTCAGCCACGGAGATGAAGCCTGACTTGTTCAGTTTGCTCCATATTTCCTCGCAGATGTAGGGCGCAAAAGGAGCCAGCAGCAAGGTCCACTTTTCCAGAGCCTCCTTTAGAACTTTCGAGTTAAGGGATTCCTTTCTTCGGTTGTACCATCGGAAGTCGTTCCAGATTTCGAATAGAGTGTTTTCTAGGGCTGTTCGGGTTTTCAGTGCTTCCATGTTTTCGGTGACGGTTTTGATTCTGTGCTGTAGCACGCTTGTGAGCCACGTTTCCAGATGTTCATCTTCAGCTTCTTTGGCGTTTTCGATTATGTTGTCTGTTAAGTTCTGGAAGCCGCGTAGCTTGGTTTTAACGTCGCTGACGGTTTCTTTTCTCCAGTCCGGGTCGTTCATTCCCTCTCCACCCAGAAGCAGGGCGCAGCGGGTGGCGTCTGCCCCGAACTGGTTGAGGGCCTCTTTGAGGGTTATGAAGTTGCCCTTTGATTTGGACATCTTCTTTCCCTCTATGCTCAGCATGCCGTTCACGCCGATGCCCTTGGGCAGATGGTCTGGGAACAGTGCTGCGTGCTGGAAGAGGAAGAAGGTTAAGTGGTTGGGGAGCAGTTCTTTGGCTGATATTCTGAGGTCCACTGGGTACCAGTAAAGGAATTCGCTTCGCATCTCGTCCAAGAGTTTGGTGTCGATGTTTGTTTGTTGTGAGATTTTTTGTGTGTCGCCTTTTCCGTAGAATATGTAGTCAAAGACTTGTGGGGTTAGCTGTTCGGCTTTTATGTTGTGCTGTTTGAGGTGCTTGTTTATGGTGTAGAATGACATGTAAACGGTTGAGTCTGTGAGGGTTTCGACTATCCATCCGGGGCTCCATGGGAGGGGCGTTCCTAAGCCGCTTTTTCTTGCGCATGGCCACTCTTTTAGCCAGTCGATGATGTTGAGGAACCATTGGCGGGCGGAGTCGGGGTAGATAGAAGCCTGAGCCAGTGCGTCCTTGGTTTTCTGTTTCCAAGCCTCATCAGAGTATTTTATGAACCATTGCTCTTCGAGGAGCTTGACTACGCAAGGCGTCATGCATCTGCACACCACCTGTTCGGGCAGGTCATACATAGAGTCAGCTATTCCTTGCTCTTTGAAGTCTCTGATTAGAATGTCTTTTACTTTGTTGACCTGTTTTCCGGCGTATTCGTCGCAGATTTCCTTCAGGGTTCCGCCGTGGAACTCTTTCTTGTATAGGGCTTTTGTTGCTTCTTCGGCTTTGGGGTCATGCTGGTCTTTGACGCCCATCTGGTCTACGAGTTCGACTGCGGGGTATTCTCCGAAGCTTTCTACTTTGATTAGGGAGATTGGCTTTATCTTTTTGACCGTTTCTGGGTCTATGTTGAAGTCTTTGAGTAGTTCGGGGTTGTTTTGGAGGTCTCTTAGGGCTAGCCAGTCGAAGGGTGCGTGGGCGGGGACGCTGTAGACCACTCCGGTTGCGTTGTCTGGGCTCACGAACCAGCCGGGCAGTATCAGCATCTTTCGGTCGCTGAGGGGACTGGTGAACGTTTTTCCGATGATTTTTTTGCCCTTGAAATTCTCTAGGATTTCGACTTTTCTTAGTTGCTCTGTTAATTTGTTTGCGGCTGTTTTGCTGATTATCCAGGTTTCGCCGTTTACTTGTGCTTTGACGTAGTCAGCGTCGGGGTTTATCCACAGGTTGGTTATGCCGTAGATGGTTTCTGGTCTGAAGGTGGCGGAGGGCAGGATGGTGCCGTCTTCCATATTGTATTTGAGGAGGGTGTATTCTTCGGGGACAACGCCTTCTCCTGTTTGGCGGTCGTGGTCGCCTGTGGGGCTCTGGTCGTGGGGGCACCAGACCACGGGGTAGGTTCCCTGTATGATGTAGCCCTTGTCGCGTAGGCGTTGGGTTTGCCATTCCACGAACTTGCTGAAGGTTGGGTACAGGCTGGTGGTGTGGAACTCTCTTCTCCAGTCCACTGAGTAGCCGATTCTTTTCACTGCTTCTCGGCTGTGGTCTGTGTAGTATTTCGCCATGTAAACTGGGTCAACAAACTTTTTGAGGTCCTCCTCTGAAACCCCGTCTACATCTCTGAAGGCTCGAATCAGGGTTTCGTCCCCGTTTTTTACGCGCTCGCTTGCGCCAGCTATGGTTTCGCCTGTCCAGTGCCAAGCCCACGGAAACAGGACATTGTAGCCCTGCATCCTCTTAAAACGAGCATAAGAATCAACGCGGGTGGCGGTGAATCCGTGCCCCACATGTAGGGGGCCATTCATGTATGAGAAGGGAAAAGTTATGAAGAATTTTTTTCTGGAGGGGTCTGGGTCAGCCTCGAATATTCTGGCCTTTTCCCACTTCTTTCTCCATTTTTCCTCGAGTTGCCTTAAAGATGTCATTAACCCATTGGAGGGTCAGGAAAGTTAAAAGTTTTTCAGTTAAATTTAACGGTTCAGGAAGCAACCGATGGAAGAAAAACAGAAAAAAGACTGTTTTCAACAATGTACCTCTATTAGGCTTCTAATATGAGTTATTCTGTAAGCTGCTATCAGACAGAATATAGTCTAAAGGAAACACACAAAAGCTTTGGCGTTTAAAATCTATGTGGGTATTTTATGCGACTTTATGTTGTTCGTGATCTGAGAAATCCGGGATGGAAATCAGTTTCATCACCATGGCGAGCAGATAAACGAAAAAATAGTGAAAGAATTGACTTTAGAAAAATAGGGATTGTAGAATGCAGCACAAAATAGTTGTAGACACATCCATAATTATTGACAGAAAAGTACCTGAACTTATTGAAAAAGAAAAGCCTGAAGAACTTTTTGTTCCTTACGTGGTTTTAGATGAGTTACAGGCACAAGCCTCGAAAGGAAGAGATGAAGGATATCTGGGTTTAGATGAGCTCAAAGAAGTAAGGAAAATTTGCGACAGACTTCAAATAAAGCTGATTTTTGAGGGTGAAAGGCCAAGCATGGAGGACATCAAACTGTCCAGTAGCGGAAGATTGGACGCCCTCATCAGAGATGTAGCTAAAAAGAATGATGCCACACTCATAACCGCAGATTATGTTCAAGCCTTAGTAGGCGAAGCGGAAGGGGTTAAAACCAGATACATCCCCAAAAAGCCGAAACGAAGAAAACTGGGTTTCAAACGTTTCTTCACCAAAGACACGATGTCTATCCATCTTAAACAGGGTGCACCTCCCCTAGCAAAGAGGGGGGAACCAGGCAAGTTTAATCTAGTCAAAATACGAAACAAACCCGCCACAGAGAGAGAACTGAAAAGGCTAATCAGGCAAATAAACGACGTAACCAGAAGAAAAGAAAACGCTTTTGTCGAGGTGGACGAACCCGGAGCCACTGTTATCCAAATGGGAGAATACCGAATAGCCGTAGCCAAGCCTCCCTTTTCAGACAAACTGGAAATCACTGTTGTACGGGCGCTAGTAAAGCTTCAATTGCAGGATTATCGTCTCTCTGAAAAACTCATGGATAGACTGAAAACTAGAGCAGAAGGAGTATTGATTGCTGGTCCCCCCGGTTCGGGCAAAACCACCTTTGCCAGCAGCCTAGCAAACTTCTACTCTAGTCTAGGAAAAGTAACCAAGACTTTGGAATCTCCCAGAGACCTACAAGTAGACCCTGAAATCACACGATACGCTCCGTTGGACGGGGATTTCGCGAAAACAGCAGGCATCCTCCTGTTGGTACGTCCAGATTACACTATTTTTGATGAATTGAGAGAAAACGAGAACTTCAAAGTATTTGCAGATATGAGGTTAGCTGGGGTAGGCATGGTGGGGGTAATGCATGCTGCAGATGCCATGGATGCCGTTAAAAGATTTATAACCAGAGCAGAATTAGGTTTGATTCCTTCGATAATGGACACTGTCATCTTCATCAAATACGGAGAGATAGAGAAAATATATGAACTGGCTTTAACTGTAAAAGTGCCCACCGGCATGGTTGAAGAAGATTTGGCTCGTCCTTTGGTGGAGATCCGAGACTTCGAAACTGGCGAACTAGAATATGAGGTTTACATTTTCGGCCAGGAGAAGGTTGTAGTACCCATAACAGAGGAAGAAGAGGTTTCATCCGTCGAAGATTTAGCAGTGCAAAGAATCTCACAAATTATAAACAAGTATGACAGGGGCGCCAAAATAGAGCTGGTAGGAAAGAACAGAGCTTTAGTAAAAGTCGACCACAAAGTTATCCCAAAAATTATCGGAAAAAACGGCAAAAACATCTCCAGAATAGAAGATAAACTTGGCATTCACATAGACGTAGAACCAAAATCAAAATGATATCCACTGCGCACATCAGAACTGACTGCTTTTTTTCAGTGTTTTCACTGCTTCTCATCTATTCCGCTGATGAGTTCATGGAGGTCTCTGCCCACGTACTCGCCTACATACCCACCTTCCAGCACTCCGAAAACCGGCTTCCCCAAAGCACCCACCCTACGTCCGATTTCTCTGTAGCCATCATAAGTCAAACCCAACGAAGCTAGGTCTCCTTGGTGAGCGTCAAAACCCGCTGAAATAGCTACAACCTCAACGTTTGCCATGTCCACTTGACTCAGCGCTTGCTCCAAAGTCTCCAAATATAATGAATCCCCAGCTGAGTAGGGTAAGGGAAAATTCAGGCAGTTGCCTTGCGAGGTGAGGCCTGTTCCGGGATAGGTGGGGTGTCTATGGAAGGAGATGAATGTGACTTTTGGGTCTCCTTGAAAAATTTCTTGGGTGCCGTTTCCGTGATGCCCGTCAATGTCCAGAATCAATGTCTGTAAATCCAGTTTTTTGACTGCTATGGCGAGGTTGTTGAAGTAGCAGAAGCCCAAGGTTGCTGCCCCCATTGCTCTGCCGTTTCTGCCAGCGTGATGGCCTGGGGGTCTCATTAGAGAAAAGCCGTGGTTTTGGGCAGCCAGTAAAGCTGCGCCAGCAGAGAGCAGAGCGTATTCGTAAATGTTTTCTGGCGCCGGTGTGTCCCCGTCAAAATAGCCGGGAGTCTTCACATTTTTTATCCAGTCAACGTATTCTTTGCTGTGAACTGTTAGCAGGTCTTGCTGTGAAGCTGG
>CBFCZR010000066.1:0-9311 GCA_965602795.1 Candidatus Bathyarchaeota archaeon | reverse complement strand
AGTTTATGTACACCTCTAATGGTCTCAACTTCACAAGGAAAAGAACATACATGCTGTTCGAAGATGGACATTTGAAGTATTTCATTGACGGCTGGAGCCTCTACAAGATAGGCAGCGACATCATAAACGTTTCAGAGAAGGAAGCCATAAGCATTGCTAGAAAAGCCACAGAAGACATGCCCGCCTTGTACACTAACATAGGCAACGAGACAATAGTTTTACATCCTGTGCTGTCAGAGCGTGTAGATACTGAGCTGATGGTTGGAATCAAAGAGCCCTTAACCTTGCGTCCTCTTTGGCACACTGAACTCTACTTCGACAAGATGTACGGCAACTACTACGGCGTGGCAGTTGACATCTGGGCGGACACGGGAGAAATCAGTTACCCCATCTACGGAAAAGGCATCATGGGTGCCCCAATCCCAGAATTTCCCTCATGGACACCCTTACTGTTTGCAGTATGCACGGTTGCAGTTGCCTTACTTATCTACAAACAAAAACTACACAAAAAACAGGGCAACCAAAAGTAGCGAAATAACTCGCTCTTTTCCCTCTTTTTTTATTTTAGAAAATTTTGTTTTTACATTAAATCTATCTACTAAACGTGAACGAGGTATCTGTTCTCCTGCGCTTAGATTAACCGAAGTTAGGCTGTTATCATGTTTTTATTTGTTTGAAGCCTTTTGCTAGGACGCTTAGGAGTCCTTCTTTTCTGATTTTGTGGAGTATCCTCTTCGGTGACCTGTTGAAGGTTGAGTGGAACCGTTCCTGTATCTTAACCACCGTTTCATAATCGAACTCGTCGGTTTTGACGTAGGTCACAAAATCTTCCACCCGATCGTAGAGTTTGTTCTCCATCACCTCATTGTATAGGGCACTGCCCGGAACCCCAACAAACACGTTAAACTGGCACCAGTCAGGGTCCAGCTTCCTTGCGAACTTGAATGTGGCTTCCATGTCTCCGATTGTTTCCCCCGGTATCCCCAGCATAAAGGAGCACGCTATCCCTATCCCCATTTCCTTGCAAAGCCTGAATGCATGGGTAACCTGCTCCATAGTAACGTTCTTGTTGAGCTTCTCCAAAATTCTGGGCGAACCTGACTCCACTCCAAACCATATGGTGCGGCATCCCGCGTCCTTCATTTCCTTCAGCAGTTCCCGCGAAACTTTGTCAACTCTGCTGTCACAGACCCACTCGATATCCAAGTTCTCCTTTTTCATCAGCCTACATAACTCTACTACACGTTTTTTGTGAATTGTAAAGTTGTCACCCACAAAATAGACCCCCCGTGTGCCATAATTCTGGGCTAAATCCTTGATTTCTGCCACAACTCGGCGGGGACTAAAAGCGCGAACCCTTGAACCCCACAGCTTCTTGGTTTCACAATATGCACAGTTATAGGGGCAGCCCCGAACCACATTCATGGTGTCCATAGGCTTGGCGTCAAAATAGGGAGCACGCCTATCGTAGATGTGCATGGGCAGCAGGTGCCTTGCCGGAAACGGAATTTGGTCAAGGTCCTCGATGAGCGTGGAAGCAACTTTAACTGTTTTTCCCTTGTGCCTATAAGCTACACCCGAAATCTTGGCAACACCCGATTTGCCTTTTCCCTTCTTGATGCTGTTTGCAAGTTCCACCATTGCCTGTTCGCCCTCTCCCCTGACAAGATAGTCTATCTCCTTGTGCTGCAGCAAACTTTCAGGCATGTATGTGGGCTGCCATCCACCCACCACAACCTTGCAGGAAGGAAGCACCTCTTTCACTGCTTTAGCCGTTTCAATGCATGGCCTATACGTTACGGAACCGCACGTTATCCCAACTATTTCTGGCTCAAGCCTTACAATTTCCTTCTTTACTTCTTCGATTGGTTTTCTGATGTTGTAATTGTCAAGGATTTGTACCTGAAAATCCGCTTTTTCTAAAGCCGCACCAACATAAGCTAATCCCAGAGGGGGAAGTTTCCCTGATAAACCCCAAGGTGAATGAGGAGGCGGAGCGGTGGTCATCAATAAAATCAGTTATACTTCTCTCCTCTGACACATATTGTAGACTTAGAATACATAAAATAGAGTACCTAAATAACATTCTGGAAACGCTCCAAGGATGTTATCACTCAAGCTATCGCCACATAGAGTCCAGCTACATGTAAAATGGAATCGTTTTTAAACCGCAATTATACTAACCTTTTTATCTGTTTAGGATGGGTTTGATCCGAAATGGCAAGTTCTGATTCTCCGAAGAAAGGGGAAGGTCCCTTGCTGATTACTTCCTGGAGAGGTACCGGCGCCTGCAACTATAGTTGCTCATACTGTAACGTAAACGCAAACATGACTCCAACTCCTGACGAATTAAACACCGAATGGGGATTGCGTCTAGTTGACCAAATCTACGAATTCGGCTCTAAATGGTTCGGATTAAAGGGCGGAGAACCACTTTTACGAAAAGACATCTTCAAACTTATTGCACACGCAAAAGACTTGGGACTTGGAGCAGTATTACTGACCAACGGATCCTATGTGGATGGCGACATACTTGACAACCTAGTTAAGTACAATGTCTACACATCCATCAGCATAGACGGCTCTGAAAAATCAAATGACTTGCTGAGAGGTCCAGGCACATACAAAAAAGCCCTTTCAGCCATCCAAAAACTGTCCAAGGCCGGAATACTTAACGGCTTGTCAGCGGCAATCACCTCCGTCAACTACAAAGACCTTGATCATGTAGTCGATTTAGCAGAAGAGTACGGAGCAAGGTTTGTGTGGTTCAACCATCTAGTGCCCGCTGGGAGAGCAAAAGACCATCTGAACTTGGAGCCGACACCCGAGCAATACGAATGGGCTCTAAATCACCTCTACGACCTGAGCCAAAAAACCTACAAGAAACAATTCAAGTTCCACGTGCATTGCCCCTTCTACGCCCGCATATATAAACAAAGGAACCCAGAAAACTTTGAGGAATGGTACAAACACGAATTTGCGGGCAAGTGCATCTACTTTCTGTTCGGCGGCTACATAAGCGTCCTCGAGAACGGCGATGTGATACCCCAATTTTATTCTACACAACTGAAAATTGGAAACATCAAAGAAAAAAGCATACAAGAAATCTGGGATGAAATCCAAAACTCAGAGTTTTTCCAGAGACTAAAAAATCCAGACAATCTGAAGGGCAAATGTGGAGTCTGCGAATACCGTACGATATGTGGCGGCTGCAGAACCAGAGCATACTCCCACACAGGCGACTGGTTCGAATCTGACCCAGCATGTGCTTATATTCCCGAAGCATGGAACAAAAAATAGGACCAGCAAACTGTTCTGCAAAGCTTTAAGGTTCATAGGCGATTCTTGTTTAGGCGAAAACTAAGCGAGGATATAGAGTGAAAAAACTTGAGCTGATAAGCCTTGTACTGTTAGCGTTGTTGCTGTCGCTTGTGTTAGTTTGGCTTGCGGTAAGATATACGTTCAGTCTTGCTTTCCCTTTGTCCTCTTTGCCCCATAGAGCCATCGACTGGGGCTTCGTGGTTTTGAACGTTATTCTCTTCAGCCTATTCGTTCTCTTCATACGTTTCAGAAGAAAAGCGACGCGCCTCTCCAGCAGCATTTACCTCGCGTTCATAGTTGCTCTCTTCATTGAAATGTACGGCTTCCCCTTAACCATGTACATTCTCACATGGCTTTTGGGGTCAACTTTTCCCGGTTGCCTGTGGTACCCTCTAGCAGTTTTAACCGGAGAAACCTTGTTCACCTCAATTTTTCTCGGCGTCATATTGCCCGTCTCAAACATAATCATTCTAATCGGCATGCTACTGATCGTTTTTGGTTGGAGAAAAATTTACAGCGCCAAAGGCAAACTTGTCACCACAGGCATCTATGCGCATGTCCGCCATCCTCAATACCTAGGGTTTCTGCTGCTCACTCTGGGTATGAACATCCTGTGGGTCGCCATCTCCACGCTCCTGTTATGGCCAATCCTAGCCATCCTGTACTATCGCCTTGCCAAAAAAGAAGACAAAGAATTAGAAGAACAATTCGGCGAAGAATACCGAAAATATGAACGTACGGTTCCAATGCTTATCCCGCGCATAGGCAACTGAATGAACGTTTTTGCGGTGACAAAAAATAACAGCTTATTAAAGCCCAAAGAATCATTATTTAGTCGGTGGCTGCCTTTTGTATACCAACTGTGAAAGGTGTCATTGTCGTGCGGGCAGATTTGGTTTTGATTGACGGAAACGTCTTAACCATGGATTCGTCTCAGCCCAGCGCTGAAGCAGTAGCCGTAAAGAAAGACAGAATCGTTAAAGTCGGCACAAACGAGGAAATCAATTCGTGGATTGGAGACGACACCAAAGTCATAGATTTGCAGGGAAGAACTGTTGTCCCCGGTTTAATCGATTCCCACATTCACGTCGCCGATTTTGGAAAGTTCTTAATGTGGATCGATTTAAAAAACGTAACTTCTATCGAGGAGATGCAACGGAGAATCAGAGAACGTGCACAGAAAATCTCTAAAGAAAGATGGATTATCGGCAGCGGATGGGACCAAACCCGTTTTGCCGAGAAACGTTACCCAAACCGTCGGGACCTAGATGAAGCTTCACCAAACAACCCTGTAATCCTTTATCACCAATGCGGACGAGTATGCGTCGTCAACAGCAAAGCCTTAGAATTAGCTGGAGTAACAAAAGAAACACGTGCTCCGTCAGGCGGCGAAATCGAAAAAGACACTGAAAGCGGGGAGCCAACAGGCATTCTGCGAGAAACGGCAACAGACTTGGTGTGGAAAACAATCCCTGAGCCCAGCGAAGAAGAACTTGTAGAGGGCGCTAGCTTAGCATGCAAAAAAATCGTGGAAGCCGGAGTGACCACCGTACACTGGATAGCTACATCTTCGGCTGAAATCTCAGTCATCCAAAAAGTCTGCTCAGAAAACAAATTGCCTCTACACGTCTACCCAATAGTTCCAGCAAATCTTTTGGACCAAATAAACAGTTCAGGCTCCAACAAGGATGGAAACTTGGGCGTCAAGGTTTTTGTAGACGGCTCCCTAGCTGCACATACAGCGGCTCTTCGTGAACCCTACAGTGACGACCCCGCCTCAAAAGGAGAGCTGTTGTATTCACAAGAAGAATTGGATGCATTAGTCATGAAAGTTCACAAAGCCAACTTTCGTTTGATTATGCATGCACTGGGCGACCAAGCAATCGACATGGCTCTATCTGCCATCGAAAAGGCTTTTATGGAAGTGCCGAGAAACGACCATCGGTTTCGCCTAGAGCATGCGTCAGTTCTCAACAAGGAGTTGATTCAGCGCATCAAAGAATTGGGGATGATTGTTTCTGTGCAGCCCAAATGTGTTATCACAGAATTTTCTGTTTGGTCGGCAGTTGAACGTTTGGGGTCTGAAAGGGCTAGGTGGCTTTACCCCATAAAAACGCTAATCAAGGAGGGAATACGGGTTGCAGGCGGTTCGGACTGTCCAATGGAGCCGATAAGTCCTTTGCAGGGTATCCAAGCAGCTGTGACGAGACAGTTCTTTCCTGAGGAACAAATCAGCGTTGATGAGGCTTTACGGATGTACACCGTCAACGCGGCGTACGCATCCTTTGAAGAGACCGTTAAGGGCTCGATTGAGGAGGGCAAACTAGCCGACCTCACAGTGCTTTCGGCTGACCCAAAAAAGACTCCGTCAAGCAAAATCGGCGACATCAACGTGGATATGACTATTGTTGGCGGAAAAGTGGTTTATCAAAGTTAACTAACGTCTGGTGTTTACCTGATTCTGTTCCTAGTCTTCCTCTCAAATTAACACTAATCTTGGTGGAATATTAGCGGCAGACCCAGCATCGGGGCTGTTAGAAGCCACAAATCCATGTTGTGATTCAGAAACCAAGCGTACCATATGCTCCATCCTCCAACACTTCCGAAGAGTAGCCACAGAAAATAGGTGACAACAAAATATAACCCAAAAAAAGTAACAATGAAGCCAATCCTGTTTACGTCCAGCCCCTTCACGTCTTCTACTCCAATGGACTTCCGCGCAAAATTGGCAGTGTATAAAGCAAGCAGCAGCAATCCCACTGAAGTCAAACAGAAACTGAACAAATTCACAGGATACGAGCTAACATACTCGATGCCGCTAATCAGTATTGTACCTACCCAGTTGCAGGTGTAATTGAGCCAGAAAACAAAAATGTAGACTGTGCCTGAAATCAACGCCCATTTTATTGCATTTCCCACCGGCTTACGTGGGTTCAAAGCAAAAAACAGTTTCATCAACACAAAAGGGACCAGTATCGACTCGGTTAAAACAGGTATGGTTAACTCAACTATCCAAATGGGAGTCAGCAATTCAGGAAAAATAAAGGTAAATACACCTGAAGGTATAAGCGACACAAAAGTAGCCGCTTCAAAGACAACAATAAACCTTAAGCACGTTGCCAGTTCTGGTTTAGAAAAATCTTTGTTAAAAATCCAGAAAAGAACTGTCATCACAGCCATAAAACTTGCTCCAGTTCTGAATCCCAAACCTAACCCCCCCGGCAAGTCCTGAATAATTATTGGCCAGTCTACACTTCGATTAACGATGCCGAAGGCGAACTCGTAAAACGTGAAAGAGAACCAAGCTAAAGCCACAGCCAAGAATCCAAGCTTCACTGTCCAAAGCGTTTTTGAATCAGCCATAACCATCAGCACTTCAAGCCTAGTCAGCTTTTTACATATATTGTTGTGCCCTTAAATCCGTATGCGTGCCCACAATGGTTAGGCTTATAAAATGAAACAACAAACTTTTCCGTGCAAGAAACTACATTGTTTTAAAGGGGCTGAATTGTGCTATGGATAGAACCTCAATTATGCTTCTGTTTTTTGTTCAAGTAATTGGCGCAACTTTTTATGCCATTCTCTTAGCCGCATATGTGCTTCCCTTTCCTTCAATGGATGTTTTAATTGGAGAACCCCTTTTCAGGTCACTTCTTTCAGTGTTTGGATGTCTCTTCTTGCTTTCAACATTGGTTTCGATAATAGCTTTCAAGATAAGCAAAAACCGTGAACGTGCAAACGTACAAATTCAGTAATGGTTCGGATGACAATCGATTTAAGTAAGATTTCTGGACTATCCGTATCTGTCTGTTCAGTTAGCAGTGTTTGATAGATGATGCTGATAACCAGTTTGTTAATTTCGGTTTCCGTTCTCATCTTAGCTTTACTGTTAGACCTGATTTTCGGCGACCCTTCCCCCAATTACCCGCAGCGAATACAATTCAAGCTGCATCCAACCGTGTGGATGGGCAAGTTAACCACCGTGTTAGAGCCTTACTTCAAGAACCCGAATCCGAAAATAGAAAAACTAGGTGGTGTCCTGTTAGCTCTTATAGTAATAACCGTTTTCACCTTGCCTGTCTACTTTGGGTTAAAGTTCATCTATATTTACCTAGGCGTTCTGGTTTACGTTCTCGTAGCCGCTGTAATCCTTAAACTAACAATCTGTATGAAGCTGGAAACAGACTGGGGTAATGCCGCAGCCGAAGCCATCCAATCAGGCGACCTGAACGAAGCCAGAAAGTACGCCCACTTCTCGCGAAGAGACAACAAAGACCTAACAGGCTCCCAAATAGCCTCCTCTGTCATCGAATCACTAGCCGAAAACCTAACCGACTTCAGACTATCACCAATCTTCTACTACGCCTTTTTTGGGATTCCAGGCGCCGTCGCGTTTCGAGCCATCAACACGCTTGACGGTATGGTTGGGTTCAAAGACCCTGAGCACCTTCACATCGGATGGTTTTCCGCAGTCTCCGACACCATAGTCAACTATATTCCAGCCAGATTAACAACCCTTCTGATAATTTTAGCCGCAGCTATTCTAGGCGAGGACCACAAAAACGCTTGGGCAATCGCCCGCAGAGACCAAGCTAAGATTCCAAGCATAAATCACGGGTGGCAGATGGCTTCCATGGCTGGAGCGCTCCGCGTGCAACTAGAAAAGCCGGGACAATACGCTGTTGGAGACCCAGTTGAAGAGCTGGATGCAAGCAAAATCATTTGCGCGTTAAGAATCCGGAACGTTTCAATAATCTTGGCGATACTCTTTATGCTGCCAATACTTTTGCTGACAAGTCTCTACCTTTTCCCCCTTTTAGGATACTAACATCTCGCCTGAGTGCCTTTCCTCAGTGTTTGGGCATGTTAAGTCCCTTTTATGCAAAAGATATTAAGCATGCGGCTTGCTGTATTTCGTAAGCAACAAACGCTCAGGGAAGACTTATGCCGCTACATGTAACCCTCGTGAACCCACCCTACCCAAAGGGTGCACATCAGCATCCCCCATTCACCCCTTTAGGATTGGGGTATTTGGCTGCTGTTCTAGAGAAAAACGGGTACGAAGTTGATGTTATCGACTGCCAAGCCCTAAACATCTCATTTGAAGAAGTGAAAAACGAACTTGGTAAGCGGAATCCAGACATAGTTGGAATGACCTCAACCACCCTCACCTACAAGTCTGCGCTTCAAATCGTAAAAATCGCCAAAGAAGTCTGCCCAAACTGCTTAACCCTCCTTGGCGGTGTTCACGTTACCTTCTGGGATAAGGAGGCGTTGAAGGAGTGTCCGCAGCTGGATGTGGTGGTGAGAAAGGAGGGCGAAAACACACTTCTGGAGCTGGTGCAGAAGCTGGAGGCAGGCAAAAGCTTCGGTAACGTGCTGGGCATAACCTACAGGAAAAACGGCAAGATCGTGAAGACCGCGGATCGTTCCTACATAGAGGATCTTGACAGCCTGCCTTTTCCTGCTCATCATCTCTGGCCTCTTGACCGTCTCAAAAAATACGGGAACATAATGTTTCCCTTAATGACGAGCCGCGGCTGCGTGTTTTGGTGCGAGTTCTGTTCGGCGGTCAGGATGTTCGGCCGAAAGTTTCGGATGAGAAGCGCAAAAAACGTGGTGGACGAGCTTGAGCATCTCCACAACACCTACGGGGCTGACACTTTCACCTTTTATGACGACGCATTCACTGTAGACCAGTCTAGAGTTGAGGAAATCTGCAGAGAAATCCATAACCGAAATCTCAAGATAACGTGGGATTGCGGTACTCGCGTTGACATGGTTTCAAAGGATTTGCTTCAGAAAATGAAGGATGCTGGATGCATTGCCGTATGGTTCGGTGTGGAGGCGGGGTCACAGCGGATTATAGAGGCCATGGGAAAGGGATTTACTGCAAACAAAACGAAAAAGGCGTTTAAAGCGGCAAAAGAAGTTGGGTTAATGACCATTGCAAGTGTGGTTTTTGGGTTTCCAGGTGAAACAAGAGAATC
>CBFCZR010000065.1:0-9325 GCA_965602795.1 Candidatus Bathyarchaeota archaeon | reverse complement strand
TACACGATTCAATCTTTCTTTTTTACATCCCTTTTTTGTCACATACCGCATGTGCGTATGAAAAGCATCTTTTAGACAGGCATTCAAAAAAGTAGGTGAATGAATGCGTGTTTATTCTCGCACCAAAAAAGAAGAGGATAGAGGGGTTGGGATATTTTTTGTTTCTAGTCTTCTTTCGGAGGCCACTTTTCTTTCAGCAGTTTTGCTATTCCAGAAGAATCTCTTGGACCCACTATGACCCGCCAATCAGGCAAACCAACGTTCTTCAGCTCTTCTTCAGTCTCACCGCTTAGCCTAGCAGCCATACCGGGTAGAATCAGGGACTTATGCTTAACCTTCTCTGCCACGCCTGAACTCTTAACAGCTTCCGCGATTGTTTCTGCGGTAAGATAGCGCCCAGCTACAGCGGCTTCGACACTGATTCCCTCACTGTCAACTACGATCAGGTAATAGTTGCCGCCAAAACTCTTAAGGTCAGACTCAACGGTGAAGTAGGTTAAGGCATAATTTGTAGTCAGGAATATCGGCGACATTTCATCAGGCTTACCAAATTCATACAATTGTGCTTCAACAGAAACTGGTTTCCTCGGATCTGTATAAATATTAAATCGCCATATGACGGTTGGTAATTGAACCCACCCATCGAGGCTATGCATAATTAGTATGTCAGCATACCTAGACATCAGCATAGAAGCAAGATATGCTTCCTTCCACGCCAGCATTTCCTTCGAATCGCCCTCACCGAACCACGCTGTGATGGGTGTCCCTATAATCGGGAAGCCTAACAGCCTGTCCCCGCCTTTGCACGCGTTTCTTCGCACCATAGTGAAGTTGTTGATTGTGTCTGATATTCCTTCGTCAGGAAGTGTTCCTGGGTCGAGCACCAAGTCCTCAACCCCATACTCAATCAGGGTCTTCGAAAGAGATCTCAGAAGGCTGAGGTCGTTTGGGGCGAAGACCGCCAAAGGACATTCGTACATCAGTGCCAAATCAGCCATTTCTTTCCAATTGTCCTTTGTTGCAGCATAAATCAGTGGTTTCCTTCCTGAAGCAGCGATTAGTCCAGCTTCCATAACGTTAGGGTCGAATGTGCATAATATCAGTGGAAGTTTCGTAGCCTTTGTAACTTCCGTTACAGTTGACTTGAATTTTACCGGATCATTTGATGTTGACCTTAAGGCGACCATATCTAGCTTAAGGTCTCTTCCAATGTAATTGTACAAGAAATTCTCAACTTTTTTCACCCGGTCTATAACTGCGTCTTTTTCATCAGATTTAGCGTGCAATGGCATCTCGTCGGTTACATCTAGGGCTATGGGCGCTGGGTTGTGATAGGTGAACTCGTGACGTTGCATGACAAGTTTGCCGCCTATTTTGACTGCGTTCTCTCCTGTGCCTACAGTGATTTCCTTAATAACCGGCGCCAGTATCTCTTGAAGTTTCTTGTATGATTCTTCATGTTCCTTTTTTAGTAGTGGAGGGCACTCTTCTAAGGCGACTTCTCTATTGACCAGCTTAGCTGCGAAAGCCATGCAGTTTGCTTCTCCGCATTCCTTACAGTTTGTTCGGGGAAGCAACATATAAACGTCAATTGGACTGAGCTGTGTTATACTTTTTACTTGCCTTTCTGTCATCTTCATCTTCTCCTATATTTTTGCGTTAACCCAGTTAGCTATCTTCTCGGGTTTAGCTCCACCTTTATTCATCAACTGCTGTACGACCTTCTGCATAGTTTTGATGGCATCTGGATGCATCATCATGAACAAGTCAACCCCAGCTAGAAGCAGATTTAGTGCAGTCACTGTCTCCCATATAGGTCCTCTGAGGCTTCTCGGCTCCCATTCTGGACCCAGCTTCAGCCAAGCTTCTCTTGCAGCCCATGCATTCGTTGTGCCGGATAGCACGGGATGCTGAAGTTCTGTGTCTCCCATTAACGCTGCCATTCTAGCGCGCTCGTGAATAGTGAAGGAGTACTCGAGTCCGTAACCTAGCGCAGCAGTTGTTAAATCCATCAGTATATCATCCTCGGGTAAGTAATCACAGATTTTCCTGTTCAGCTCTTTTGCAAGATTCAAGTCCAAAGATGTGAACGCCAAAACCAAGTGTCCATGTTTTGCAGCTGCTTTTGTCACGTCTTCAAGGACACCTGCTTCGTCCATGTCAAGTGTAACAGAGCTTAGCAAAACTCTCTCTCCTTCAGCCACTTCAGCAATCTTCTTGAAAACTGCGGCGTCTTTCTTTGGGTCGCCGCAACCGCCAATAATAAGCGGGACATCCACTGCTTGTAGCACATTCTCTATAGTTTTTGCAGCCTCAGCTGGCGAGGTGTCTTTGATAAGCGGGTCTGTACTCAGCAGATGCAGCGTGAGCACTTTTGCTCCCCATTTGTCAACTGCCCTTTTTGCCCACGCAGCCGTGTCTTCCCAAACATCTTCAACGTGCGTCCTTATCGCCTTCGGAAGTGTAACCTTCATGTCGAACACATCCACGGAAATCACAGGCGGATTTGGAGGAGTTTGCTCAAACAGGTAGAACGCTGGTGTGGTTGCGCCTCCGATTGTTATAGGCTTGCCGCGGCTGCCTCCTTGACTCTTAGTAGCGCCAAGCGTTACTTCCCTAATCTTTCCAGGATATTCCTGAACAAAGGGGGTGAATGGGGCTTCCAAAAGTGTTGCAGGTTTCGCAGTTGGTGGCGCAGCAGCTTTCCTCTTTGGAGGCATCATACCTCTCAGTGCAGCAGAGCTCAAAACTGAGGGGTCCAAAATGATTTCTTTTACAGTTAGCTCGACATCCTCGAGTTCTATGTGCCTTTTACCTTCTAGCCCTAGTGACTGCAGCAGCTCAGCAATTTCAGCGGCAGCCTTTTTTTCTTCCGCGCTCAACATTCTCACTTCTCTAGTTTTCGAATGATGATTTTCTTAGCACGAATCTTTGCGTCTTTGAGAATTATCTTGAATCCTCCAGCGGTTAGGGGTACCTCAGAAACGGGAATCTCCATAGGAGCCCCTTCGACCTCCTTTTCTCCCGCTTCAGGTTCAGCTTCAGCAGGTGCAGCTTCCCATCGTTCGACAACAGGATGCGCCTTTTCTTTGAGAAAGACCCTCAAGTCATCAATTGTGCTCACGTCTTTTTCTGTGGCTACTTTGTCAACTACATCTTCGGGTATGAACTCTTTAACTCGTTCCTTGACGCTGGACGGCATCCAAACTACGCGGTTCCAGCCACCATCAACTTGGAGAAACTTCGGCGACCGCATATACTCGATGGATAAGCCATGGAAGCCATCTACTTGTCTCCCTCCAGCGGTTGCGTCCGCCATGGTTGAAAAAGGTAGACCATTCACGGTTCTTTCTTTGAAGCCCCTGTCAACTATTCCCAGACCGTCAAGTTCAGGGATGTAGAAAGCTATAGCCTCGAAACAGCCGCAGGAAGTGTGAGGATATAACTCCTGAGCAGGTTTGTGTTGACCAGTGTAAAGCTGGATTCGCGATATTCCTCCCATCGTGTTTTCTTTTACAGCCTGATTAGCCCCTGAATACTCGCCCTTGAAGGCATCAATGCATTCGCCTTTTTCAATCTTGAAAATCGGGCCCTTTGGGTCCACTCGTGCTGCAGCTCTGCCGTCGAACCAGCTGATGGCCCCGCAGTTAGCGTACCTTTGGGGTGTGATTACGCAGCAGTGGGTTGGTGCAAAGGACTGGCATAAAGTGCACCCATAGAATTCCTCAACATCTTCATCTTTTAAGCCTCTAGCCCTAGCATCTCTAGCCTCGTAAATCTTCATCGCTTTTTCCATCATTTCCTTTGTTTTTTTGGGGTCTGTGTAGAAGGTTATCTGTATCTTCTCAAGGAACGACAAATCGTTCTTGAACAGCCTATACAGAACTTTGCCAATCAATTTGAAGCTGTTCAATCCTTTTTCGAAGGATTTTTTGCTTAGCCTAATCCATATGTCGTATCTCTGGTTCAGGTGCATGAAGCCCTCGATGAAGTTACAGAATTCGTGGATTCTTCTTTCTATAACGCCTTCAAGTTCTTCTTCAACTTCCTTTCCCGCGACGTCGATCCAGATTCCGAAGGGGTGACTTTTTTCAGCTTCCAATTCATTGAGGTCGGGTCCGATCACGGTTATTTTTCCGTCTTCGATTTCGTCTAGTGGTCTGCTTTTTACAACTTCAAACTTGGCTTCCATCTTTGGTCCGCCAAGTTCAACGTACATTTGTTTTCTTCGAATCCGTTCTCCTTCGTAGATTACACCGACATCGACTGGGATGTCTTCAAACATTGACATTTTTTTATTTTCCTCCTAGCTTGTTTATTATAGTTTCAAAACTTTGATTCCAAGCCTCAACTTTGAGGTTCGGAAAAGACCAGCTTGCATGTGGATTGTAATATCGATTCAAGCTTATGGTCTTTAGATTTGTGGAGAAGTGTTTCAGCCCTGACAAAATCACGAACTCCATATAGTAGGGTAATCCCATGAACAAAGCTAGATCGTAGGGACCTTTTCCGTCTAAGCCATTCCAGCTTGCGTCCTTGAGTCTGTTGCCGATGTCCATAGCCGACATTGACGCAGCGGGTTGAAAGCCTTGTTTCACTAATTCGCGTGCTGTATGTGCCGTGGCGACCACAGGTATTCCAGTAGCTTTGTTTAGGCGGATGACATAGTCGAGGGAGTTTTTGTTTTCTGTGTCATTTTTGGTGACTAAGTGTCCGACAACGAGGATGGGGCGTTTTGCCCGCTTTATCATTGCCACGACCACTTCAGGTTTCATGATGACGAGAGCCTTTTGTGGCCCTGCAATCTCTGCTGTTTGCCAAGGGGTTACTTTTGCGCTCATTTTATTCCACCTTCTTTCTGATCATTCTCTTTAGAAGAGTTGGGTCTGGAATTTTTGTTTCTTTCCATCCTTTCTCTTCAAGGATTTTGAGGATTTCAGGTTTCATGGTGAGGGGTATGTCCATCTTGTTTCGGATAAACAGGTGTATGTCGTCGGGCATAACCCCGTAGTAGCGTTTGTGTAGGTCAATGTAATGGGTCAATTTCATGCTGCGACCTTTTGTGGTGTCGTTGGGTCTCATACAGAGCTTCGCAATCATCACGATAGCCTCTTCTTTGGTTTCAGCCGTGGCGAAGAGGTGCTCAGGAGTTGGTCCAACGTAAACTTTGTCACCTGTCCTAGCGTCGTATACGTACCAGTCTTCCTTTTTGTCTGCTCTTCCAAGAAGCATACGCCTATACTTGGACCCATGCGGACCAACAATTACGGGCACTCCAAGCCTCCAGAAACCAGAAGCTATTGACGACGCCTTCTGGGACATTGCACCCCAAGCGAGCCCTACAGCTCCAACTCGGTTGTGGATGTAATCAGCGATTTCCTCGTAATTAGCTCGCAGGTTCCTTTTTGCGAAGATGCTTGCGATTTTAATTGCTGCCCCTGCTATATGCGGGTTAGAGACACATGAGCCCACGTTTAGGATGCCTCCAGCTTCAAATCCACCAGGGTACTTCTCGTACAGGGTTTTTCCTTCTTCGTCTTTTACCATTGCTGCGGACATGGCCGCGCATCCTGAAAGGGCAACTATGAATCTGCGTTTAGCGAATTCTTCAGCGATTTCTGCAACTGCTGCGTTGCCATCAGGGTAATTGGCACATCCTACGATAGCCACTACTCCAGGAATTTCGCCGAGAACAATGGGACCGCCAACTTCTCTTATCTCCACATCTTGAATGGCACCTCGTCCTGCACGCATCTTAAACTTCTCATCCCAACAATCTTTTTCTCCCGCCTTCACCATGAAGCTGTGGAGGGCAAAATCGTTGGGGCATGCACTGTCACAGCGGGCGCATCCTACACATTCTTCAAGGATTGCAGCTAAGGGGTTAAGGTCGCCTTTTGCCGCTGCTTTCATAGCTTCAGGGATAGGTTGGTTGTTGGGACAGGCTCGCATACATTCGTTACATCCTGTACAAGCTTTGCCTGCCTCAATTATCTCCTCTTTTTCTGGAATTACCTTGAACTTGTTTCTCTTAGGAGCTACTTTCATAACAGTTTCAACTGCAACTTCCCCAACTTTGTCAGGATCAAGAATGAGCACGCCAGGAACTTTGCCGTCAACCATACTGGATACGAGCTCATTCGAAGGTTTATCTGTGCTGTTTTTAAGTCCTAGACAGTTTTTGGGACTTGATGCAATTACGGGAGTGTGGACTTTTTGTGCTTCTTCCAGGGTGTCTGCCCTGATGCACTGCTCGTCAACTACAATAAGGTCGGCTAATCCGCTGCGTATGTAGCGCAGTTGCCAAGAAATTGGACCAACTATTTTAGCGGCGGTGCTGTAGCGGGTAATGTCAATGGCTGTACAACAGATTCCAACGACTTCTACTTCGTTCAAGAGTTTCTTTTTGTTCAGGTAATCAATTATTCCAACGCTGGAGGGAACGTTATGACCGATGACCAGAATTGTGGGTTTTTTAAGATCCGCTATTCCATAGCCCAACTCGATAAGTGGAGCTTCGGGATCAGCTTTTGGAAAGTTGTAAACTGAAATCTGGGCTATATCCGCGATTTCCATTCCCACTTGATCTGCCATTCCAGCGTGAAAAGCTTTTGACTCAAAATCAATGTTGCTTCCTTCTTGTCCAGTGTGTGTAGCGGAAAGGCAGTGGGTAACTTCTTGTTCAGCCCAATCTATGGCATCCTCCAAATCTCCGAGGGTTTTGGGTCTGATTCCGCAGACCAGACGTGTCACCGGCGCTTCTATGTCTATGTTCAATCCTCCCTGATCAAGGGGAGCGTCTTCTCCATATTTCTCTATAAGATGATGAACTAGGTGTCGGGCGTGGGCTGTGTGGGTTGCGGCTCCGATGCTGCAGGAGAGGAGAACAATCCGCGACTGTTGAGCAGCCATATTCAGTCCACATGCCCCCCGCTTGTCTCCTGAAAGATCACACTTTCCGAAAGTGCATAGACAGCAGACATCACAGAAGGGCAGATAAAATGGTTTGTATTTGTTGAGAAGCTTGAAGTCCCAATCTCTTAAATCAGTCATTGATGGGAAAGGGGTTGGACCTTCAGGTTCTTCCCAAGTTTCATCGACAATCTTGCCAATGGAAACGTCGAGATTTTTTACAACCGCAACGTTTGTTTTCAATTCCTTGGCTTTTATATGCAAATTTTTTTTCGTCAAGGGTTAATCACCTTTGAAACGGTTAGGAATGAAGAGAAATACAAACAGCCATATTTAACTTTTCTGAAAAATGATGTACGGAAGCACTTGACGCCGAAAACGGCTAAGAAAGCAAGGAAAACATAACAATTTTGAAGATATGAGGTCTAAAGGAGCAAAAGTGCCATAAAACAAGTTGATTGCGTAGCGAAGCGGATGTTAATGCATTAGCATTCTTCTACTTCTTTCCACCATTTTTTAGAGTCAACTTTTCCTTTTACAAGTTTTTCAGCAAACTGGAGTTGTCTCTCGTATAGGTGAAGATTTTTTGAGTAGGCAACTGTTTTACCCGGTTTAACACCTATTTCTTTAGCCATGTGCTCCTTAAGGATTTGTAGTCCAGCTAGGTTGGCGGGTAAACCTGCATAGCAGTCCCAAGACCGGAAGTAGGTGAAGAAGTGGAGTTTCTCATCGTATATTTCTGTGTCGATGATGGTTAAACAGGGCGGATCGATTATGTACAGGTCTTGGGGTATCCTCAGCACTATGATGTTTTGTCTGTCGCCCTTGAATTGTTTGTATTTGTTTACAATTTCTCCTATTTGATCTACGGGTTTCCTCATTCTTTCTCCGTAGGTGTAGCTTTCTTCTGGGCTTTTTTCTGGGAGGAAAAGATAGGATAGGTAAACTTCTTCAACGTATTTTAGGTCGCAGGGAGCCTTCTCGTCAATCAAGGGTCGATGCTCTGGATGTTCTATTTCAAGGCTAACTGACAGTTTCTTTGTCAGAGTGACTTCAGAACCCCGCTCAACATTAAATGTGTCTCCTTCCCTGTAGATTCGGTTTACTGCCTGATACCAAGCACCGGGCAGGTCAAACGCCTTTATTTGGACATGTTTCATAATTCTAGAGTGGGTGTTTTGGGTTAAAATCGTTTTGCACTTATCAAAGGACTGTTGGGTAATTCTTGTCGTTTCTTTGAAAAGTAAGGTTTTTCACAAAAATTTAAACTCGAATTGAAAGCTTTTTGAATGAGTAAGTGGTGTATGTTGGAGATATAGACGAGACTTTGTTTAGGGAGATTCAGGAAATGGTTGATCGTGTAAAAGTCATTTTCAATCCGATGGATAAAATGGTTGAAGTAGAGCAGGGGACTATACTGCTTGATGCAATCAGAGAGGCGGGCATAAACATTAGAAGTATATGCGGTGGAGACGGCGATTGTGGAACATGCAAAGTGATTCTCAACAAAGGCGAAGTCTCCCATATGTCAACCAAGTATAAAGAGTGGCTTTCGCCTCAGGAAATATCTGAAGGCTACTATCTTGCTTGCCAAATCCGCGTCTTAAGCGACGGCGAGTTCACAATCCCTGTTGAAAGCCGAATCGCCAGCCCCAAAATACTTCTCAGTTCAGAAATGACCATAGACGAAGTTGATCCCGAGTCCAAAAAATTTCTTATCTCCTTGACGCCCACCCAAAGTGGTGAGCGTCGCCAGATTAGACTTGAGAATTATTCTGGACCAAGCCCAAAGGTTAGCGACGACGTCTACGACAAGCTTGCTCAGATGAAAGATTCAACAATAACGACGACCTTAAGCACAGGGAGCACGACTCCTGAAATTATAGCCGTTGAATCAGGCGACAGAACAGGCTCAAATTATGGTCTTGCCATCGATGTGGGAACTACAACAATCGTTGCGATTCTTGTCGATCTGACGAATGGGAAGATTTTAGGTAAAGCTTCGGCGTTGAACAGCCAAATTACCTATGGGGAAACATTGGTCACTAGGATCTCTTTTTCACGTAAAGCCGAAAATGGATTACAGAAGCTCAAGCAAGCAGCCGTCCAAACCATAAATGATCTAGTGAACACTCTTACATCAAGTGCTGGGATCAAAAGCGAGGAGATCACAAGCGTTTCAGCGGGTGGAAACACGGTTATGAACCATCTGTTAGCGGGGGTAGATGTGGATTATCTTTGGTTTGTGGATGCAAACGACAAGGTTCCCAGAAGCCCAATCATCAAAAAAGCTAAGGAACTGGGGATTAACATAAACCCGGAGGCTCAGGTTTATTGTCTCCCAAATGTGAGCCGATTCTTGGGAGGAGACGCCATCGGTGACGTGGTAGCCTCTGGAATGTATGATACTGGC
>CBFCZR010000064.1:0-9330 GCA_965602795.1 Candidatus Bathyarchaeota archaeon | reverse complement strand
AACCTACTCCAAGAACTCGATATCCCTGAAGACCAAGTAAAAACAGAAAACTTCACCGGTTACTAAAACTATCAACAATCCCCAAGTTGATTGCTAGATTACAGGGTAATCAGCTTTTTTCCATGCCAACATGCCGCCTAACACATTGTATACTTCTAGGCGACCTGCCCGTCGCAGGATGCTTGCTCCCAAGCTGCCACGGTTGCCCACGCTGCATATCACTGCAATAGGCTGACCAACCGGTACCTCGTTTATTTGTTCCTCAAGATGCCCAACATATATGTGGTGAGCCCCCTCAATGTGTCCCTCAGTCCATTCATCATCGCTTCTTACGTCCAGCACAAAAAAGTTGCCCCCCTTGTCTAAGCGTATTTTAAGATTCTGAACAGAGAGCAAACCAAACTGTTCCATGGGCATCGCTCCAGTATACCACGATTCTAAGCCACACGCCTCGGCGCCACCACAGAGATAACCATCTATCTGATCATACCCTAATCTGATGAGAAAACGAACCGCTCTTTCCAAATGTTCTCTGTCCTCCAGCACCAGCAGAACCGCTCTATCATATGGTAACACCCAACCAGCAAAAGTTGGAACCCCACCTAGCCATAAGCTATAGGAACCCTTGATATGCGCGCCACCAAACGCTGAAGGCATCCGGCAATCCAAGACTGTAGCGCCCTGCTTAATCCGTTCTTGAAAGTCGGTTGGTGAGAGCGGAGGGGGGCTTGGAAGACCAGTTAATACTGGTGGACCTTCAAGGTTAAGTTGCTCCATCTTTCTGAAATATGGTGGACGCTCCAAACGTTCAGTAACCTTAAACTTGATGAACTCCTTGCGTGTCTTCTGCAACACTGGATTATGAAGGCGCTCAAAACCTAGGGTGCTCCATTCTCTTTCGCTGATTGCACCCCCACATACTGAGCCTCCGCCGTGAGCAGGACAAAGTATCACCCCATCGCCCAAGGGCAGTATCTTATTGAAGATGCTCTCGTAGAGGTTCTCAGCAAGCCTAGGCGCCTCTTTTGGGCCATAAAGGTCAGTGCGTCCCACATCTCCAGCGAAGAGGGCGTCGCCAGTAAAAACCATTATCACTGCATTGTCATCTAAAGTAGCGTCAACCAATGCGTATGACATACTTTCATCAGTGTGGCCTGGCGTGTGAAGAGCGGTTAACTTCATGTTTCCGAAGTGAAAGTTCTGTCCGTCTTGCAGGGTTTCTCCGTATTTGAAGTCTAAATCTGGGCCATGATAGATTTTTGCTCCCGTCAGATGAGACAGCTCACGAGACCCAATAACGTAATCCTCATTGCGATGGGTTTCAAAGATGTGTTTAATTTTCGTCTCTTCTTTTTTGGCTAAATCAACGTAGATTTGGCAGTCACGACGCGGGTCAACAACTACCGCTTCCTTGCCAGAGCCCACAAAATATGAGAAGTGAGCTAAACCTTCCGATTTAATGCGCTTAAAAAACAAGTTTTCTCCCAACACTATTTCACTGAAACGCTTTTATTAAGTTATATGCGCACCTAAAAAACTGGAAACCCGGAATATACTTGAAGCTGGCTTTGATTGTCTGCGAAAAGATGAAATTTTGCTATTTAGGCAACGTAAGTAACCGTTAAATAACGCTTCTCTACACAACTGAACTGGCTCTCCCTTGTTTAACATGCCAAAAGAGCAACCTAGCGGTGGAAAACATAATGAAAATAGCTGTGTTGGTTTACGAGTATCCCCCCAAAATTGTGGGTGGTTTAGGAACATATGCTGCAGAGATAACGCGGAAGTTTGTTCTGCTTGGTCATGACGTCACAGTATTCACAATGAATGATGATGAGGGCAGTCTTCCTACAAGAGAGCTTCTGCGGGGCATAGAGATTCATCGCCCAGTCCATATCGACGTCTCTGACTCGCTGCCGGATGTGGTCGCGGAAGACATTAAGAAGTGGGGCAGGGGAATCCATTTCTTCTCAAAGATTCTCATGTACAATTATTTAAGCGCCTCAAAGATGGTAAACGAGCTTGTCAGAGCCGAAGACTTCAAATTCGATTTGGTGGTAGCCCACGACTGGCTGTCAATCATTGCCGGCATCTCCATAAAAAAGGAGTTGGGGTTGCCCTTAGCGTTTCATGTGCACTCCAACGAGAGAGGAAGAACGTTAGGCAACGGTTCAGGTGTGGTCAGCAGCATAGAGAAACGGGGGGGACAGATGGCGGACATGGTCATAACGGTTTCTTACGCGATGCAGGATGAGCTGATACAGGCTGGCTTTCCAGCCGAAAAAATCAGGGTTTGCTACAATGGTGTGGACCCGAAAAAGTATAGTCCTGAGCAGGTAAGTCAGGAAAGAATCGACGCGGTTAGACAGCGATACGGGCTCAGCAATGATGACTTGATGGTGCTCTTTGTGGGAAGACTGGTGTGGATTAAGGGGGTGGATAAGCTCATCAGAGCCATGCCCAAGGTTTTAGATGATGTTCCCAACGCAAAACTGGTGATTGTTGGCCTCGGCGACATGCGAGACTATCTGGAGGGACTCGTCCGTAACCTACACCTTGAAGACATTGTTAAATTCCGTTTCGAATTCATATCCGAAGAAGAACGAATCGCACACTACGCAGCATGCGACGTTGCAGCATACCCAAGCCTCTACGAACCCTTCGGAATCGTCACTCTAGAGGCTATGAGCATGGAGAAACCCGTAGTTGTCGGAGCAGCAGGCACCAGCGGAATGAAAGAAATCGTTAGCATCACAGGCTCAGATAAATGCGGCTTCCACATTAACCCGAATGACCCAGCGGACATTGCTTGGGGGATTGTCAGTGCCATCAACGACTCTGAGGAAATGGCGCGATTGGGACGCAACGGCAGAAAACGGGTTCTGGAACACTTCACATGGGACAAAGCCGCGAAGTCAACAATTAACCTTTATTCTGAGCTCTTAGAATCGAAAAAACCGCAGGATTCTTCTGCGTAAACAGGTTCTTTAGCTGGAAGAAAAAATGGCAAGTAATGAAGTTCGGAAAGATTATTTGCTGAACCGATGGGTCATTATAGCCAGAGAACGCAAAAAGAGGCCCACCGATTTTGCCAAAAAAGAGGTTACACAGAAGGAGGGAGTTTGTCCGTTCTGCCCCGGCAACGAGCACATGACGCCCCCAGCGGTGCTAGTTTACCTCTCTTCTAATGGGAATATCAGAAAGGAAAAAGATCAGGACGGTCTACGCCATAAAGACTGGCTGGTGAGGGTTGTGCCAAACGCTTATCCCGTCTTAACTCCTCCAACCGAAGAATCTGTAACGACCAAAGAAAGCTCTGCTTCGGCAATAGCTGTAGGTCATCACGAAGTCATAATAGAATCGCCATTTCATGATGAACAACCCGGAGCAGCACGAGTTTCCCATCTGGTTCACGTGATAAACGCGTATCTTGATCGCCTAGCAGCCCTTTCTGGAAAACCCTACGTGAAGCATGTTTCAATCTTCAGGAATCACGGGCGCGAGGCAGGAGCATCTCTCTCGCACGCTCACACCCAGCTTATTGCAACTCCCATTATTCCAAGGATTCTGGCGGAGGAGTTGGAGGCAAGCAAAAGTTTCTGGACAAAAAACCATGCGTGCCTGCTTTGTGACGTTTTAGCTAAAGAACGGGATAGTCCACGTTTCATTTGGGAGAACCGCAGTTTCGTGGTTTTTGCTCCTTGGGCAAGCGTTAACCCCTTAGAGTTTTGGGTTCTGCCTAAACGTCACCACTCAAACATGCTGAGTATGTCTGGGCGTGAAGTTGAAGATTTGGCTGAAACCATGCGAGTCTGTTTAGGTGGCTTACGGTCTCTGCTGAATGATTCACCCTACAACTTCGGTTTCCACACGCTGTTAAAGGAGGATGCAGGGGAGTGCTATCATTGGCATCTGGAGGTTTATCCACGGTTGGCTATATGGGCTGGGTTCGAAAAGAGCACAGGGATGTTCATTAACGTGATTTCGCCTGAGGACGCTGCCGCAGAACTTAGGGAAGCTGTTAAAGCAGAAAAGAAGAGTTTGCAGTAGCGGTTAGGATGTTAGCTGTATAGACTCAGCACTTTTCTTATACCATCGACGGTAAGATGATATTTTTCGGTTTCTTCTGAACTGAATGATTGCGCGTAACCTAGTTCAATCAGTTTTTGTAGGTGGGTCTGCAGTTCCGGGGCTTCCATTCTGGTCCACTCTGAAATTTGCTGGATAGTCATTGATTTGGATGATTCGGTTGCCCCTATGTTGTGGAGCATAATTAGAAGGCGTAGTTGATTGGGCTGTTCGTCAGGTTGTGAACGGAAGGAATTAGTCTCGCCCAAAATTATTCCACCACCTTTCTGTAAACGTCTACAGTCTTCATAGCAACCGCTTCCCAACTATAAGCGTTGTGGAGCTTTTCTTTTGCGTTTTCAGTCATCCATTTTGCATGATCGGGGTCAGATAGAACCTTGTCAATTCCCCATGCAATAGATTCGGGGTTCTTGGGGTAAACGAAAAGTCCTGTGCGGTCGTGCTCTATCACCTCAGATAAGCCACCCACTTTGCTGGCTACAACAGGAACGCCCGTAGCCATCCCCTCCAGAGCAACTATGCCGAAAGGTTCGTAGATTGAGGGCACAACCAAAACGTCTGCGCTGGTCATGAGGTTGATAACTTCTTGGTCAGACGCAAAACCTGTGAACTGAATCTTTCTGCCCTGTCCGCTGGCATGGGCTTCAGCTTCTAGGATGTCTCGTGACCAGCCTTCTCCGACAATAACAAATTTTGCTTCTGGGTAACGTTTGGCGATTGCTGGTATTGCCCGGATGAAGTATTCTATTCCCTTCTGGGGAACAAGACGTCCTACGCAGAGAATCAGTTTTTCGCCGTATCCTACTCCGTAACGTTGCCTAACTGCTCCGCGGTCAACAGAAATTTGATATTTTGTTGCATCTATTGCATTCGGAATTACGTCAACCTTTTCCCGT
The DNA here is from genome assembly GCA_965602795.1 of Candidatus Bathyarchaeota archaeon. Taxonomy (GTDB): domain Archaea; phylum Thermoproteota; class Bathyarchaeia; order Bathyarchaeales; family Bathyarchaeaceae; genus Bathyarchaeum. Next base: position 4,345 of record CBFCZR010000064.1, on the reverse strand, counting down.
GGTAGGTTAAAGTGGTCGCAGATTTCGTTTTTCATGGATTGACTGCACACGATGACCCTGTTCGCTTCGTACATTGCCCACCATTCTATCCCGTTTATGGAGAACGAGTCGGGACTGTGGAGACCCTGCGCCCTTCCCACCTCAGTGCTGTGCACAGTTAGAACCATCGGCTTCTTGAGATAATGCTTGAAGGAGATACCTGAAAATGCGGCTAACCAGTCATGAACATGCATAACATCAAAGTCAACCTTGCTGGCTACATCCGCCACTCTCTTTGTTAGAAAGTGATTGAACATCAGAACCCAGGTGAGAAAGTTGGGGTGCCCCAGCTCTGTTGAGGCGCGGTAAACTTTGATTCCATCCATTTCTTCATAGCTCGGTGAACCGGGAAAGTCCAGCGTAAAAAGGTGAACTTCGTGGTTTTGCTTAACTAGGGCTTTAGCTAAGCCTTCGCAGTGACGGGCTATTCCACCCACCACTCTTGGCGGAAATTCCCAAGTTAGTGTGCCCACCTTCATCTTTTGGCTCACCAGTTCCTAGTTAATGATGGTGAATAGAGTTAATATATTGTTCACTTATTTTGTGAATTAAATATTTATCTCGTTTATTAAATGGATAAATGGTCACAGGATATAAGTTTCTTTTTCTGTCACAAATTCTAAATGTTGACAACTTTATATTCACTTAAACGGATTAGATAACTTGAACACTTTCTGAAGAGGGGCCCTTATTGTCTGAAGAGGAAGAAGAATTTGATGTAATTATAGTGGGTGGCGGTCCTGCAGGACTCAACGCAGCGATAATGTGCGACACAAGGCATCTGAAGGTTCTTCTATTGGAAAAGGACAAGCTGGGCGGTCTTCTTGCAAGCTTGTACCCCACCAAGATGATTCCGAATTACCCCGGTTTTCCGGAGATAACAGCCATAGAGCTGGTGAGAAATTGGCTGGCAAACTTGAGGTTCAGCGGCGTTACCGTGAAGAAAGAAACGGCTCTCAGTATGACTGATGATCTGGTGGTGACTACAAACCGGAAAACGTATCGAACGAAAGTTGTGGTCATTGCCACTGGAGCTAAACCTCGGCGGTTGGGTTTGCCTAACGAGAAAAAGTTAAGCAAAGACGATAAAGGTGTATACTATTTTCCGTCCCATAAGGAAGCGTTTTTGGGTAAACGTGTTGTGGTGGTGGGTGGAGGAGACACCGCTATTGACGCCACACTTGAGCTGCTGAACTTGGCTAGCGAAATCACCGTGGTTCACAGGAAAGAGGGGTTCCGCGCCTTTGACATGAACGTGGATAGAGTGAAGAGAAGCGGGTTGGTTGACTTTGTTATGAAGGGCGAGGTGAAGTCTATAGAGGGCAAAGACAGGGTTGAGGGCGTTGTCATTCAACAGCAGCAGAAAGTTTTCCGAAAAGACGCTGACGCAGTCATAATTTCGATAGGTCTTATACCTGAAGACTCATTCTTCAAGGACCTTGAAATAAAAAGAGATGAAAAAAGTTTCATTGTGACAGACCAAGCTCAGAGAACCAGCCTTGAAGGAGTGTTTGCGATAGGCGATGTTGTTGAGGGAGGGCTCCGATTAATCACGGTTGCGGCAGCGCATGGAGCCATAGCCAGCCACCACATATATTCGTATGTGAGGCGCCCGTACTGGACAAGAGAGAAGTGGCCTCAGATATAACCGGCGCACCAATTTTGTTGATTTCCGCAGAATGATGAACAGAGGAAAGTTGATGTTTATTAGGCAGTGTATAATTTGAGTTTCTAAACTTTGGAATGGGTGCCTTTCTGTGAAGGTGTTGTTTGTCTGTACAGGGAATGCTTGCCGAAGTCCGTTAGCGGATGCGTTGCTTAAGATGCTTAGGCCAGACATTGAGGTTGATTCTGCTGGTACCTATCCATATTACAAGGTTGTGGACTTGACGAGGAGATATGCTGAGCAGAAAGGAGCCAGCGAATTCTTGAAGACTGTTCCTGACGGGTTGGAATCTAAGAATCTCTGCGTTTACGATCTGATAGTAGCCATGGAAAGACGGCATGAACAGGCTATTCTTGACCGGGCACCAGATTGCGCCGACAAAATTGTGGTATGGCACATCAAAGACCCATACCAGCTACCATACAAGCAAGCCTCAAATGAGTTTGACAAAATAAAAAGCAAAGTCGCACACCTAGCAAAAACACTATAAAGGTTACTTCGAAAAAGCACGCGTTTTAAGAATCAAAATTTTAAAAGCCGAATGCTCGGGCAATACACCTAAGTCGATTTCGGTTATATATCACCAAATGAAAGTTGCCTTTTTAGTGGCTTTCAGAATCTGCTATCTTGTTCCTTTAACGATGCAGACTTTCAGTTTGCATGGAGGAAGAACAGAAAATGGGAAAGTCACGGGAAGATTCTATCAGAGACCTAATAAATCCTATAAGGAGGCTAATCAGTTCAAACAAAAGAGTTGTGTACAACTTTTCTTTTCAACATTGGGTTACAAGGTTTCTTGCAATTGGATTAGATTACGTTTTACTGTTTTTTGTAACCGGTCTCGTGAAAGATTTGGTTTTTGCCAATTGGAATTTTTCAGTGATTGATTTTTTCTTGGTAATGGGAATGATCGCTTTTCTTTACTTTGTAATCACTGAAACAGTTTTTGGGTACACCTTAGGCAAGAGAATATTTGACCTCAAAGTTGTGACAGTGAACGGCAACAAACCGGATTTCAAAAGCATCCTCATACGAAACATAAGCAAAATCGTTTTTGTTTTCCTGATTTTAGATGTAGTAGGAAGCTATTTTACAGCAAAAAATCTTCACCAGAGATACGTCGACAAAATCGCACATACAATGGTTGAAAAAGTGTAAAGCAGTTTACCTGTTCTATTTTTTCTCTTTAAATTACAGTTGGGAGCCGCAGGAAAGCTTTTTCAGCGGCACCGATTGAGGGGGGGACTGTGGAAAGTTAAAGAAGTTTAATTCATTAACATGATAGAAAATCAGAGGGTACATACAAAGACGGTAAGCTACCACGACAGAGCTATCATTATAAACCAATGAACACGTAACTTATCAGCTATTCACCTCGAAGAGTAGCAAGGATGTTTGAATCAGGTGAGTAAGTCATTAGACCTAGCCAGAGTTTCAGCAAAAGGTGGAGTCAATATACTCTGGGGTTTAACACTTTCTTCAGCAATTTCTGCTATAGGTATAATGGTAGTTGCAGGGATATTACCTGAAGCAGAATTTGGCATAATGACAAAAGCACTCATCGGTCCAACAATAATAATATCTCTTAGAGACTTGGGGATTGACCAAGCGATAATAAAGTATACAACAGAATACAGAACCGAAAACAACACCGAAAAACTAAAAAACATAGTTTTCTCTGGAACCGTCTTCGAGGTCATACTGGGAATAGCATTCACGGCAATATCTCTACTTCTGTCGGGATTCATGGCAAACATACTAGAAAAACCGGCAATAGCACCTTTAATCCAAATATTATCCTTCACTATCCTTGCTGGTGCTCTCTTAAAGGCGGCGCAATCAGCGTTTATAGGCTACGAAAAAATGCAATACCATAGTGTCACTCTAATAGTTCACTCAATATTAAAGACAGGATTAATGGTAATCCTTGTAACTTTGCATTTTGGAGTATATGGAGCAATAATCGGAAACGTAATATCTCACCTAAGCGCCGGATTAATCGGTATCGCCCTTCTCTATTTGATAATTATAAAAAAACTGCAAAAACAAGAAGGCCAACTACAATTCACATCCACAATAAAGACCATGCTAAAATTCGGGCTGCCCCTCTCAATACTTGCAATGCTTATCGGGGTTCTTTCCCAATTTTACAACTTTCTATTTGCTATTTACTCCACCGACCAAATTTATGGTAACTACCAAATAGCACTCAACTTTGCAATATTGATATCAATTTTTGCATCATCTGTGAGTACAGTGATGTTTCCAACATTTTCTAAAGTCAAAGCACAAGAAGATCCGAAAACGGTAAGAAATGTCTTTCAATATTCAATTAAATATACCTCACTTCTGATTGTGCCCTTAACCTTCGCGGTAATGGCATTATCTAAACCAGGTGTAGAAACATTATTTCGAGATAAATACGAGTATGCCCCGTTCTTCTTATCTCTGTATGTAATCTTTTTTCTGTACTCGGCGATTGGAAGCCTAAGTATAACGCCACTAATAAAAAGCCAAGGAAAAACCCAAGTGAGCATGAAAATCACAATTCTTCAGTTCATAGTAGGAATTGTGTTAAGCGCGATTTTGATTCCCCAATTTGGCGTCTTAGGCTTAATAGCAACATATCTAACAGCCATG
>CBFCZR010000063.1:0-9427 GCA_965602795.1 Candidatus Bathyarchaeota archaeon | reverse complement strand
TTTGTTGTGTTGTTTTTGTGGTTTGGTTGCTGTTAGGAGTGCTATTTCGAGCCATTTCCATTGGCAGTCGACGTTTTTGTATCCGATTTGTCTTAGCCATTTGAGCTGGGTCTCCATGTCCAGCAGTATGTTTGCTGGGTCTTCAGTTTCCGGAGTTAAACCAACCGCAGCCAAAAACCGCAGATGCAGCGTCTCAGTCGCCGAAGCCACATGCTCCAAATTAAGAAACAAGCCACCAGACCTCAGCAAACCAAAGACCTCTCCATACAGCTCACGCTTACGCTCATGAACCAAATGATGGATGGCAAGACCCGAAATAACCAAATCAAAAGGCTCCCACCTGCCCATCGGCAACGGAACATTAAGGTCATGCTTCACAACCTCCACCGAACCGTCACCAGCAAACCGTTTCCTCGCCAACTCCAGCATAGGATCAGAAAAGTCCAAAGCAACCCCTTTTGCCTCCGGATTCTTTGTCTTGACTAAAGCCAGCAATCTTCCGTCCCCGGTACCCAAATCAAGCACACGATTCACGTTTGACGGAATCTGCTCCAACAAAACCGCTCTTATCTCCTCTTTATGCGGCCTACTATCAACTATCGACAAGTAATCATTAACGCGTTCAGCAGACCTCCACCCGTTAACACCAGACAAACCATCCCCACCCATTCTCAAACGCCACCAATCAACAGCAACTCTGGTTAAACCCATCTCGGCAAATAAAAACTCACTCCTTTCCAAGCCCTGACCCTCCGCAAGAAAGTGTGAACATCTACGAGATTTCGGTCAACCGAACCGTGTCTATTAGGCTCCTAATAGTAGTACATTGTTGAAAACAAACTTTTTCTGAAAAACAGCAGCACAACACCAGACTTGCATCGAACGTTCACACTTCAGTGCTTCTTCTACCCGCTGCTTAACTGGACTCACATCTCCAAATCGTTTTATCTATGCGCATTTGTTTCCCTGCATTATCTATAACCTCATATTATTCGCGGTTTTTGTTTGTTTCTCTAAAAAAGAAATGTTTAATAGTTGGCAGAAGCATTGAGGCAAAAGAATCGGTGTATATTTATGGAATTTTGTCCAGAGTGCGGAACCCGCATGCTCTCCCAACGCGAAAAGAAAGGAGACAAAGTCACAGTCCAAACCGTATGCCCAAAATGCGGACACAAAAAAGCCGCCAAAAAAAGCGCAGAAACAATCGCCAAATCCATTAACCGCCCACCCAAGGAACGCATAACCGTAATCGCAAAGGAGCACCAGATACGCACCATGCCCACCGCCAAAGTGGCATGCCCAAAATGCGGAAACAACCTCGCCTACACCTGGCAGGTGCAAACCAGAAGCGGCGACGAAGGCGCAACCCAATTCTTCAGATGCACAAAATGCGACCACACCTTCAGAGAATACACCTAAACACTCAACAATCTTATTTTACCCAACCCACCCTACAATAACAATATCGGAGAGCATCACAAAATGGGAAAAACCGACAGACAAAAAGGACAACGCCTAACCCTAAGATGCTCAGAATGCAGACGACCCCTAAGAATATACATCCAACAGAAAAACGTGTCCTCCCCACCCAAACTCATAGTCCTAGACGGCTCCGCACACCAAACAAAAAAAGGAACCACAAAAATCCACGTCAAATGCAAATGCGGAAACAAAATGGTCTTCGAAAACCAATCCGTAACCAAACACGGATGGAGACGCATACAATAGCGCTCGCATCTTTTAGGTCCCTAAGCCCCCCCTATTTCACGCAAAAAACACAACTGTCTATTGTTGGCTCCAGAACACAACCCTACAGAGAAGCACCAAACTGGTACGCCCTCTCCAACTCTTTCCTATTCTTCCGGATTTCCCCCTTCTCATAGGCTTTAACACAAACTTCACCCACAAACTCCATTCCCAGATACTTGAAAGACAGGCGAAACATTTCAAGCAGCGGACCACAAGCTTCAGCCCCCTCAGCCGAAGGCGCCACCACAACAGCCCCTTTTCCCCTCAACTTCTTGTTTTCTACGAAGGGGCGCATCCTGTCAACAAGCATCTTCATCTTCGCAGTGGGACCATACCAATACACTGGCGTGCCAAAAACTATCACATCCGCCCCCTCCATAAGAGGATAAATCTTCTGCATCTCATCGTTTAAGCAGCAAACATAATCCCCCTTCTTGCAACTGCGGCAATCAACACACAGAGAAATGGTATAATCGTAGAGGAAAACCTTCTCTGTGCTATGCCCTTTTGCTCTGCTGCCCTTCAGAATCTGCTCAACTAACGCTTCGGTGTTCCCCTTTCTTCTGGGGCTGCCAACTAATGCTAAAACTTTCATTCTAGTCTGCCTTTACTCTTTGAAGAATTGTCTTACGTTCCTAAGCTCCTTCATTGTGTTAAGAGTAAACCACATTCCATGATACGTGTATCCCTGAAGCATCTTCTTATCTGCCAGCCGCTGCATAGCAGTAAACTCAAAGTCACCCTCATCAGGAAACAGCTTCTCCACCACAGCCCTCTTGAACACATAATGGCCTGTGCTCACATAGAAGTCAAGGGTTTCTCTGTGCTGAAACCTGATGACGTTTATGCCATTTTCAAGGGTTACCTTACCGAACGGGATTTGGGGCTTCGCCAAAAGTATCCCCGCTCCTTTAGCGGCATAGTCAAAAAGCTCGTTGGGGTCATAAAACACAATGTCATCCACGTTCATGATGTAAGCCACTTTCCCTTTGATGTGCTTGAAGGCTTTTTTTGTGGCGCCTCCAGTGCCCAAGCTGTTCTCTTCAGTCGAGTATGTAACGGGCTCTTTTGTTAGGTCTGTTCTGTTGGATGCCACCACTATGTTCTCGAAATCGTGGGAACGCAGCCACTCTATCTGATGGTCAATCAAAGTGTTCTTGTTTATCTTCAGGAGCGGTTTCGGAACCCAAGTTGCGGGCTTAAGTCTCCACCCTTCTCCTCCAGCCAATATTATTGCTTCTCTCACCAACTTCACCCCATGTGCCTTGGTTATGAATTATTTCTCCTCAAAGATATATGTTTAGTAACAACCCAATTGTGAATATTTATAAGAATCTCTGCTGCTACTAATTCCAGAAAAATATACTGAAAAAGGATGTGAGACTGTGCCATCACACGGTTCATTATCAAAGGCGGGAAAAGTTAGGTCCGTAACCCCAAAAGTAGACTCAAGAGAAAGACATACTTCAACTCCCAGAGTCAACAACCGTCGTTCCTACTACAAACGCTTCATTCTAAGCAGGGAAAGCGGACAATACAAGCCAGGCAGACGCAGAAGACGCAGATAAAAAAACAACTTTAACCACTTCCCAGAAAAATGCGCTCATGAACTCTGGGTTACAAAAAGGGCAAAATGCAAACACTCTGTAGTCAAGCAACAGCAAGATTATCGCAGTTTGCATCGCAGGCAGTCTAAAGAGTGGCTTCAAGATTTCGAGTTTGGACATTAAAAAAATCTTATATACCAAATACATAGAATTATGCTCTCAGAGTGAGGGTTGCTAAAAGCAGTCAATCTCAACAAGAGCGGCTTTGCTATGCTTTGGAAGTCGGAATGCGTTTGCATTCAAAAGTAACAACACTTGTTTCGGTAAATCTAGCATCTGCTGAAGGGACTGCTGAAAGCAATCAGAACTCCATTAAAAAGAAAAATGGAAATGAAAAAATGAAAAGCAAACTATCTATTGCAATTTCGATATTGATTACGATTTTACTGACAAATTCAATTCTTGTGACTATCGCATTCTGCCCCTTTCCACCAGAAGGAACCGAAATCCCAACATACAGCAAAATCACTGTTGGCCCTAACCCTGTTGGCGTCGACCAGCAAGTTACCGTCAACCTATTCAATGCCATACCCACACTCAGCAGCGAATCCTACTATGATATGACAGTTGAAGTAACTGACCCTAACGGACACACCACCACACTGGGACCGTTTGACAGCGACGCCACCGGAGGCACTTACACTAACTTTGTGCCTGACCAAGTAGGTGAATGGAAATTCCAAATGTTCTATCCAGGTCAAGAAGTATCTGGCGGTTACACCCAATTACCTGGCGAAAGCAATGTTTTCGTACTAACAGTACAGGAAGACCCAGTAGGACGAGAAAGCTCACCAACTCCCCCGGGTCCAGAAAGATATTGGGAGACTCCAGTTAGCGCAATGAATGTTCAAAACTGGTATGACCACATGGGAGAATGGTGGGGTCTTAGCGGCATAACTTTTGAACAAACTGGTGCAAACTATTATGGCGGAAACTATAATCCATACACTGACTCGGTTTATTCTGGTCACATTCTCTGGACAAAACCATGGGGTGCAGGTGGTGTATCTGGTGGCGAAGCAGGTAATGATCAAATTACAGGACACTACTGGACAACTAGGCAATACCAACCCCAATATGCACCAATAATATTGCAAGGCGTAATGTATTCAGTTCTGTGGACAACATCACAGAGGAGCGCAGCACACAACGGCATTATCGCAACAGACCTGTTCACTGGAGAAACACTCTGGACAATAGAAGACACCCAAGAAACGTTGAGAGTAGGATGGTCGCCTACTTGGCACAACATTAACGAATACGGAACAATAGGCCCCTATCTACTAACCACAGGTGCACACCCCGGAGTTGAATCTAGTGGAACAACGTACAACATTTACGACGCCACCACTGGCAAATACATGGCAAGCATCGTTAACGGCGAGAGCATGACACTCGTTATAGATGATGACCGAGACTTGGTTGGCTACTATCAAGACACCGTTGATGGTGAACTGTGTCTGATTCGTTGGGACATGACCGAATGTGTCGGAATGACAACCAATGGCGAACCTGCTTTCGGATGGGGTCTAAACCAAGACGCACAATACGAGTTTAGTAATGGAATAGAAATGTCTGAACCAGTATTCAATTACGACGAGATTGAGGGAGTAACCGATGGCTCGCTTCTTGCAGGAGGCGGCTGGACTGGACCCTCATTCGCAATAAATTCAATAACTAACGATGAAGTAGTTTTCACTGGTGGTTTCACTTGGGGACAAGGATTTGGAGGAACAACAAACGGATGGCTAGTTGTAGGAGCCATGGACAAAAACACTGGAGCTCAGTTGTGGGCTAGAAACATCACATACTCAGAATCTGCAACTATGTTGCCATACACAAGAACGGAAATGGGTATACAAGACGGGTTATGGATTAACGCCAACATGGAGAACTTCATATGTGAAGCTTGGGACACAAGAACAGGAACGAAAGCATGGACAACAGAACTAACAGGCGATAACGGTGCCCAGCCGCATTACTTCGACCAATTTAACCTCCGCTGGTCACCTGGAGATGAGGGTATATCCTTCTACAGAGGCTACGGAGGAGACATATGGTGTATCGAACATGAGGACGGGAACGTACGATGGTATACTAACACAACTAAACTCATTGGCGCACCAACAGCTGAATGTCCATACAATGTTTGGCTACTATGGGTTTTCGAGTGCGACTGCATAACCAATAACGTAGCATACTTCCCCATTGGTCACGAATATAACCCACCAATGTTCCCTGGAGCACAAATGTTAGCAGTAAACGTCACTGATGGCTCTCTAGTGTGGTCCGAATTAGGTATGTATATTAGATCCACATCGGCTGCATACGACACTGTGTTATCTCTAAACGCATACGACAATCAAATATATGCTTGGGGCAAAGGCGCGAGCGCACTTTCAGTTGCAGCATCACCAAAAGTTACAGTGAACGGAGAAAGCGTAATAATTGAAGGCTCAGTCACTGACATTTCTGCAGGCACAAACAGGGATGATGTCGCAGCAAACTTCCCGAATGGTGTTCCATGCGTTTCGGATGAGAGCATGAGCAAGTGGATGGAATATGTCTACATGCAACAGGCAGAACCTGAAGATGTTGAAGGTGTTGAGGTTGCTGTGCATATTCTTGATCCTAATGGCGACTGGTACTCAGCCACTGTTACAACCGATTCAAATGGTATGTTCAGCCACATGTGGACTCCCGCAATTGTCGGCGAATACCACGTCACCGCCATGTTCGAAGGCTCCAACTCATATTGGCCTTCAGAGGATACAACCGCATTTGGTATAAACGAAGCACCCGAAAAAGCACCTAGCGCAGAAGAGATAGCAGACACTACTGCAAACAGACTTCCAGCATACCCAGAAATACCCGCATACCTAACAATAGACCTAGTCATACTGATAATCGCTGCAGTCGGTCTAGTCATAGGCCTAATCGCCTACATGGCACTCAGAAAACAACAATAAAACCAAAACTTCCCCTCCCTTTTTTATTTTTTTAAGTAAACGTCCGAATAGCAGAGACGCTGAAAAGACTCAAGCACTAGACCGAGCTGAAGCAATAGTTCTTGAATTTCAGACTTTTCTATACCTTTAAATTTATTCACATTCATTGGAATAGAGAGAAAAGGGGACTGATTGCCTTTTTTCGTTAAGTCAAAATAAAGAAATAAACGTTAAGATAGGAGTTAACTAAACATGGTTCTACCCGCAAAAATCTTCGATATCCAAGAAGAAACGAATTTTGGTTTGATGATTCAAAAGCTGAAAGACTTCCGCGAAGAAGAAAACTACGAAAAAAGCGACGGAGAAACCGTGACCCTGATAACCGAAATTTTGGACCTAAACCTAAAAGAAAATCTTGTTTCCGGAATTTTCAGCGCAGATTTCATGCGGACACGCTACTACCGAAGGAAGCTGGTTGAGACACCCGTTACCGAGGAGGCTCCCTTTTGGGTAACCCGATTCCAGAACCGAACATTCCTGATTGTGATGGCGCCTTCTGTGGCTCGGGGAGTCAAAAAGCTGCTGTCAAACCATGTGGCGAACAGGCTCAGCAAAGTTCTGTTCATAACATCAAAGGCGATAGTTGAAACAAAAATTCTCCACGAAACATTAAAAGACCTTCACGAATCAAACCCGCAGGCAACACGTCTCATCTGGTTTGACCAAATTGACATACCCGGAGTGGAGAAACTGTGCCTTGCAGGATCAGACCTTGCAGACACTCAGCTTTACCAAGACTATCTAAACCATGGACAGATATGGTATGTGGTTTTTGAGGCACAGAAACGTGGACTCACCATGGGAATCACCAGAAACAGTGTGGTCACGTTATTCAGCAAAAGCAGCAAAGAGGAATTCATCACTTACATCCAAGAAGACATACTGACACTAATCGAGTGATGGTAATCACATATTCGGTTTTTATCTTTTCATGGAGTAAGCTTTGTCTCGCCATCTTTGGCGCCAGCTTTTCCATCCTGTCTTCACCAGATGCTCTCGGAGCTGAGGCTTTTCCGCAACCCATTCCAGAAACGTGTTGAAGCTCCGTTTTCCACCCAGACGCTTGAAGTCTATTCCCACCTCTTTGCACCAGTTAGCAAAGCTGCGTTCAACCATCTCCTGAAGCTCACCAGTAACCTCTATTTCCTCAACCCTGAAACCCTGCATTCGCAAGTATTTGCGTATACTGGAGAGAACATAGCCGGAACAAACCTTGAAAACGGTCTCCCTGTCAGGCTGCATCACCTCAACAATCTCCTCCGCAATCTTCACAGCATCAGCCAGATACTGCTTATTCTGGAAGTTGGGAGGCTGAAAAGAGGAAACCGGAATCCGTCTTTCCATGTACCTGTGCTCTGGCAGCTTCAGTGCACCGATTACTACACCTAAAATTAGGTCACCCCATCCAGAGTCGTCAATCAAAATCTCTTTTTTGTAGAGAAATCTATCCATGCCTGCAACCTACCTGAAAAAGCATTACATAAAAAGAATAAGCCGCTAAACACGTAAAAAACTTGTCTCTAACCGTTCTTTACCTGTTGGTTGGACACAAAGGCAGAATGGTTCTATCATAAACTTCATTCAGAACTTCTGCTATGCCCGTGTATATGGCGCTTGCTCCACAGATTACTCCTTCAATCCCCGTAATCAGCAGCAGGTCTGCGTTTCCGGTTAATCGTACAGCCGTCAACAAAAAGAACAGCACAGTCAAACTGCTGAACACAAACTGGAGCGCACGATTAGTTTTCAATGTACCAAAGAACATCAGAAGCGTGAACATGCCCCACATGAAAAAGTACGCCGCCATTGCCGTGTCGTCAGCAGCTGTAACCGCGGGAGACAGAAGCGTAAAGTTGGGGAGCAACAGCAAGATGACTAGTGACCACCAGAATAAACCGTAGGAACTGAAGGCTAGGGTGCCGAAGGTGTTGCCCTTCTTGTATTCCATTGCCCCAGCGATGACCTGAGCCAATCCACCGTACACCAGTCCCATAGCCAGTATCATGCTGCCCAAGGGATACAGGCCTGAGTTGTGAAGATTCAGCAAAACCGTTGTCATTCCAAAACCCAGAAGCCCCAGAGGAGCCGGATTCGCCAGTTTATCGCCCATTATCATTTCAACCTTCAATCAGATTTTTGGTTTTACTAACATTCAAGGCATATAAATGTTCGGCAAACTATTGTTTGGTTCTGTTCTTCAAAAAGAACAAAATGTTCTCTAAGCAGAGTTATTACCAAGTTTCCGCCAATACACAAACGGAGGATTAAACATGAAACTTAGCGAAAAACTGTTTCCGGGCAGCATTGTTGCTCTGTTGCTTGGTGTTTTCTTGGCAGCACCTCTACTATACACAAATTTAGCAATCGAGCCTGTTGCAGGTGGTTCTGGACAACTGTTGGGTGTCGAATTAAAATATGCATATATTGAGCAAATAACGGGTACTTATGTACCGAACGGTGGTTTTTTACCTGATTCACAAAATCCAAATGCTACCGAACCAGGGATTCCGCGAGTCAATTACTGCGTTGCATGTAATCTCACACGTTTATCTGAAGACGTTGATCCCTGTGATGCCAAATTACTGGTATATTTAGTGAAGTTCTATTCAGACAATGGATTCGTTGGAAATCTGGGACTGTTTGAGGGCATTATCTACAACAGTGATCTGATGCCTGTGTCTGGAAGCGGAAACGAAACAGCTGAAGGGCTGATCTACACTGGTCGTTTAGTTGAAATCTTCAACAGTGAAGAATTCTTTGGCGATCATCATCCCTTTCAAGCAGGTGGTTCATTCGGAACATGGAATGTAGGAGAATCAAGGACTGGTAGCTCGTCAGGATTTTGGGATTCTAGCTTTGAAGAACCCGAGTCAATCTTTGCAAGCGTGAGTCTGCTAGGTTGGGTTGCTCTAAGGGGAAATTCCACTGACGCGGTTATTCTGGAAGAACCTGAAGTTGTTGCGGAAGCTCAACTGGAGAAGTTCGGAGACGGATTCCTATATAACACACTAATACCTGAAGACGAACTGTCGGGTCTTGACCCCTTTAATCCATACGGGAAAC
>CBFCZR010000062.1:0-9574 GCA_965602795.1 Candidatus Bathyarchaeota archaeon | reverse complement strand
AATAAATCTGACACCAAACTCGCCGTATTATCGGTTATTCTCCAGAAATCACGAAAACAGAATCAAGCAATCACCGCTATTTCCCTTCGCCAAATCAAAGCGGGATTGAAAAAATACTATGACAAAGATTTGTCCGAAAGACAGATACTGAACGTGATTAGAAGCTTAGGAAAAGTGGTCGTGAAAGAGAAAGACCCCCGCGACCAAAGAAAAACCCTGTACCGAATAAACCCAAACGCAATCGAAGAAATGGTGATTACCCTCATCAAACTTAACAACGAAACCGCACACACAAACAACAACATTGAAGGAATACTCAGTTATCCTTTCTCATCGACAGAAAAGAAAAAATTCCTAGCCATAGGCCACAAACACTAACGTCAAAGGCGATTATATTCGCTGGTGGTAATAGAGACCCAGTTTTGGCTTGCTGTTGGGCAAGTTATTTATTTTCAGTTTGGGATATGTTGGGTATCCACTGGGTAAAAATGGGTTTGGAGATGTTGTTATGCCTATGGCGTATGTTTTGATAACCACAGAGACGGGTGCTGTGGACAGCGTTCGGGAATCCCTGAAAAAAATGGACTTTGTAAAAGATACTTTCATGGTTTACGGCGTTTATGACCTTGTAGCCACGGTTAAGGCAGAAACCATGGATAAACTCAGAGAAATCGTCACCTGGAATCTGCGAAGCTTAGACAAAGTCAGGTCAACCTTAACAATGATAGTAGTCGAAGAAACAGGATGAACATAAATCCCTGCACCATTCTTACCACCTTTTTTCACACCGCAAGTTACAGTCAAAGTTATGCAGTCAATAGTTTTTCATCAACCAAAAGCCTTGATGTACAGAAAGGCGGATGTTCGCTTTGTTAATAAACACTTAACGGCAATCAAGAGGCAAAGCATTGAAAATTTTATATAGGTCAACGGTGCCTGTTACAGTTGAGTATCATGGCTGAAATTTGTCCTACCTGCGGACTACCTAAAGATATTTGTGTCTGTGAAGAAATCGGCAAAGAACAACAACGAATACGAGTGCGCTTAGAAAGCAGAAAATGGGGAAAAGCAGTAACCATTGTCGACGGCATCAGCAACAAAGAAGCAAACCTAAGCCGACTAGCCCAGAAACTCAAATCATTCTGCGCCTGCGGAGGAACAGCAAAAAACGAAGAAATTATCCTGCAAGGCGACCACCGAGACAAAGTCAGAACCTACCTCATAAATCAGGGCTACCCAGAAGAAAACGTTGAGCTTCAATAGCAGATGAGAGAAACAAAATGGGCATACTCGCAGATTTCCGCGAAGTACTGAAAGGGCTGAAACACAAGAAAGTAGGCGAAAAAACAATCAACGTTTGCCCAAAATGTGGAAGCAAAAAAATTTCTCACATGAATCCCTGGTTGTACGGAATAACCCCCAGAAATTATGTATGCACAGAATGTGGGTACAAGGGACCTATAGTGATGGAGCTAACAAAAACAAAGGAAACAGGCTAATCGGGCAACTCTATGCCCAACTGTCGCCTCAAACTTTTATACCTGTTCCGGACAGTAACCTCAGTTACACCCGCAGCCTCAGCAATATCCTTCTGAGTCTTCTTCTCATTCTTCACCAAACAAGCAATATACAGCGCAGCAGCAGCCAAACCCATAGGGTCCTTGCCGGCAGCGGCGCGTCTTCTCCTAGCTTCATGAAGAATCTTTATTGCGTGACCCTGCGTCGGACCGGAGATACCTGTTCGCTCAGCGATTTTAGAAACATAAGTTAGCGGGTTAGCTATCGGCATCTGAACGTTCAGCTCTCTAAGCAACAGACGGTAACAACGAGCCACATCCTTCTTGTCCACAAAACTGGCTTCAGCAACCTCCCGAAGAGTTCTAGGGGTTCCGGTGGTTCGGCAAGCAGCGTATAATGAGGCAGCGGCGATTGCGGCAATAGATCTGCCCCGCACTAGTCCTTTGTCCAAAGCCTTACGGTAGATGATTGCGGCTTTCTCCTTGACTGGACCGGGAATATATGATTTGTCGGAAAGGCGATCCAGCTCTGCCATGGCTTGGGCAAGATTTCGGTCTATAGAGGAGTGAACTCGTGAACGTATCTGCCATTTCCGAAGCCGCCACATCTGCAGTCTCGTAGAGAGGGGAAGTTTGCGTCCGAATGCGTCCCTGTCTACGCGTCCTATGGCTGTGGATAATCCTTTGTCGTGAACAGAATATGAGGTGGGTACTCCAACGCGGCTTCTGGAAGCTTTTTCTTCTTGAGTAAAGGCTCGCCACTCCGGACCCTTATCCATCATTTGTTCTCGGACGACTAGTCCGCAGCCTCCGCAGATGGTCTCGCCAGTATCATAATCGTGGATAAGGTTGGGGCTTCCACATTCGGGACATTTTTCAGTTATTTTGCGGGAAATATCTTTTTTTTGCGTAACTTTTCGCCTCGGCAAGTTTTGTGGCGAGAATTCCGTTTCTAACGTGATTTGAGTTCCTTTTAGGGTTCAGAAACGTACATCTGGACCCGCCGTAGTAACTTTGAGGATATGACTTGATATATAAGCATTACGATTTGTCAGCATTTACTATGTATCAGGTGAAATAATACGTACAGGAAGCCCTTTTTCGTCAATTTTGGCTCCCGAAGAGGAGAATGATGAGAGATTTATTAATGAGAACAGAACTTTCCTGTAACATAACAGAAAATTAAGCCCGGTGGTGTAGCGGTCAATCATGGGGGCCTCTGGAGCCTCTGACGGGAGTTCGAATCTCCCCCGGGCTACCAATTGATTCAACATGTAAGCAAACACTTTCCAATGGGGTTCATAACTTTGGGTAAGCGTAAATGTGTGGATTGTGGCGCCGATTTGACTGATGAGGATGTTATTAAGATAATACTTGAGGACGGCTCATGTGAAGTTATTCCTTTTTCTAGGTGCCCAAAATGTTTTACTAAAGAGTTGATGGAGGGCGCACGTCGCAAAAAAGGCGGCGGTGACGATTTCTAAGTTTAAATCTAGCAAACACAGAAATGTCGCATTGTACTTGATGGTTGTTGGGGTGTGAAAGAACGAAAAAACTCGAATTTGAACCAGCATCTTCCCTTCACAGAAACTGGATAAACTACAAAAAGAAACACAACATCAATGAAGACATTAAAGCGCTAGGCCAGCTGTTGGTTTCTTCGCATGTTGCACGTAACGAAGAAGAGATTTTGGACGCACTTTGCGATTCGGTTTTAGCTGTTTTGGAGTCAACAACCCAACTGGACAATGAACAGAAAACCCGTGCACTATACTTCTCGTATAATCTGTGCTCATGCAAAGAATGCCAAAAAGAGTGCGGGGCACACATCAACAAGAAGGGACAAATCCGCATATCAAAAAAGTTCTTTCACAACACCCTAACTCAGGAAACGCCCCCGCCAATTGGACTTCTTGAACTGATGTACACAATACTCCATCAACTGATGCACGGCATTTTCCCAGAACACAACGAGGAAACAATCAATGAAAAGACTGAGCAAGCATGGAAAAGCGGCATAACTGAATTAGCGAAAGAAAAACTGAATCGCAACAGTTAACAACAGCACACAGTTTTGCACGGTTAGCTTGTAGGAACCGAAGTTAGAGCGTTTGATGGTGACGGAGCCGTTTTCTGTAGAGCATAACCGCCAGCAGCGTTGCGGTCATGAATAAGGGCAGAATCATCCATGCTGGAAACTCGGGGACAGCTTCAGAGGCTACGATTTCGATGGTGTGACTGCTGTGAATGTAGCTGATGGAAAATGTATAGTATGTTCCGTCATATGTTTTGGTGTAGTCATCGCCTTCCACCAAAGTATATCCGTCCATGCTCAGGGAGAAAGTGTCCCAAAGCAAACCATCTGGAAACGTAACTTCACAGGAACCAGATGTTCCGGTTTTGCCGGTTACTTTTAGACTCACCTGCTTTTCTGTTTGATTGAACTCGAATCCTAATAGAGTGGAGTTGGTGTTCACCGTCACCGGATAGGCGTCGCTGTCAATATACGGGTATAACACCTGCTGTAAACCAACTCTCTGAAAATGAACATTCACAGTCTCTACCGTGCCATCTTCAGCAGTTTCTGAGCCTGTAATGGTCCATTTAACGATTAAACCCGTCGATTTTTCCCAATAATAATTTTCAGAACGAGGCTGCTCGTCAACCCAATATGTAAGATTCAGATGATTGACATCCATCATTGTGTCCCCATACTGCAAACTAATAGTTTCGTTTACGTAGGGAGCGCCTTCAGAGGTTCCATTTTCATTTACCCAATCCGGATATAACATGGCACCCGCATTGATATTTGCTGAAATAGCAACAAAAAATCCAGTGCCGTTCCCGTTACTCACATCTACCCAAGACATACCTGCTTCTTCAGTTCCATTAAGCAAATCCCTTTCGAATTCAAAGGTAACATTGGTTCCAGAAATCCCTTGAATCGTAATCGTTTCAAGGTAATCCACAGTGAATGGCGTGGACGTAGTTAAATTTCCATTACTGTCCCTCTCAGTTGCACTGACAGCATAAGTGTAGTCAGCGGTCTGACCCACCTCGACGCCGACGTTTCCTTGAGCTGAAGCAAATTGTACGCCTGAAAAAAGCATAACCACAAGCACGAAAAACAATGGCAGAACAAATTTTCGGTTCACAGCAAATCACATCAACTATACCAGTGATTTCTGTATTTAGATTACTACAGCTATTAAGGTTGCTATAACACAGGAAACATGCTAGAACTATTGAATTGTAAAGAGTGAGGTCCGCGTAGTGGGTACCATTGGAACTTCTATAAATGTGGTTGGCTACTTTTTTCGTTCAAAGAGTTACGGAAGAAACAGCGAAGTTAATTTTGGTGTGAGTGTGCCGTGGGCTGCGATGTTATCACAAAATTTTAGGAAAAATATCAAATTTTAGAAAAAGGGATATTATGAGGCGTGTATGAGCCCCATGACTTGTTCACATTTGGCGGTCAGTGTTGGTGTTTACCACGGGAGTTTGAGACGGCCAAGGCGTTTTTTGTTAGTTTTAAGGAATGCACTTTCTACTCCGGTTATGACTACCATGACGCTAGCTTTGCCTTTTAGGTTCGGGTCGACTTTTGCGCCCCAGATGATCTTAGTGCTCGGTGGCATGTAACGTTTGATTAGGTCTCCTCCACTATGGACTTCTTCGAGGGTCATGTCTTCGCCACCAGCGATGTGTATCAGCACTCCGCGAGCCTTTGTGATATCTTCAACGTCAAGCAACCGTTCGTTTATAGCTCTTTCAACAGCATGCTCTACTTTGCCATCTTCTTTTCCTTGACCAATTCCGATTGAGGCAAGCCCAGCACCGCGCATGATTGCCCTCAAGTCAGCATAGTCGAGGTTAATTAGACTCGCAGTGGTGATGGTTTCAGTTACTCCCTTGACGAATTTTCCAATTGTAGTGTTGGCTACGCCCAAAGCTTCTTGGAACGGCAGACCACCCGCAAGATGGTTAAGCCTGTCGTTGTCGATTATAACGACAGTGTCACAGGCGTGTTTGAGTTGCTGTATCGCAGCTTTTGCTGCGCCCATTCGTGCAGTTTCGATCTGGAATGGAAGAGTTGCGACGCCAACGACTAAACGTGGAACTGGATCTTTCTCAAACTTTTTCTTCAACTCTCTTGCAAGTTGAACAATACCTCCAGTTCCGGTGCCCCCACCTAAACCAGCTACAAGAAACAGAATGTTTGCTTTTTCAACTTCGCTGAAGACCTCTTCAATGCTTTCGTGCATTGCTTCTTCTCCAATTTTTGGGTAGCCACCACATCCAAGTCCTTTGCATGTTTTTTCGCCTATCAGAATTCGTCTGTCAGCTTCGCTAATAGCTAGATGGTTTGCGTCAGTGTTAACAGAAATGAGTCTGCCGCCAGCTACGCCCTCTTGTTTTACCCAACTGATTATGTTACATCCGGCTCCGCCGATGCCCACTGCCATGACGGAAGGTTTTGAAGATGCCGCTAATGATTCTAATTTTTCTTGATCTGCACGCATGTTTGCTCGCGCTAGGATCAATTGTCTTTCTAATTCTTTCATTTCGTGTGTTGTTTGTGCCATTTGAGTTCTTCACCTACAGATGTTTTATTGATAGTATGATTATTGGCGCAGAATATAAATATTACGTCTTAAGACTCAAGATATACAGTAGTTTAGGCAAAAAACCCCCACAACAAGCAACACCTATCGGTTTCCGATATATTCCACCAACAGAAATGTCCGTTAAATCTTTAGAGTCCACAAAACACTTTGAGGAAAAATGAGCAAAATCGATCTGATGAAGAACTTCGCAAGCACATTTGTAGGTGACGATTTCTACCTAATCATCAGAACAGACAAAACCAGTGTCTTAGTTCACACAATTGAAATAATACAGAAAACAGACGAGACATGCAAAATGAAAGACATTCAGATAGGAGATTACTTCTTTCACATCTTGGCAGTTGATGTAGACAACCGACAAGCACACATCTTATGCGATTGGAGCGAGCAACTCTTACAAAACTTATTAACTCAGCGCCTTCGAGCCAAGGAGGCAGGCTTTAACAAAATCGTTATGACTAAAGAAGCACCTAACTCAGATAACTGGGTTTTAATGTGGGGCGACACATCAGTGAACAGCCACAAAGAAAAACTCCAAAATTCTCCACAAAAAAGGTACATCTGTTAAATAATTTTTTTCAGTCTCTTTTTCTACAGTTTAGAAGTTTTATGCTGTCGGTCTTTTGGAAGTTTTTAGTACAGAGACTTTGATTTGGTTGATGTGTTCGTTGGTTCGGAATGCGTCCACCAGCTTTCTTAGGTTGTCTGCTTCTCCTTTTACCACGATTACTTCTAGGCAGTAGTCTTCTTCTATGTGGGCATGCAGATAGGTTGAGATTATATCTCCGAAGCTGTGCTGGATTTCAGATATCTGCTCGTTCTTCATTCCTCTGTCGTATATGATGGTTATGGACGCCGCGATTTCGCCCTCAAGCTCCCTGAGGCTTCTGCTTTCCATAATGAATGTTCTCAAAGCCTGCCGGATAATCTCTGATCGGTTAGCGAATCCCTGCTCCTTGATGGAGTTCTCCACGCGCTCTAGAAGTTTGTCTGGAACTGAAACGCTGATTATTGTCACGTCGCTCACCAAGTTATTAACATCTACGCTTACATTTAAATATGTTTTATTAAAAAACGGCAAAAATTTAATAAAGTTCCATGTTACACATACTAAACAAAAGAAAGGTACAGCCAAATGAACAAACGCCAGAAACTCTTCGTTACCGCAACAATCATAATTGTCCTAACAGCGATATCCGCCACCGCGCTCTACCCACAACAAAACAAAACAGAGAGCAATAAACTGAAAGTTGTAGCCACATTCTATCCCCTCGCCTTTTTCGCTCAGCAGATAGGCGGAGAAGAAGTGACTGTCACGCAGCTTATACCCGACAACACTGAGGTGCACACTTGGCAGCCGTCATTCGCTGATATTTTAGCTGTAGACGAGGCTGATGTGATAATCTATAATGGGGCGTCTCTTGACCACTGGTTCGAGGACGATGTACTTTCTGCCATCCACACCAGCAACAAAATCATAGTAGAGACCGCCAAGGGAGTACAGCTTATTGAAACTGAAACAGAACATTCTGACGAGCATGAACATGGAGAACTCTATGACCCCCACACCTGGATAAGCCCCTTCCTAGCGGAACAGCAGGCTCAAAACATATACGAGGCTCTAATTCAGAAGGACCCAGACCATGAGGGCTACTACAGTGAACGCTGGCAAAACCTGAAGACACGCTTCGAAGAACTGGACAGCAAATACCTGTCTGGGCTCTCAACTACAAGTAAGAAAGATATTTTTGTTGCCCACGCTGCCTTTGGATACCTTGCTGACAGGTACGGCTTCAAACAGCACGGAGTTATAGGCATCTCCGCGGACGAGCAGCCCAGCGCCCAAGTTTACGCCAACCTCGTCGACATGATGATAGAGCATGAGACCTACGTGGTGTATGTGGACCCAGTTTACACAGCTGAATCCATCCAAACCCTGAAGAACGATTTGGAGACCCGTACAGACCAGAGTGTGAGGATTCTGAAGCTCTACTTCATGCTCGGCGTTATAGATGGTTTAGATTACTTTGGGCAACAGGAGAAAAACTTGGAAAACCTAAAGACAGGATTAGAAGCTTCATAGGAATAAGGCAAAGTTGAAATGAAATGGCAGATAATAGTGAATCGGGCGTCATGAAAGAAAAAACTCCCATACTGGAGGTTTCAAACCTCTACGTAGATAGGTCAAACTCTCGAGTTATCGAACACGCTGATTTCACAATCCACAGAGGAGACTACGTTGGAATAGTGGGCCCCAACGGAGGAGGCAAAACCACACTCATTCTATCACTCCTGAACATTCAACCTAAAACCAAGGGAACAATCCGTCTCTTCGGCCAGAACATAGAATCATTCTCCGACTGGGAAAAAGTCGCCTACGTGCCTCAACATGCAGTTAATTTTGATCCTAATTTTCCGTTGGCAGTAAGAGAGCTAGTGTCCCTTGGCAGGGTGAACCGAGGTAACATGGGAAGAACGTTGAAACGAGAAGATTGGGCAGCTGTAGATGAAGCCCTTGAGTTTATGGGAATATCTGATATTGCAAACAAACGGATTGGGCAGCTTTCTGGGGGACAGAAGCAGCGGGTTTTTGTGGCTAAGGCGTTGGTTAGGCATCCGGAAATTATTTTTTTGGATGAGCCTGTGGTTGGCGTGGATGCTAGTACTCAGGAGAAGTTCTACAAGAAACTTAGCGACCTTAACGTTACTAGGGGCATCACCATTCTGATAGTGACTCATGATTTGACAGCGGTTTTCTGTCGTATGTCCAAGGTTATGTGCGTCAACAAATGGGTTAACGTGGCTGAAATAACTGAAGGTGTGGAGCCCGAAGAGGTTCTGAGAAAAGCCTACGGCGAGCACTTCCACTTTGTCTTCCACAAGCATGAATGTAAAAGGGTTTTCGAAGATGAACGAGATAATTGAGATTTTCAGGCTTCTGGAGTTCCAGTTCTTCCAGCATGCGCTGTTGGGCGGAGTTATAGCGGCTTTGGCTTGCGCATGGGTTGGTCTCTTTCTGATACTGCGGAAGGAGGCGATGATAGGCGATGGAATAGCGCACACCGCCTTTGGGGGCATAGCGTTGGGGATGTTTCTTGGCGTCAACCCAATTTTGACTTCGCTTCTGGTTTCGATTCTAGCCATTTTAGGAATATCTTACATGAGACGCAAAGGTTTGGCTCAGTCTGACTCTGCCATAGCTGTAATGTTAGCAGTAGGGTTTTCTGCAGGTCTGATTATAATAAGTTTGGCTGGCGGATTCAATGTTGAGCTTTTCAGTTTCCTATTCGGCTCAATCCTCACCATCGACCAGAGTGACCTCATTATTGTGTCGATTCTTGGAGTCTTGACGATACTGATTCTGGGAATATTCCACAAGGAGCTTCTCTCCATCACCTTTGACGAAGAAGACGCTCGGCTGATGGGCAT
>CBFCZR010000061.1:0-9800 GCA_965602795.1 Candidatus Bathyarchaeota archaeon | reverse complement strand
ATTCATATTAGGAGCCTAATAATACTTCATTGTTGAAAAACAGCTTTTTTCGTAAAAACCAAGCGCCAACACAAAAATATCTTTAACCTTTCTGTGAGAAGCGATTTTGGTGGGGCCGCCCGGATTTGAACCGGAGTCCCGAGAGTCCAAGTCTCAGAGCCTGGACCAAGCTAGCCGACGGCCCCTCATCTCTGCCTGAACAGAGAAACCACCAGCCTTTAATCTGGTAGCTTATGATGAACACCGATTTCATTTAAAACTTTATGTGTTCGATAGGAAAGGTGCTGTTTATTATCGACCGTGTTCACGGTCACCTGCTGTTCTATTCCAGAACGATAAAAATTTCGCTTTGTCAAGAAATCTTGACATGAAATGCGCCGCTTTTTTCTTTTTAGTCAAAAAAACTTTACAAAAAATCTTTTAGGCTAAAAACGAATGAGAAATAACTGTGGGTTTGGTGCGGGATAAGATGGGTGAAAAAAAAGCTAGTCGCAGAATAGTCACCATTGAATCAGTAATCTGCATTATTTTAATAACTGCGATAGTTACAGTAATTGCATTCTACAGCTCGATTCTAAAATACAAAGACGGAGCTATCGCTTCTTTGAACTCTGAACTGGCAGATAAAGACGCACAGATTTCCTCCCTGATTTCTGAAAAGGATGCTCTTCAAGGCCAAATCGATAACCTCAGCGAGCAAATTAGTAACTTAACTGAGATAGTAGAACTGGACAAATCTGAAGTTTTGATGGACAATTATCTTGAAAATGTGAAAGCAGACACATATATCTCGTTGAGTAAAAAAATAGATTATGCCGGGTACATCAAATTTGACAAAATTGAGGGTGTGGCAACAACAGACACAGGCGAAATCTACGTTCAGGTAATCTGGTCTAGAAGCGACTTCATATTCTACAACGAAAAACTGATTCTTGGAGAAGACAGGTTTTTCAGATTTCCAGTCTTGCCTACCTCAAACCTAGAAATAAGAGTCGGCTATGACGACCCATCAAACGGCACAGCAAACATAATGGTAAACATAGTCTACGTCTACTAACACCTTCTTCTGAAAGTGATTATGCCATGAAACTTCACATCTACCTCTTTAGGCACGGTGAAACCAATTTTAATAGAAGCGAACGATTCACCGGACACGTAAATTCGAGATTGACCCCTAAAGGAATAGAGCAAGCCAATTTGATAGCTGAACAACTAAAAGATAAAAAGTTTCAAGTAGCGTTTAAGACGAGTCTTTCCCGTTCTTCCAGCAGTCTCAAGATAGTCCTGAAGTACCACCCAGAATGCAAGAAAGTCATTGTAGATGATAGGCTGATAGAAAGGTCTTACGGAGACCTTGAGAGAAAACATCACCAAACTATAATCAAAAAATACGGCAAAAAACAATTTGACCTCTGGCACAGATCCTATGACGTCCCCCCTCCCGGAGGCGAATCAATAAAGACGGTTGAAAAAAGAGTTCTATCTTTCATAGAGGATCTGCTGAAATTAATGAAAAGAGAAAAAGTCAACGTTGCCATTTCTGCTCACAACAATTCGATGCGGCCATTCAGAAGACACTTTGAAAATCTAACCATAAAACAAATGATGGCACTAGAAAACCCATACGACAAATATTTCGACTACACAATCGAATGCTAACTTTCATCTTTTAACACACAACTAGAAAAGAACCTGCAAGAAAGGTGAATGGTGGGGCCGGCCGGAGTTGAACCGACGACCTTTACCCGGAACAGTTCATCCCCGTCCCTACGGGTTTCTCCTCGCTCCAGAATCTCGTCATCCCAGAGACTGGTCAGCAAACCCATTGCTTATTTCTGGAGCCCTTAACGGTTGGCACCGTTTGCCGGTACGACTGTCGTCATCCCTTTCTAGCGCCCCATCGAAAGACAGGGCGTGGCTAGACTACGGCCCCACATCCACCAACATTTTACAAGTTCACAATATATAGGTTTCTTGAACAAGAAGCGAAACCTTAAAAAAGCTTGAGTATGGATGATAAAAAGGTTGCCGGCCATAGGGCGTGGGACCCACCTGATCCCATTCCGAACTCAGAAGTTAAGCCATGCTCCGTTTCCGGTGCTAGTATGGTCTTCGGCCATGTGAAGCCGGAAAAGCTGGCAATCTCTTATCATCTTCTAAGCATTCAAAAAGTAGCTGTTCTTTTGCATAACTGGTTCCTTAACATGTCCTGAAACTATTTCTTGGAAATACTCAAAATTTATTACTAACCTCGTAGTTTTTTGAGAAAGAGTGAATGTAAATGCTTCTTCCTCTCGCAGCGATGCTACTCGGTGGAAACGATATCATAGGCTGGATTGTACAAATAATCTTTCTCGGCTTTTTCGTGGTTTTCATGTTTTACGGTCAGCGAATCCAAATGATGGTGATGCTGAGAGAGGTTGAAACCCATCTGCGTCGTCTCAAGTTAATACGAGATGACGGTCGAAAGAAAGCAATGGAGACAATAAAGGAGATAGGGAAACCTTCAGGAGACCCCACTGAGCGGATTGACCAATTTCTGGAGTACATAGCCATAGAGCCACAGAGCATGGATCCCTCTGGCATAGTCTGGAAGTTGGAGCACGTCCTCGATGTTAGAGATGTCCGCTTCAAAGACGAAGTTAAGCTCATGGCACCAGAAGCAGATGAAACCCAAATCAACAATCTAGAGAACACCTTGGAAGCTGCCATGGCGCTAAACATGATATACAAAGTTATTCGACACTTCTATCTACTAGGAAAAAAAACCCTAAGCCTGTACATCATCATGCAAATCCAGATGGTTCTACCCCTTATCATGAAACAAGCAGAAGCCTATGCCCAAGCATTAAGAGCCTTCTCAGTCGGTCAACCCATCGGCGACGGCGCTGGAGCACTAGTCGCTGCCAAACTAATGCATGGACATAAAACACGAGAAATAGCTAGGGATGTGGTTGCAGCCAAGGTGTCCATAGAAGGTCGAACCGCCTATGTTCTTAAGGCTAAAGGTCCAGGAGGAAACGTGGGCAAACCTGGAGAAGGCATAAAAAATCTCATAGAAGAAAAGAAAGGGAAGATTTCCACAATCATCATGATAGATGCGGCGCTGAAACTTGAAGGCGAAAAAGTAGGGTCAGTAGCTGAGGGAGTAGGTGCTGCCATTGGTGGACCAGGAGTCGAACAGTTCAAGATAGAAGATGCGATACTTAAAAACAAGATTCCTGTGAACGCAATTGTTGTCAAGCAGGACATCGGAGACGCAGTTTCTCCAATGCGAAAAGAGATTTTCGAGGCGGCTGACCCAGTGATAGAGAGAATAAAGCGTCTGATTATGGAAAGGACCAAGAAGGGCGATAACGTCATAATAGCGGGAATCGGGAATACGATAGGGATTGGGCAGTAGGTGAAAAAGATGGCTGATACTGTTAAGAACGCTAGAAATGCTTCTCCATTTCTTCTTGTGATAATACTGGTTTTCTTTATTCTTTCATTAGCTGCTCTCTTCATAGCAGTGCAGTCCCTTATTGAGCAAACCGACAACCTCAATTCTTACTCTTTCTTGCTTATCGGATTCTTTGGATTGGCTCTATCAATATACATGCTGCTGCAGAGCAGAGGAAAACAGGCACATGTAACCCTTGAGTTGCCACGAGTGATAACCACGCTGGAATGTCCGAAGTGCGATTTCAAAAGCATTCGAGACTTCAAGAGAGACGACTACATCTTCAAAGAAACAGGCTCTTGCCAGAAATGCAACGAAACGATGAGGATAACCGCAATCTACCGCGAGGCTAAGAAAAAAGAAAGTTAACCTTTTCAGGTTAACACTTCACACCCGTCTTTTACAATCATAATAGTGTATTCTGCTTGCGCCACAAGGTTTCTGCTTGCTTCAACAAAAACGGGATAGCTTATCACGGCTTTAGACGAAAGAAGCTCAGCGAAGGCGCTTTTGTAGCGACTGGAGGACTGAAATTTGTTCAACCACCTTTCAGTGAAGGGGAGGGTCCTGAAATTATTTTTTATGTACTTCAAAATCTGTTTAGCGTATGGGTCCTTCAGGGACTTGTGTTTTTGGTAACGGAAGATGTAGGCTTCCCGCAGTTCCTCAACTTTGCCCGCGGCATTCGCAACTGTTACGAAGGGTTCAACTCCGTAGACTTCTCCCTCTTTTATTCTGGATGTGGACAGGTTAAAGACGTTGGGTAGAGACTTTCCCGCATGTATTATGTATCTTCTGATTAGATGACCTGTCAGGTTGGAGACAGGTTTGAATCCCCGCGTCTTGATGACTTTTTGGATTGCTGCGCCGAAACGGGTCATGGAGAGTCCAGGTCGAAGTATTTCCACAGCCTTTTCCAGTGCCTCTTTCGCGGTGTTAACCATGTCATCATATTCTGGATTGAAACAGACGGTTGTTGCTGTGTCTGCTATAAAGCCGTCAATGTGAACGCCGAGGTCCACTTTAACTATGGCTCTTTCAGGTATGGTCTGCTTGTCGTTTGGCGGCGACGTGTAATGTGCGGCAACCTCGTTAACAGAGACGTTGCAGGGAAAAGCTGGTTCGCCTCCCTTTTCTCTAATTAAAGACTCTGCTTTCTCGCAAATGTCAATGATTGGCATTCCTTCTTTAACGGTTCTCCGCATCTCTTCCCGAACTTCTCTTCCGATTTTGCAGGCGCGCCGCTGTTTCTGTAAATCTTCTTCAGGGACTGCCATACTCATACACGAACTTCATTAAACCGCAAGGAGAGTTAAAAGAGTTAAGGATAGGGAGTTCAGGCGTGAGTACTGTTCGTCTTTCGAAAACCTTTAAACATCTAAACTCTACGGTTTAGCAAAGGTGGAACCTAATTTGGCTGATGTTGATGACCGGAAGTCTGTGCTTGACCCTTGGGGAACAACAGTGGTTGACGACTACAATCACCTCTACGAAGAATTTGGCATACAAAAATTCGACTCCCTTCTGCCGAGGATAACTGACCCCAGCATGTACATGCGGCGAGGCGTAATCTTCGGCCACAGAGACTTCGACCGTATTCTAGAAAAGATGAAGCAGGGCGGAGACTTCGCTGTGATGAGCGGAATCAAACCCACAGGAGAATTCCACCTAGGAACCCTCATGACCGCCAAAGAAATCATCTATTTTCAGCAGCAGGGAGCCCAAGCCTTCTACGCCATCGCAGACATAGAGGCTTACGAAGACAACAGGCTGCCCTTCGAAAAAACAGAAAAAATCGCTGTCGGCAACGTTGCAGACCTGCTGGCACTAGGCTTCGACCCCAAAAAAGGACATATCTACAGGCAGTATAAGGAGCAGCGGGTCCGAGACTTAGCACTCCATTTCGGAGCTGGCGTAACATTAGCCACCATGAAAGCAATCTACGGCGAACGCCACATTGGGCTGTATCTCTCGGCTCTTGTGCAGGCGGGAGACATACTTATGCCTCAACTCAAAGATTTTGGTGGACCCAAACCAACCGTGGTCCCTGTGGGGGTAGACCAGGATGCGCACCTTCGTTTGACCAGAGATTTAGCTAACAAGTTTCGTCGCAAATTCCAGTTCGTCCCTCCCTCTTCTACGTATCATAAGATTTTGAAGGGGCTGGATGGTTCTCCCAAGATGTCTAAGCGAAATCCGATGAGCTACTTCACTTTGAGCGAGAGTCCCAAAAGTATAGGCAAGAAGATTATGAGCGCCTTTACTGGCGGAAGGGCTACTGTGGAGGAGCAGAAGAAGCTGGGGGGAGTTCCGGAGACCTGCCCCATATACGAGATTGAGATGTGCCATTTCGTTGAAGACGACAAAGAAGTGGTGGAAACCTACAAGTGCTGCAAATGCGGAAACCTCATGTGTGGAGAGCACAAGGCTCGAACAAAAAAGATTATTCTCAATTTTGTTAAGGAACATCAAAGAAAACGGGAAAAACTTGTTGACAAAGCACGGGAAATATTGGAAGTTAACTAGTCAACCAAAACTTGGTTGGTTTTTTCTTCTCTAAATGTTGAAACCTTTAAAGCCTTCTTGTCATAAAGCTAAACCAAGTTCACAATTCATACAGTGCCTTAGGTGTGTTATGGAGGAAAGACAGGTGCCTGAACTCAGGGAAAATGAACAGAAAACCTTGCTTGCCCTAGAAAAGCTGAAAGGAAAAGCCCCAGTTGACCATATAATCGAAGCCAGCGGTTTAGCACACGCCGCAGTTATGCGGGCTGCCCTCACACTAACAGAAAAAAAACTAACCATAACACACGAGACAAAGCACACCTTAATCCAGTTGAGTGAAGAAGGGAAAAGTTACGCCGAAATAGGGCTCCCAGAGAGGCGACTCCTCAACGCTCTAGTCAAGCTTGGCGGCGAAGCAAAAGTTAACTCTGCTGTTCAGGAAGCAGGATTGGAAAAGAAGTTTATGTCCGTGGCGTTGGGGTGGCTTAACCGAAAGGGCTGGGCAACAATAAAAAAAGGCACCCTGAAATCTTTGAAGGCGCCGCAGCTTGGAGAAGACGAAAAGCTTCTGCGTCTATTGTCTGAGAAGGGGTCTCTAACGGTTGAGGAATTAGACCCGAAAATGCAGGAAACTGTTTCTGTTCTGAAAGGACGTCAACTCGTGGAAACCGAAGAGAAAACCCTGAGAACGCTAGAATTAACGGATAAAGGATGGACTCTGGTTAAGAAGGGCATTGAGGTTCAGGAAGAGGTCAGCCAGCTAACCCCCGAGCTTATCAGAACAGGAAACTGGCGAAAAGCAAAGCTTAGAAAGTTTAATGTGAAGGCTCCTGGACCTGAAGTTCTCCTCGGAAAGATTCATCCCGTTCAGCAAATAATCCAGAGGATCAGAGAAATTTTCTTGGAGATGGGCTTCACCGAGATTCGGGGCTCTATTGTTCAGACAGCCTTCTGGAACTTCGACGCCCTGTTCCAGCCTCAGGACCACCCAGCCAGAGACGTGGTGGACACTTTCTATCTAGCTAAACCAAAAAAGGGGAAGTTGCCCGAAAAAGATGTTGTTGATGCGGTTGCTGCCACCCATGAGAACGGCTGGACGACTGGTTCAAGGGGCTGGGAGTACCGTTGGAGCCCAGAAGAGGCTAAAAGATTGGTGCTCAGAACCCATACGACAGCTGAAACTATCCACTACCTGTCCGAGCATAAGGAGCCGCCAGTTAAGGTCTTCTCAGTGGACAGGGTGTACCGCAACGAGAAGCTGGACTACAAGCACCTAGCAGAGTTCTATCAGATTGAAGGAATAATCATGGACAAGAAGGTGACGCTTCGGGACCTGATGGGAACCTTGACAGAGTTCTATCATAAACTTGGGCTGGAAAAGGTGCAGTTCTGGCCTAGCTACTTCCCCTACACTGAGCCTTCGATGCAGTCCACAGTCTACGTTCCGGAGCTGAAAACTTGGGTTGAATTGTGTGGAATGGGGATTTTCCGCCCAGAGGTTTTGGCTCCTTTTGGGGTTAAGCATCCTGTTTTGGCTTGGGGCGGCGGCTTAGAGCGGCTTATTCTTCTTAAGCTGGGCATTGAGGATATTCGGCTGTTATACAAGAATGATTTGGGTTGGATAAGGAGGACTCCGGTATGCCAACGATAACCTTGGAAAGAGACCGTTTCTCAGATTTTGTTGGACGAGACCTCAGCGTAGAAGAGATGGCTAAGTGGCTTCCGTGGCTGGGAACCGACACCGAAGACGTCGGCACGGACTACGTGAAGATCGAATATAACCCGAATCGGGTTGATTTCTGCAGTTACGGTGGAGTGGCTAGAGCCTTTCGGGGGCTCATGGGCTGGGAAACTGGCATGCCCAACTTTGAGGTGAAAAAGGGAAACATCGCATTGACGGTGGATCCGAGTGTGGCTGAGGTCAGACCGTACGTTGTAGCCGCTGTTGTTCGAGACATAAACATCGACTATGAAGCAATCAGGGAGCTTATGGAGATGCAGGAGGCTCTCCACTGGATGATTGGTAGAGACAGAAAAAAAGCCTCCATTGGCGTCCACAACTTGGATGCTGTTAAACCACCCTTCTTGTATGTTACCTGTGCCCCAGACGAAATCAAGTTCGTTCCGTTAGACAAGACAGAAGAGATGACGCCGCAGGACGTCTTGGAGAAACATGAGAAAGGCATGGCATACAAGAGTGAAGTGGACTGGGCATCAAGGTACCCCCTGATTGTGGACCGAAATGGCGATGTTCTCTCTTTTCCGCCCATAATCAACGGCGAGTTGACCCGTGTTGCCGAAGATACGCGGAACCTTTTCATCGACGTTACAGGCACCGAACTTAACGCCATCCAAAGAAGCTTGAACGTTCTAGTCACTGCCCTAGCGGACATGGGCGGCACCATAGAAGCTGTTCCTGTCAAATATTCTGACCGCGTTCTGGTTACTCCAGACCTTGCACCCCAGAAGATGAATTTGCGGGTGGATTACGCCAACGAAATGTTGGGTCTAAAGTTGTCAGAGTCAAAGGCGGTGGAGGCGTTGCAGAAGTCTAGGCTTGACGCAAAAAGGATTAAGAAAGGAATTTTGGATGTTACGATTCCCGCCTACCGAACCGACATACTGCACGAAATCGATTTGGTTGAAGAGGTTGCCATCGGCTATGGTCTCTATAATTTGACGCCTACAACGCCTGCGACTGTGACTATTGGCAAGCAGCATATAGTCAGCGAGTGGGCTTCGGATGTTAGGCAGATTATGGTTGGTTTAGGTTTTGTGGAAGCCCTAAATTTTGTTCTCGCCAATGAGGTTGACCATTACCAGAAGATGCGAAGAAAAGCCGAAAACTTGGTGACTTTGGCGAACCCTGTTTCCACAGAATATTCGATAATACGGAACGACCTGTTGCCCAGCCTAATGAAGAACCTAGCAGACAGCAAACACCACACTTTTCCTCAACGAATGTTCGAAGTCTCCGACGTAATCACACTCAACCCAGACTCTGAAACAGGTACAGAACGAAGAATACATGCCGCAGCAGTTTCCTCTCATCCAACAGCCAACTTCACAGAGATAAAATCCATCATGGACTCTCTGCTCATGAACCTAGGCTTAGAAAATTGGATAGCTAAGGAGACGAACCCTCCAAGTTTCTTGGCGGGTAGAGCAGCCACAATATCATTAGGGGACATGGAAGTCGGTGTTGTCGGAGAAGTCCATCCTGAAGTTCTCAACAACTTTTATCTGGAGAAT
Organism: Candidatus Bathyarchaeota archaeon; assembly: GCA_965602795.1. Classification (GTDB taxonomy): domain Archaea; phylum Thermoproteota; class Bathyarchaeia; order Bathyarchaeales; family Bathyarchaeaceae; genus Bathyarchaeum. The sequence continues at coordinate 601 of CBFCZR010000061.1, read as the reverse complement.
CCAACAGGCGCATTCGAGATAGACCTCCAAAAGATTATAGACGTCTGCAAGTAGTGTTTGTTGATTTATGGGATACTGTTAAGTTATTTGTCAGAGATTTTTACTTCAATATCCCGCTAAAATACACAATTTATTCTGCGCGCGCATGTTTTCGGCATGTCTATATAGACCGATGCTATTTAATAATATAGAGTTTCTATTCATAAGTCATAATTACTTTCGATTTGGAAGTAATCTTAAATAGTAGTGACGTGATATGAAAAAAAAGAGGGAAGCAAAGATGTCAAAACCTTTCTGTCTTAACGTAAAAAGTGAAGCAGGTAAATTACAGCTGCAAAAAACAGTGGAACAAATAATAAAGAAGAATCAGAAAGTCTTTGATAATCTAGCCAAAAGCTAAAAACTAAATTAGCCCTTTTTTATTTATGGAAATTCCTATTAGCAAAGAGTGGCTCGAACAGCTTCATAGTGTATTAAAAATTATTTATCAAAATACTGAAGACCCTATTGGTTCAGCAATTCCTTTGGTTAAGGATTATAATGATACTTTACTAAATGTATGTGTAGATCGGCATAATGCAAAAATGTATGGTAAAGTAAT
>CBFCZR010000060.1:0-9817 GCA_965602795.1 Candidatus Bathyarchaeota archaeon | reverse complement strand
AGAATTAAAATAGTCCACAAACATTTATAATAAACTTCCAAAACCAACACAATAATCGGGGACTCGCCTAAGAGAGAAAAAAAGTGAAAATATCCAGAAACATAAACGCCATCTCAAAGCTTCTTCTCATCCTTTTACTACTTCTAGCCATGATAATAGGCTCCATCTTCTCCTATCTACTGTTGGCAGGCTACTACCTGAACCTCGACATCAAAGTCCCAGAAAACACCACCCTCTCAGTGGTTGACGTCGGCTTAAACATGCAAAACGCGGAAACATTCAACATAACTGTCCTCAACCCAACCTATTCACCCACAGAAGCAAAAATCACAGAAATCTCGGTTGCAACCGAAGACGACCAAGTCCACACTATTTTGACCGTAAATCCCGAACTGCCATGTGAACTGGGTAAGGGGCAAGAGGAAATTTTTGTTTGTGGTTGGAATTGGGGAGATTATGCTGGCGAAACCCTCAAAGTTATAGTTGTAGCTGAGGAAGGGTCAGGTGCAGTTTATGAAATTGAAACAGCCTCGGTGGGGCTGGAGATTTCATCTGCTATTTTCACTACAACTGACACCCAGCACTTCAACGTAACCGTAAAGAATCCTGCAGCTTCGGTTAGTGACCTTAAAGTCACCAAGATAACTGTGACCATGGAGAACGGAACAGATGTTAACATACGCGAAACAGCCCCATTAATTCCAGTAACACTTCTCACAGGCACATCCACAACCTTTGTGTGCTCGTGGGATTGGACGTACTATCGGGGAATGAACGCCACAATCAACGTGTACACATCAGAGGGCTTCGAATTCCATCGAACAAAAACCACACCTAAACCAGCACAATTATCGGTATCAGACGCCACCTTTGACTCCTCTACTCTGTCAAGCTTCAGCATCACCATTAAAAACTCTGAAAACTCGATTGCTGCAGCCAACCTCACAACTGTTGAGATAGTGTTTGAAGACTATACAACCGAAGAAGTGTCCGTGGAATCGCCGCCAGGTCTACCGTACACGCTTCAAATAGGCGACACCGTCACATTGAAGTGCTTGTGGAATTGGTCAGGTCACCGAGCGGAAACTGTTGGAATTTATGTTGAGACTCCGGAAGGATACCTTGGTTACAAACAGCAGACACTACCATAGAAATACCCTAAACTCGTTTACATCAAAAAAGCAAAAAACGGATAGATGCCCATACAAACAAACACTATTTTTATTCGTAGGTTCTATTGGATGGGCGTACCCTCATTCGGGTCCTTAAGGGCTTTCAGGAACTCCTGCATTATCCGCTTTGTAACTGGACCTTGCTTTCCAGCTCCTATCACCCGTCCGTTCACGTCGTGTATAGGCGCCACTTCTGCAGCGGTTCCAGTGAAAAATGCCTCGTCGGCAGTGAACAGCTCGTTGGGAGTGATGTTTCTCTCGGTAACTTCGATTCCCATCTTCTTAGCCAAGTTGATAACAAAGGTTCTTGTTATGCCGTCTAATGCACCCGAAGAAAGCGGCGGGGTCAAAAGTTTGCCGTCCTTCACTATGAATATGTTTTCGCCGACGCCTTCGCAGACAAACCCTGTTTTGTCAAGGCAGAGGGCTTCATCCACGCCACTGTTGTTTGCCTCGATTTTGCCCAGTATGCTGTTTAGGTAATTAAGGGACTTTAGTTCATGAGTTGCGGCATCAACTGAGTTTCGTCTCACCCAAGTTATCACTGTGCTTATTCCCCGCTCAAGCTTCTCAGGCGAATGCAACACGAGTCTGGGTTCAGTGATTATGATGATTGTGGCTTTGGGGCATTTTCTGGGGTCAAGCCCTAAGTCTCCGATGCCTCTGGTGACCACTAAGCGGATGTAAGCGTCTGTTAGATTGTTCTTTCTGAGGGTCTCCAGCAGGGCTTCGGTGAGCTCAGCTTTGGTTAGGGGTATATTCAGAAAGATTGGGTGAGCAGACCTGTACAGCCGGTCTATGTGCTCCTTCAGTTTGAAGACTATGCCGTTGTAGGCTCGGATTCCCTCAAAAACTCCGTCTCCGTACAGGAGACCGTGATCGTACACTGAGATTTTAGCCTCAGATTTAGGATAATACTTGCCGTCGATGTAAACTAGAAGCTCTTCAGGCATACCAAACACTCCTATGAAAGGAAAACTTCAACCATAAACTATCCACTAGATATTTAAATTTTAACCCCAAACCAAAGTGATTTCTTAAAACAATTGGGCGCCATTGAATACACGGAACAAGGAAAAATGCTCTTCCAAGAAGAACAATAGATTGTGCGCATGCAAAAAGTTCTTATTTTTTGAAGATACATGTTAATGGGGGATTGTTTTGCCCGCTATGCCAAAATTTGAAATGTTTACTGACAAGGCAGGCAAGTGCAGATGGAGACTCAAAGCACCTAACGGGGAAGTTATTGCTACTGGTGAAGCTTACGAATCAGAAGCTTCATGCAAAAACGGTATCGCATCGGTCAAAAAGAACGCACCTATCGCTGAAACAGTAATGGTCAAGGAATAAGCTTCAACCACCCACCCCTCTTTTTTTATAGGGCTAAAGTTTAACCCCAAACCCAAATCTTCATAACATTTTGTATTGCGGCTTCTTTTCAACAGCAAGTGGAATTAAGTTTTTCAACACACTCGTCTGTTGTGTTCACGAAGGTAACGAGTTCTGCACAGCAGGAAAGGTTACGGGCGTTTTTTGTTTTCTTGCTGAAGATTGGTTCGTTTTTTAGGCAGGAAAGAATTGGTTTCCAGAAATCTCCAAAGACAATTATCGGTTTAGGTTCGATTAACCCCTTATTGATGTGTTCAAGCGTGGCGGACAATTCCAGCAGTGTTCCAGTTCCTCCTGGAAACACCACAAAGGCATCCGCTTCTTTAAGCATAACATCGATTCTTTCGAATAAACTGTCCGCAACAACTTCTTCGTCAACAAATTCGTTGGCTTTCGTATACAGACCTTTATCCCACACGTAGCAGGTAACGCCTACTGTTTTGCCGCCAACGGATTTAGCCCCACGAGAAATATCTTCCATTGTCCCGCCGAACCCGCCAGACATCACCGTAACACCCATCTGCGCAAGCATTTTGCCTAAACGAAAGATTTCTTCTTTTGTTTCTTGACTTAAATCCTTGCAACTGCCGAAAATACAGACCTTTTTTATCATGGAAACCTACCCACACAGGATAAATTGCGGGTTAGAATGCAAATTGCGGTCTTTTTGACAACAGTTTTGGCAATGTTAGGGGCTTGAAGGGCTTGTCCGCTGTTTTTTCGGCTATTTCGTTTATCAGTTCTTTGAGTTTCATGTTTCTGGCTTTTTTTCCAGCTTTTCTGTCTCGGACTGGCAGAGTGTCTGAGTTTAATTCCTTTTCGCCAAATACCAAGACGTAGTTTACCCATTCTTTCTCTGCTGCTCTGACCTTTTTGCCTAAGCTTAGGGGTCTGTCGTCCACATCAACCCGTATATTGTTGCTTTCGATCTTTTTCATCAGTTTTTCAGCTTCATCCAAGAACTTCTCTGAAACAGGAACTATCCTCACTTGGGTGGGAGCCAGCCACAGGGGCAGTATGGGCGCTTTTCCCTTCAAGGAGTCTCTGTGCGCCTTCTCCAGCAGGGCATACACGTCTCGCTCGATGGCTCCGCTTGGGCTGCAATGGAGAACCATGGGATACTGTTTTTCGCCGTTTTCGTCAACGTAGGTCATGTCGTAGTGCTTCGCGTTTTCTATGTCAATCTGGTCAGTAGAGAGAGCAGAAGCCTTGTTCAGGTTGTCAATGAAATTGAATTCCCACTTCAAAACAAAATAGAAGAACCGCTCCTCCCACATCTCAACCAATACAGGTCTACCGAACAGCTTCACCATGGAGAGAACAAAATCCTTGTTCGCCTCATAGAAGTCCTTAGTCACCCTGATAGCCAACTCGTAATCGCTTTCCTTGCTCAACTCCAAGCCTTTCTCCAGAATCCCCATGGAAAGCTTAAACCTAACCAAAAACTCCTCCTTCGCCTGCTCCAAGTCAGCAACCATGGCGTGGCAGTCAGGCATAGTGAAGCATCTGAGCCTACGCAACCCCGTTAACTCGCCGCTCTTCTCCCGTCTAAACGCGTATTTGGTCATCTCGTAGATTCGCAGGGGAAGCTGACGATAACTGAACTGGGCATCATGAACCATCAGAAACTGGCCAAAGCAGGCGCTGAACCTCAAAAAGAAGTCCCGCTTATCAGAGCACAGCAGATACTGTCGAGCAGGAAACCGCTGAAGATAATGGGCAATGGCTGGATGCTCGATGTCATACATGACTGGGGTCTCAACCTCCATGCCGCCATAGTCTATCACCTTTTCGGTCACGTACTGCTCGAACAGCGACTTTATCATCCGTCCCTTAGGGTACCAGCGGAGGTTTCCTGGGTCGCTTCCTGGCTCGTAATCGGCTATCTCCAATCGTTTCATCAGTTTCACGTGAGGCGGGACCTGCTGAACAGCCCTAACCTTCTCTATCTCGTACTGGGCTAGCTTCTCCAGATTTTTGTATCCCTTAAAATCAAACTCTTCTACTGGGGTCAGTTTTCCGTCTGGCTGCAGTATGTACCAGAAGGACCGCAGTTTATCCTCTGCCTTCAGGGCTTCGCAGACAACCTCTTCCTCAACCGATTCAGAGGACACGATTCTGAGGTGCTCGGCTAGAGGATGACCCTTAATTGAGACGGAAAATTTTTTGCACCAGCCGAAGGGAGTCCGATATGTTTCGAATCCCAATTCTTTAGCAACTTTCTCCATTTCTTTGATGAGCTTCAGGGCGTCAGCTGGTTTAGCTAAATTGTTGCTTAGATGCGCGTAGGGGTAAATCAGAATCCGGTTAACTTTCAGTTTGTCTAGGGAGGCTTTGGTTTTTTCCATCGCTTTTTTGGCTATGGCCGTGTCGTCTCCCTCTTCGATTGCGGTGAATAGTACGGCGAGTTCTTCGAGGCGGTCCTGCTTTTTTTCGGGTTCCTCAGCTAATGCTATCTCCTTCTCTACAACCTCGTATTCTATAAAGTTTGAATGTAACTGGAGGATTCTCAGCCTTTGAACCTCCATTTCTCCAGCATCTTATCTTTTTTTGTGCTCTTCTTGTATTCTTTGTAGTGAAGCCTGCAGAGATAGGAGCGCCTAGTGCCCCCAACTTTTAGTCCCGCGGCGCTCACCTTATCTCGAGGGAGGGAGCGAACTGCATCCTTGTCGCAGCCTTTTACGCTGCATTTAACGCCTTTACCAACCCGACCCAAAGTACATCACCGTTTCTTCACGTATACAATTGACTTTCGCATATTAAAACCGCACTCACTTAATTCTTTTGAATTCAAGTTGAAAAAAGGCGGCAACATGAAAAAGGATTAACGAGGCATCCCCGCACGAGCATAATAAGTGTAAACTCGCAAAAAAACGTAAGGTATATGAACCGTTTGCGGTGATACTTAATAAACCCCATTCAAAATAGGATATGAGGAAAAGTAATGCCAGTTAAACGAAAATCCAGAGGCAGATCGAAAGGCAGCAAAGGTAAAGGTGCATTGGTTCAGTGCTGCAGTTGCGGTCAACAAGTACCCCGCGACAAAGCCAAACGAGTGTCAAAAAGAGTGTCCTTAGTGGATTCGCGCCTCTACAAGGAACTTCGTCAAAAGGGCACATATATCTCCAGCCGCACCGAAACAAAATATTACTGTGTTTCATGCGCCGTGCATCGTGGCGTAGTAAAGGTACGCTCTAAAAACGAGCGAAGAAAAGGCTCCTCAAGAAGAAGAAGCCGACGCTAAACCAAAACAAGTTTTTCTTTTTGAGTCATTGCGACGCCTTGCGGAAATAGATTGCCCGCTGAATCACAGTCAGATTTGCGAGAACCGCGAGAATAAGCATTCCCCAATTTAAAGCATCGAGCCAAACAAAGCTGACGAAACTTGCTAATGCCAATATCACTAGCCGTTCTGCGCGTTCAGCTAAGCCCACAGATTCCATTTTAACTCCCGCAGCTTCTGCCCTTGCCCGAGCGTAGCTGACCAGCATGGAGCCTACTAGCGCGGCAAGACCCCAAGATACTTCGGTTAAGCCGCCGAGGATTATTCCGCAGATGACGATTGCGTCGGCGTATCTGTCAAGAAGGGAATCGAAGAACCCGCCGAATTTTGTGGCTTCCCCGTACAGTCTAGCCAATGCCCCGTCTAGGGCGTCGAGGAGACCGGAGGTAAGCATCAGAATGGGCGCCAGTATCAGAAGAAGGGGATGATGTTTCCATTGCCAGTAGGTGATGGCGGAAAGCACAGCAACGGCTATCCCCAGCATGCTTACTTGATTTGGAGATAAACCCAACTTGTGAAGCATTTTTGCTCCAGAGGCGAACCACCGCTGGGCTCGCTGTTTAAGTTTTGTCAGCAACCATTCATAGCCTCCAATATTGTCTGGATGTTAGTATGCTAGGGCAACCCTTACAACGTTCACTGCCTTTTCTCCGCAGACCAGACATTTGCCATCCACATTTTCTGTGGTGTCTTCGGGGAATCCCAGCAGCCGCGCCTCAACCTTTTCTTCCAAGCTGTGACCGCACTCGTCCTTGCCGCACCACGGAACCTCAACTATTCCTGCTTTCCGTTTCAGCAAAGTTTTCGCCTTAGACAAACTGTCAACACGGTAAATGCGTTCTTTCATCCATGCCTCAGCGTTTGCTTTCAGGTCATGGGTCATCTCTTCCGCGAATTTTTTCATGGCTGAGGTTACGTCATCCATCTTCCATGTTTGCTTCTTCAGGGTGTCCCGCCTGACAATCGTTACCACGTCGTTGGCTAGGTCTCGGGGTCCTATCTCGATTCGGATGGGCACGCCCCGCAGCTCCCAGTAATAGAACTTGTTTCCAGGGGTCAGGTCTCCCCTTAAGTCCAGCGCAACTCGGAATCCCGCGTCCTCAAGTTTGGAGGCAACCGTTTTGCAGGCTTCGTTCACCTGCTCTTCTTTGCCCTTGTAGGGAACCGGGACGATAGCCACCTGTATGGGCGCTATTATTGGAGGCAAAACAACACCGTTGTCGTCTCCGTGAGCAATCAAAACAGCGGCGATTCCTCTTCCAGAAATGCCGTAGCTGGTTGTCCAGATGTGATCCTGACTGCCATCCATGGTTTCGAAAGTTATGTCGAAGGCTTTGGCGAAGTTCTGCCCCAGATTATGCACAGTTCCAATTTGGAGAGTTCTGCCGTCTGGGCACAGCATGTCAAAGGCTATGGTGTAGAGGGCTCCAGCGAATTTGTCCCATTCTGGTCTCCGGGAAACAACGTACGGAACGCCGACAACATCGAAGAACAGTTTGTAGAGCTTCACAGCCTTTTGTACCTGCTGCTCAGCTTCTTCGGCTGTAGTGTGGCAGGTGTGGGCTTCCTTGAATGTTGCGACTTCGCGCATTCGTATGATGGGGCGGGTTGCCTTGGTTTCGTGGCGGAAGACGTTTACGACCTGATATAGTTTCATGGGGAGGTCTGCGTGGGAGCGAATCCACAGCTTGAGCATGGGAGCTATGACCGTCTCGCTGGTGGGGCGTAGGGCATAACGTACCTTTAATTCTTCGTAGCCGCCGTGGGTCACCCAGAAGCATTCGCCTTCGAAGCTCTTCACGTGTGCAGCTTCTTGGGCTAGGGAGGTTTCGGGAATCAGAAGGGGAAACAGGGTTTCGTCATGTCCTGTCTCGTCCAGTAGATTCCGTAGTATCTGGAGAACGTTTCTTCTGATTTTGAAGCCGTAGGGCATCCACACCCCTGAGCCCTTGATGGGGTAACGGTAATCCATTATGCCCGCGTTTATGAGCACATCCCGGAACCACTCACCGAAGTCTTCGCTCCATTTCCGTCTCTTCACAGCCAAACCTTGCACCTTCAAACGTTATCCTCTATTAGACGCCCTCTAATTAAAAAATGACGGATATTAGCCTATACCCAAGAGGCAGGATTGACAGGAAAAGGCATCTAACTACGGTGACTGCGAGCCCACGCTCTTGAATAGAGAAAAGCAAAAATCTAACACCCAACCCAAAGTTCGATATAGAAACCTAAAGACAGGTCGTTTCATAAAAAAACCTTAGTGAAGGTTCGACTATAGATTAAGGTTAATTTGACATTAGTTTGCATAAATATATATTATAATTAGACCATACCGTTTTCTATGATATGCCCTGTTTGTGGAAAGAAATTTGACGAAAAATTTGCAGAGGGCTGTGATTGTGGTTACAGTACTAATTTGTTAGAAAGAATTGGATCACTCATGGAATATAATGGTCAACGTATGACTACTCACTCGAGCTTAATTTTAGCAGTTGCAATAGGAATTTTTTCATTGAATGCGGTACAAAATCAAATACAGACCTACATTGCTATCCTAATTTTTTTAGTACTTTCTATGTTAGGACTACATTTAATTGAAAGACTTCGAGATGTTAGAGCATATAATATGGTTTTAGAACAACATCTGCGGAAACCAACACATTATATTAAAAAATGGAAAGATATGAGGCAGAACAATAAGAATGACATTCTTTGGGATCAATTTATAGGTAAAGAAACAAAAACTCACAAAAAAAATATGAGCGAACTGAAAATAAAGAGTTATGAAAACAAAATCAAATTTTCCACTCGCATAGTTCTCGCTTCTAAATATACAAAATATTTTTACGGTGTGTTTATCGTTCTTGTCTTTGTAGCATATTTTCTTTAAGTCATTATCAATTTGAGCTAAGCACATGTGTGAGAGTTTTTTAGTTTATAGTATTTCGTTTTGTGAGAAGAGGAGTAGATAGAGATAGAGGGGGGTAGGATTAAACAGGAATAGAGAGAGGGGAAAAAGGTTAAATTTTAACTCTTAAAAAGGGGAAATTGGAGAGTGGCTCTCCTAAGCACTATCGAGTGTAAATTATTTTTCTCGTTTCTTTGACCGATTCCAGAGATGACGTGAACCAACCAGCACTGCTACAGACGACGCCAACACCATTACTCCAAACGTTAACCCCTCAGGAATTTTTTGAAAGGTTTGTGTACTAGTTGCAAAGTTTCCTAGCTCATCTACTGCAGTGACACTGTATTCTCCATTAACCACCTCGGCAGGCACGGTAACTGAGGCTGCGAAAACACCTGCTCCATCTGTGGTTACACCTGCATCAGGGGTCACGCCATACTCGTAATAGGTATAGTTAGCGTAAAACACTATAGTATAGCCATCCCATGGACTATTGGTAGAACGACCAAATTCGCCTGTCACATAATTTACAAAGGGGTCGACAGCGTAGGTGCTTGTGGTGTTTAGCGTTCCATTGCCAAAATCGTCGTAATAATCGGATGTTACGCCGCTAACATCACAGTGAAAGCTAAGGGAACCTGGTTTGATTGGATAATGATCTACTATAGCTGTAAACGGACCATAACCAGCGGGTTCAGGAATGTCGTGGGCTTCCCAGGTCACCGTTACCTCTTCTCCAATCCCTATACCCACAGCGCTTGTTGCCGCAAAATCAGTGCCCTCAACTGTGACGGAATCGCCTGGCATGAGAGGTTCTGAATCCACCGTTATAGCTACAGTTTGCGCGTTTATCAACGGTATGGTTAAGACTATCAGAATCATCGGAGAGACAATCGCAATTATTTTCATTTTATTTGACGTTTTTCTCAAATTCTCCCACCTAATAGACCTCTCTCCTGAAAGGATATTTAAAATTTGTTTCACTTCGCATGAGTGTTTGGGTTTGGGGTTAAAATTTAACCCTAAACCCGACATGGAATCAAACACGCCAGCTATTGTGCA
>CBFCZR010000059.1:0-9882 GCA_965602795.1 Candidatus Bathyarchaeota archaeon | reverse complement strand
TTACATTCGCCGATTACGCCCAGACTGCGTATGGCGTTTATGGAGGCTGAGCGGAGAAGGTGGTATTCACGGTTTGACAGGGTTTGGGATGGAGCCACAACAATGGAGTCGCCTGTGTGGACGCCCATGGGGTCAAAGTTTTCCATGTTACAGACGATTATGCAGTTGTCATCGTAGTCCCGCATAACCTCATACTCGACTTCTTTCCAGTGCCCCAGATACTCCTCGATGAGCACCTGAGAAATCATGCTTTGACCCAAAGCGCGGCGGACAATCTCCTTCAGTTCCTTTTCGTTGTGTGCCACGCCTGAGCCCTTACCGCCCAACGCGTAAGCCAAACGGATAATAACAGGATAACCGATTTCCCTGCCCACCTTAACAGCTTCTTTCAGAGACAGGGCGGATTTGCTCTTGGGAATCGGAACAGCAGCCTTCATCATAGACTGCCTAAACAGCTCCCTGTCCTCCGTATCCTCTATGGTCTGAACTGGAGTCCCCAAAACCTTAACACCATATTTTTCGAGGATACCCTTTTTGGCAAGTTGGACGCCACAGTTTAGGGCTGTTTGCCCCCCAAAACTTAACATGATAGCGTCTGGGCGCTCTTTTGCAATGACTTCTTCAACGAACTCGGGCGTCACGGGTAGAAGGTAGACTTTGCCTGCCAATCTTGGGTCTGTTTGGATTGTGGCTATGTTTGGGTTAATCAGGACGGTTTCTATTCCTTCCTCACGAAGAGCCTTTAGGCACTGGCTTCCGCTGTAATCGAATTCTGCGGCTTCCCCGATTTTTATGGCGCCGCTGCCCAACACCAGCACTTTTTTTATCCACTCGAACTTGGGCACAGTTATTTCTCCTCCGCGAGTTTCTGGAAGCGGTCGAAAAGAAACTGTGTGTCGTAGGGTCCAGGAGAAGCTTCAGGATGCCACTGCAGGGCGAAGGCTGGTTTGGTTTGGTGTTTTACGCCTTCAACGGTTTTGTCGTTGGCGTTCATGAACCACTCCTTCAAGCCCGTTTCCTTTATCGAGTCCCGCTCTACGGTGTAGCCGTGATTCTGGGTGGTGATGTAGCATCTTCCTGTTTCTAGGTCTAGGGCGGGCTGGTTCTGAGAACGGTGACCATACTTCAGCTTGTAAGTATCCCCACCCACAGCCAAGGCTAAAATCTGGGTTCCAAGACACACACCCATCATCGGCATGTCCTTGTCCAGCAGCTCCCTGACAGCCTCAACCGTTTTCACACACTGTTTAGGGTCTCCGGGACCATTACTTATCATCACACCGTCAGGCTTGAGGTCCAGAATCTGTTCCGCCGAGTAATCGTAAGGCACTCTCACTACGTCGAAGCCTCTTCGTAGGAGGTTCCGTAGTATGCCGTATTTGACGCCGCAGTCAATCACCACTGCCACCTTTTTTCCTCCAGCAGAGTAACGGATGGGCTCTTTTACGGTCACCTGTTTTGCGAGGTCCGTGAAGTTGGGGTCCTCGACAGATTCAACCTCTTTCAGAAGCTTCGGCAGGTCAGGCTCCTCATCCACCTCGCACACCTTCAGGATTCCGAGCATGACGCCTTTGACTCTGAGCTTCTTGGTGAGTTTCCGAGTGTCTATTCCATATATGCCCGGAACATCTTCGTCTTTGAGCCACTGGTCCAGTGTTCGGGTCGATGCCCAGTGGAAGGGATGTTTGCATAGTTCGTGGACGACGAAGCCTGTTACCTTGATGTCGTCTGATTCGAAGTATTTGAGGACTCCATTCTCCTTGTCGTATGGTGGAACTCCATAGTTTCCAACCAATGGATAGGTGAAGGTTAAGATTTGACCCTTGTAGGAGGGGTCAGTCAATGACTCGGGGTAACCAACCATGGAGGTGGAAAACACGATTTCTCCAGAAACCTTCTTTGCTGCTCCGAAGCCGCTGCCGACAAAGGTGGAGCCGTCTTCCAAAACGAGAACGGCTTTACCTGTTTCCTGAGGGTTGGTTTTTGTGTTCACATTTCTAACCTACATTTGTCGAATCTTCATTTTTTGTTTAACTGGTAACGCTGAACCACAGACTTCAGCTGCAAATCAGCCTTCTCTAGCCTGCTTTTGTGTTCTTTTAGGCTCTGTTTTGAGTGGCTTGTCAACTGTTCACGGTTTTTGAGCATCCGTTTGACTTCTGCTGGAGCTGGACCGCCCATGGCTTTGTGGCTTTCAACGAACTTTTGGGGGTCAACCGAGGTTTTGATGTCCGCCAGTTTAACGTCTAGGGTGATTTCCGCAACATGTTTAGCGGTCTTATTTAACAGTTCAGGTTTCAGGTCAGAAAGCGTTAGCTTCTTGTCCAGCAAGGTTTTGACTAAAGCGCCAACTATTCGGTGGGATGCCCTGAAGGGAACATCATACTTCTTTACGAGCATGTTGGCTAGTTCGGTTGTGGTTGCGAATTCGAGAACGGCTTTACCGAAAACGTTCTTGTTTACGTTCAGGTTTTTGGCTAGCTCAGAAAGCATACACAACGAGCCTGCAACGGTTTCTATGGATTCCCACAGCTTTGGGGTGAGCTCCTGAAGGTCCAGATTGTAGCCAGAGGGCAAAGCCTTCATGGTTGTCGCAGATGCTACGAAATTGCCGAGAACTTGGCTCATCCTTGCCCTGATTACCTCTAGGACGTCTGGGTTCTTTTTCTGTGGCATTATGCTGCTTGTGAATGCGAAGTTTTCGGGGAGGTCGATTATTCCAAAGTCGGGTGAGCCCCAGACAATCAGGTCTTCAGCCATTCTACTAATGTCTATGGCAAGTAAGGTGAGGTCTGCGGAGGTTTCTAGGACAAAGTCGCGGCTGCCTACCGCGTCTATGGAGTTCTCTAGCACTCCGCTGAATCCGAGCAGTTCTGCGGTTCGTTCCCTGTTTATTGGGAAGCTTGTGGTTGCTATGGCTCCTGCGCCCATAGGACATAGGTTAACGCGTGGAAGCGTCTCTTTTAGCCGTTTCAGGCTCCTTTGCAGCGCATCTATGTAAGAAACTAGGATGTGAGCGAAGGTTACGGGTTGTGCAGGATGCAAGTGAGTGTAACCTGGCACGAGCGTTTCGGTGTGCTTTTCAGCCAACCCGATTAGAGAGTCCTGCAGCTTCACTATCAGGTTTATCAGTTCATGAAGGCTTGTTCGTAGCGCCATCCTGATGGCTGTTGCAACTTGGTCGTTCCTGCTTTTTGCGATGTGCAGGTTTCCGCCAGTCTCCGCGCCCACTTTCTTGTTGACTTGCTCCTCGACGGCTAGGTGAACGTCCTCAACGGATTGGTCAAGCTTCATTTCTGGGTCCAGTTCAGATAGGGCTTGGAGCAGCTCTGCGCCCATTTTACCATTGATTATTTTCTGTTCAATGAGCATGGTTACGTGGGCTTGATTGATTTTGATTACAGCTTCCAGTAGCTTTTGGTCGCTTTTTATGGATGAGGTAAACGCGACAACATCCTTCCGGGCAGAGCCTATTCTTCCTCCACGCAACAACTTAGACAACTTTTTTCACTCTCACATTATTTTTTGGAACGGACAACTGAGACAGTCCAGTTCCGTCTAGCATTTCTTATCCTTTTTCACCTTCTCTTTCAGTATGTTAGCCACTTTGGTGGGCAGCCCCCACAGTTCTATGAAGCCCTCAGCGTAGGCTTGGTTGAATTCGGTTTCCACATCGTAGGTTGCCAAGTTCTTGTCGTATATGGACATTGGCGAGGAGCGTCCCGCAGCCCAGCAGCCGCCCTTATACAGCTTCATTTTCACTTCGCCGCAGACGCGTTCCTGAGTCTTGTCAATGAAGGCGTCCAGAGCCTCCCGCAGCGGGTCTATCCACAAGCCCGTGTAAACGAGCTGGGTCCACTTTTCGTCTATCTGCTTCTTGAATTCCAGTTCGTGGCGTGTCAGAACCATCTTCTCTAGGTCTTTGTGGGCTTCAATCAGCACCTCGGCGGCTGGAGACTCATAGATTTCCCTTGATTTGATGCCCACCAGCCTATCCTCGATGTGGTCGACGCGCCCAACCCCATGCTTTCCCGCAATCTCGTTGAGCTTTTCTATCAGCGCCACGGGCTTCATCTTTTCTCCGTTCAGTGCGACTGGGCAGCCAGCCTCAAACTGGATTGTTACGTATTCTGGTTTGTCTGGCGCATCTTCAGGGGAAACAGTTAACGTGTAGATTTCTTCCAGCGGTTCCTGCTCCGGGTTCTCTAGGTGCCCGCATTCTATGGAGCGCCCCCACAGGTTCTGGTCTATGCTGTACGGGTCGGACAGGTGCGGTATGCTGATGCCCTTCTCTTTGGCGTACTTTATCTCCGCTTTTCGGGACATTCCCCACTCCCTAACCGGTGCCATAACCTTGAGGTTGGGGGCAAGCGCCTTGACGGTGACGTCGAAGCGCACCTGATCGTTGCCTTTTCCTGTGCAGCCATGCGCAACTGCTATAGCGTCCTCCTTTTCTGCGATTTCAACCAGCTTTTTTGCGATTAGGGGGCGTCCTAGGGCGGTTGCCATGGGATATTTTTCTTCGTATAGGGCGTTTGCTTTTATGGCTGGGAAAACGTGGTTAAGGACGAATTCTTCTGTGCCGTCCACGGAGTAGTGGTTTTTGGCGCCTAGGCTGTGGGCTTTTTCTGCGACCTTTTTTAGGTCGGTTTGTTGCCCCAGCTCCATGGTGAATGTTATGACGTCCACGTCGTGTTTTTCTTGTAGCCATTTTATGAGAACAGACGTGTCTAGTCCGCCGGAGTAGGCTAATATGATTGTGTCTTTCATTGTTTTTCCCAGTTTCAGCTGTTTAATTTCAGGAAAGCTTATATAGATTTTGGTCAATATCAATGTAAATTGTGCAAATGTGACCGAAAATGGTCAACTCTATCTCGAAAACAGTCCAAAACCTCATAGACGAAGACCTCTCCCTACAGGACGCCCTGCAAAGAGACTACGCAAACTACAGCGCCATAGCCAGAATGCTCCTACCCAAAGTCAAAGAAGCAGTAAACAGCGACGTTAACCTCGAAAGCGTGATAACCTCAGTCAAAAGAGCCAAAGCAAACTACACGATTCTGCAGGGAAAAATAACCCAAGTCGTAGCGGGCAGCGTCCTGAACATCAGAACAGACATGGCAAAAGTTTCGGTGGAAAAAACAAAACATAATCTGGAGAAGATAAGAAAAACGTTGGCGACGTTCTCAGGCGAGTTTCTTCAGGTTATAGAAGGAAACTTGGTGGTCACCCTGATTTCTGACCTTAACTCCTTCCACGCAATCAACGGCATCTTCGACAAAAACGATGTGATAGACCAGAAACAGAGCCTAGCAACAGTCATCATCCGCAGCCCAGACCAGATAACCTCTACGCCCGGATGCGTACAAGCCTTCTACAACGCAGTCTCACGAAGACACATCAACATAGAGGAAACCATGAGCTGCTACACAGAAACCATAATCGTGTTAGCCATGGAAGACGTAAGCAAAGCCTTCGCAGCCCTAACAGACCTCATAACACAAGCAAGAACAAAAACAGCCTAAACAATCATATTAGGAGCCTAATAGCAGCGTATTGTTGAAAAACAGCTTTTTTCTGGGAAACCAAGCAGCAACACCAGACAGATCTAGGCTACTGATTTGGGATTCATAAGGCTGAAGTCTCCTAGAAAAAATAAAGCACGGACACAATGAAGCCATTCCCAGAAAGCCCAGCCTCAAAGCAGCCACGGAGAAGCTGCAAGACAATAGTTGAGAAAAAGGCTTTCTGGAGTCTCCTATTAGCTGTTTGCTTGCTCACTCTTGTTTTCAGTTCTGCGTATTGGGCGAGCGCAGCTGGGGAAAAACCAATCAAAGAGAATAAACTTTTAGCTGAAAGCGCGAACAGCAGCATAAACGTTTTGGATAGTCCAATAGAACCGTATGATTACCTCTTCTGGAAAGATGAAAGCAGCTACTTCGCCAAGAATGGGGCAACTGGAGAAACAGAATACTCTGGAAGAGCCTTGTCTCAAATTGTGGAGAAGATAGTTTCTATGTCCACTGATGGGCTTCTTCTCTGCTTCAAAAAAGGCGTGTATACACTGTCCTCCACCATCAGCATTACAGAAAAAAGTGACGTCCGAATCATGGGGGCAGGAAAAGAATTGACCAAATTCACTGTAGCAGCCGACATTACCGCCTTTAATGTCACAGGAACACCTGAAAGCCATAATTTACGGTTCGAAATTTCCGACTGCACGATTGACGCTGGAGCTGTTTCCAGCACAAAATATGGAGTTTACATAAAAAACATGGATGCGATACAGCTTCATGACATGGCGGTAACCTGCTTTGACACTCACGTGTACGTAGAAGATTGCCAAAAACCAAGCGTCTACAATTTCGTGGTTTGGAGCGACAAAGCCTTCTCTCACGGATTCTACTTCAAGGGCTTCAACATAGACATAAAAATGCACGAGGTTTCAGTCTTACATTCCGACCCCGACGCCGAGGGAATCAGATTCGAAAACTACGATTCCATCGAGCTCTCCAAAGTATACGTCAACCCAACTGTAACCGAGAAAGGGTCCGGATACGGTTTCGTGTTTGTTGACTGTAACTGGGTTCATCTAATAGGATGCATAGCCGACGGAAACGGAAACGCCGGATACTACATCAGCAGCGGATTCGGATTCTTCTTCGCTGATTGCTGGTCAGGAAGCAACCTGAAAGGACTTTTAGCTGTTGACGCAGACCAAATACAAATCAGCTCCTGCCAATTCTACAGCAACACAGAAACTGGAGTGAAGATAGCATCAGCAAACGAAGTTTACCCATCCTGCTCAATATCAGGCAGCCACTTTCTACACAACAGAATGTATGGACTGGAACTCGAAAACACGAACCACACCATAGTTGCCGGTAACCACTTCAGAAACAACACAGTTTACGGAATATACTACAATACAGGAAACGATTACGCAACCATAAAAGACAACGACGCAACAGACAACAACAACGAAAACTACGACATATACATAAACACACCCCGCTCAGGAGGAAACATCCACATAAACCAAAACTTCGGAAGAATCTACCACGCCCCATAAACACGGAGAACAAAAAGCAACCTATGCCACAAACATATTAGGAGCCTAATAATACTTCATGTTGAAAAACAGCTTTTTTCTTGGAAAACCAAGCAACAAAAAAGATGGTTTAACCTTGTACATTTAAACCAAAAAGCAGGTGCAAAAAGACCCGCAAGTCTATTTTTCAATTTCTTCAAACGCGACGTTGAAGGCAACTGTTTTGCCGTTATGCTTCCGGCCACATTTCACAGTCACAGTTTTTCCATCCGGGCTTATATACACAACTTTTCCGACGTGCCCTGTTTCCTGATGAAAAACACTGTGCACCGGAATCTTCATCCGATCTCCAACCTTAAGTTTTTTTATAATCATTTCCTCCCAAACAGTTAAGCGTAACCCAAAACAGCAACCATAATCAATTCGGACATACGACTTCCTTTGATAATAAAGGTGTAACTATTAAACATTACCTGAACACGCACTCTTTAGTCCCGAAACTGGCGTTTTTCCCTGAAAAACAGAGAGAAATGGAGAAAAAACCGAAATCGAACCTAAAACTCAAGAAAGCATGCATTCTTCTGCAACCCAAATTAAAGAAAGATTACAAGAAATGCTCGGCGATTGATAATATTATACAAAGAGCTTATCTAATGCCGTTTACTATTGGTGAAGTGAAGGAAAAATCCATGCCTAGAGATCCTGTTTGTGGCGTAAATCTGAACGATAAGACGGCAAAATATAAGATAACTCACGACGGAGAAACATACTATTTCTGCAGCGTTAAATGCAAGAAGAAATTCAAAAGAAACAGAAGCAAATTCACCAAATAAGCTCTCTTACCGTAAACCCACGCGTTTCACTACAAGCCGTTCTTCAATAAACCGTAGCAACTGATAACCAAACAGTATAGCGGCAACATACGTGGGCCACAAGATCACTGGCCAATCTCCTGGAATGTAATGCCACAGGTTAGTTTGGGTGGCGAAGACTTCCATGAGAAACAGCGAAAACAGACCCGCCATAGCCAAGTAAACTTGTTCTTTAACTTCTTTTCTTCCTTTACTCTTTCTGACAGCCCATAGAACTGCCCATATACCTAAGAAAGCAAAGAAGAGGATAACCCAGCTCTGGGGAAAGTCAAACAGTAGATTCATACCCACAATCCAGAGGGGTGACATAAAAAGCTTCGGAATTTACCCTAAAAATTTCAGATTCACAAAACTCTACATCTATACTTATTCTCTGGTTTACAACCAAAAAACCTGTTAAGAGAACGCTTATGTAAAACTGATGCATGAAAGAATCCCATGGGACCGTCGGCTAGTTTGGTCTAGGCTCTGAGCCTCGGACGTTCGGGACCCCGGTTCAAATCCGGGCGGTCCCACCAAACAGATTACTTCTTTGCCCGCTTCGCAATCTCCTCGGCGACTATAACCCCTGAGGCAGATGCCTGAATGAGTCCTCGGCTTACTCCAGCCCCGTCACCAATCGTGAATAGGTTCTGGATTCTTGTTTCCAGTTGGTCAGTTAACTCCAGCCTTGAGGAATAGAATTTCACTTCGATGCCATAAAGCAGGGTGTCATTCGAGTTTATTCCGGGAGCCACCTTATCCAGAGCCTCAAGCATCTCCTTGATGTCAGCCAAGTAACGGTAGGGCAGCACGAAGCTGAGGTCGCCGGGCGTGGCGTTCTTGAGGGTGGGAACGCATAGGCTCCGTTTTATCCGCTCCTCTGTTGAGCGTCGCCCAGCCTTCAGGTCGCCTAGCCTCTGAATTATGACTCCTCCGCTGAGCAGGTTTGAGAGTCTGGCGATGTATTTTCCGTAGGCTATGGGTTCTCTGAAGGGCTCCGTGAAGGAGGTGCTGACGAGGATGGCGAAGTTTGTGTTTTTTGTTTTCCGTTCAGCGTAGCTCTGTCCGTTCACGGTTAAGACGCCATCATATGATTCGGTTATGACTTCCCCCAGAGGTGAAACACAGAAGGTTCTCACCTGATCATCAAAAGATTTGGAGTGGTAAATCAGTTTGGGCTCATACAGGGTCTTCGTTAGCTTCTCCATAACGGCGGCTTGAAGCTCCACCCTGACGCCGATGTCCACAGGATTATTCAAGGTTTTCAAGCCAAGAATCTCTGCCTCGGTCTTCAGCCACTCAGCTCCGATTCGCCCTGGCGCCACAATCACATATTTTCCGTAGAACTTTTCTCCCTTTGTGGTTTCGATGCCCTCAACCTTGCCGTCCTTAACCAGCAGGCTTTTTACGTCTGTGCTGGTTCTGATGTCAACTCTGCCCTCAAGGTGACTGCGCATCTTACGAAGAGTCTCAGCGCATTTTTCAGTGCCCATGTGCCGAACTTTCTGTTGAACAAGCTTCAATCCAGCAAGAGAAGCTTTCCGTTCCATCTCCTCAAACTTCTGCTGGCTCACACCATAAAGATGCTTGGTTGCCCCAAACTTGATGTAAACGCTGTCAACATACTTCAACAGCTTCCAAAGCTCTTCTTCAGTGCAGTACTCGTTAAGCCAGCCGCCAACCTCAGTGGACAAAGTAAGCTTTCCGTCACTGAACGCGCCAGCGCCTCCCCAACCAGCCAACAGGGAGCATGGATCACAATTCAGGCAGCCTAAGCCTCGGCTGGATGGACATTTGCGCTGATCAAGGGCTTTTCCTCTATCCAAAAGCAGTATGCTCAAGTCTGTTTTGTCAGCCAATTCAAGGGCGGAGAATATTCCCGCCGGACCAGCGCCCACTATTATGACGTCGAAATTCAACAGGATTCCTCCTGAAATCCAAAACTACATAGAATAGGTGCAATATATGTGTTGGCTG
>CBFCZR010000058.1:0-9912 GCA_965602795.1 Candidatus Bathyarchaeota archaeon | reverse complement strand
TAGGCTTCACAGAATCAAACAAAAACGAAAGATACACACCAGCCGATTTCATCCCCGAGTTTCAATCCTGGATTATTCTGCCACTGGTCATTACCGCAACCTTGGTGGCTGTAATCTGCAAAAAGAGGCTAAACAGAGACCTAAGCCGCCAACAGTAACCATTCATATTAGGCTCCTAATAGCAGCAGATTGTTGAAAAACAGCTTTTTTCAGGAAATTAGAGCACCAACCTCATAAATCATTGTAATTTTTGTAATATCCACTTTTCCTGATTGGAAAACGGGTTTCTAAGGGTTAATGTTCACTTGGCTTGCATGTATAATGTTAAATATTGAGTTGGTTAAACTTTGAAGCGAAAAGGGTTCCGAGGCACAGGTTGATGTTAGACATTAAACTGATTCGAGAGCATCCAGAAATTGTAAGAAAAGACTTGGAGAAGAGGGGTGAACCGGAAAAAATTGAGATGCTCAACAACCTCATCGAATACGACAAACAGTGGAGAAAACTGCTGAAAGAAGCAAACGAGCTTCGCCATCAAAGGAAACTGATAACCACAGAGATAGCGAACCTGAAGAAACAGGGAAAAGACGCCAGCAAACAACTCGAAGAAGCAAAAGACATACCCGACAAAATAAAGCAACTGGAAAAACGGGTGACAGAATACCGAGAAAAAGCCGATGTTATCTTGCTGAAGCTCCCCAACATACTGCATGAAAGCGTCCCGTTTGGCGAAGACGAAACCGAAAACGTTGTCGAAAAAGTTGTCGGTAAACCTCCAAAATTCGATTTTAAACCCAAGAGCCACATGGAAATCGCCTCAGATTTAGGTTTGATAGATTTTGAGCGTGCAGCCAAAGTTGCCGGTCACGGCTTCTACTACCTGAAGGGGGACTTGGCTAGGCTTGACTACGCAGTGATGATTTACACAATCGATTTTCTCAGAGCCAGAGGCTACACCCTAATTGAGCCGCCTCTGATGATGCACAGGAAACCCTACCTGGGAGTCACAGACCTCGAATTCTTCGGAGACCAACTGTACAAGATAGAAAACGATGACCTGTACCTCATAGCCACAAGCGAGCACCCAATGGCAGCCGCCCACATGGACGAAACCATCCTCCAACCAGACCTACCCATAAAGTATGTGGGAGTCAGCCCCTGCTTCAGAAAAGAGGTGGGCGCCCACGGCAAATACACCAAAGGACTGTTCAGGGTGCACCAATTCAACAAAATCGAACAATTCATCTTCTGCCACCCAGACAACTCGTGGAAATTCCATGAGGAACTGCAAAAAAACAGTGAAGACCTCTACAAGGGCTTGGGACTGCACTATCGGGTTGTGAACGTGTGCACCGGAGACATCGGGATAATTGCAGCCAAAAAATATGACATAGAGGTTTGGATGGCTGACGGCACCTACAGGGAGGCAGGCTCAAACAGCAACTGCACAGACTACCAAGCCAGAAGACTGAACATAAAGTACAGAAAAAAGGAAGGACAGGCTCCAGCAGGTTTTGTTCACACCCTAAACAACACCGCCCTCGCCACCAGCAGAACATTGATTGCCATCCTCGAACAGTACCAACAGAAAGACGGCTCCGTCAAGATTCCTGAAGCTTTAATGCCTTTAATGGGCGACATTGAAAGGCTTGAACAAACTTAAAAGCCGAAGACTTTAATACTTCCACGCTAAATCTTTTCCACTCACAATGAGGGACTCTGGTGTCGAAGAGAAGAGGACGCACTAAAGACAAGTGGCGAGACAAAAAGTGGTACAAGGTAGTTTCTCCGCCATACTTCGGCGGAGTGGAGCTTGGAAGCGTACCTACTGACGACCCTGCAAAGCTTGTTGGAAGAATTGTAGACGGCACTCTCTACGACATCACCAACGACTTCGCCCACCAGTATCTCAAAATGTATTTCAGAGTTGAAGAAGTTGAAGGCAAAACCGCCCGCACAGTCTTCAAGGGTCACGAATACTCCAGAGACTATCTGAGGAGTCTGGTTAGAAGGAGAACAACGCGGGTAGACGGAATCTTCAACGTCGTCACCAAGGACAATTATGGGCTAATGCTCGCAGTTTCTGTTTTCACGCTTTCACGCATAAAAACTTCCCAAGAACAGGAGATACGTGCAATTATGAACCGCATCATCAAAGAGAAGGCAACTGACCTAACCTTCGACCAGTTTGTTCAAGAACTTGTGCTTGGGAAAATCGCTTCCGACATCTACAATGAGGCAAAAAAGATATCGCCTCTCCGCCATGTGGGTGTCCGAAAATCGAAGCTCACGGCTCAACCAGCCGCGTAGCTTTCATCTGTGTTTTGTAGAATCCAATTGAGCCGCAAAACAATCTTAGTTAGGTTATAAATTCTCTGGATTAGCCCTGAAGTTTCTATTCATAATTTCAGGTATTTATGTTGGTGTTCGTTTTCTCGGTTCGAATTGCTAATTAGTATGTAGTTGCCAACATAATGATACAGTTTGATGATGCACTACGTTTATTTATTTAGTTGCCATACAGTATATTTGCCTAGGAGACAAAGAGATGGAACGGAAACCAACCAAGAACGACGCTTTGGAAGCTCTAGACTTCATCATAAACGTTTTGAAAGAACACGAAAAGGACTTGGACCGTCTCATAAGTCAATTAGGCATCATAACCGAAAGTTTGGGAGAAACTGGCGAGTTAACTGGCAAAATAGAAAAAATAGAAAAACGTATCACAAGTCTCCAAGGCGAGATAACCAGCCTAATAAAAAATGTTGCCTCCCCAAAAGACGCCCCATCTTACACCCAATCAACCCCAGTAACCGTTAAGTGCAAACAATGGGAGGACTTCAAAAAGATGGCGGCAGGCGCAGAAACCGTCTCATACATTTTCAAAGAAGCAGAAAACTCCTTCCAAGCTGATGCACTAACAAAGGGCAAAATCGTATCATACACTGGAGAATTTCCCCAGAACAGCAGTCTCCTGAAGTTGTGGCTGTCAAGGGAACTTAATGTTGCTGAAGAAGCAATCTTTGAGGGCGTTCTGAATATAGGCTAAGTTTAACAAGCATTCTGTTTTGTTGCGGGCACATAAAATATTCTTAAATGCCAAAAAAAAGTGGAAAAGCCTAGAGTGCTAAGGTTATTAGATAGTTCCTAAGCTTTTGTCTTTTTCTTTCTTCTTTACGTAAAAGGCATACAGGAGAGTGGCGGTTAAAGCCGTTACACCTAAAGCAATCACAGAAAGCACAGCTAAGGAAAGAGTGTTATTTATCATCGTTTCTGTCTCCACCATCTTGGTAGCAACTGATGATGCGGAAGCTCCATCGTCATCTGTTACTGTCAGGGTTACTGTATAGTTTCCATCTTCACTATATGCATGGTCAACTGTCACACCGGTGGCTGTGTTTCCGTCACCAAAATCCCACAAGTAATCGACTATAGCGCCATCAGGGTCGTAACTTTCGGAAGCATCAAAGTGGATTGCCTCATCTTGGCTCACTGTTGTAGCGTTTTCGGTGAACAATGCTACAGGAGGTCTATTCAACACCGTTTTCGTCTCGGTAGCTGAACCAGTTGCACCATCATCATCAACAACTGTTAATGTAACAGTGTAGACGCCGTCGTCTTCATATGCATGGACCGCCTCAACTCCAGTTGCGGTGTTTCCGTCGCCGAAATCCCATGAATAACTGACAATTGTGCCGTCTGGGTCGTGGCTTTCGGAAGCGTCAAAGTGGATGTTCTCACTACTGTTTACAGTGTGAGCCGACTCGGTGAATGAAGCCACTGGACTTCGATTTAGAACCGTTTTGGTTGCTTCGGCGGTGTCTGTTGCTCCGTCGTCGTCGGTGACTGTTAAGGTCACAGTGTATGTTCCATCCTGAGAGTAAGAGTGCTGAACTGAGACGCCGCTTCCTGTCGTTCCGTCACCGAAGTCCCATGAATAATCAACTATAGTGCCATCAGGGTCGCTGCTATCTGACGCATCGAAATAGATTATTTCTTCGGTATCGACCACTTCAGCTGTCTCGGTAAACGACGCTACAGGAGCCCTGTTCTTAACTGTTTTTGTGGCATTGGCTGAGTCTGTTGCCCCTTCGTTATCGGTCACAGTTAAAGTCACAACGTATGAACCGTTATCGGCGTAGGCGTGGGAAACTGTAATGCCGGTTGCTGTGTTTCCGTCACCAAAATCCCACAAGTAATCGACTATAGCGCCATCAGGGTCGTAGCTCTCAGTGGCGTTAAAGCTAATCGTCTCATCGATGAATACTGTGTGAGCTGACTCGGTGAAGTTTGCTACAGGAGATTCGTTCCTAACAGTTTCTGTGACAGTGACAGAATCGGTTGCACCATCATTGTCGGTGACTGTAAGAGTCACACTGTATGCTCCACTTGCAGGGTATGAGTGACTTACGGTTACTCCAGTTGCAGTGTCTCCATCACCGAAGTCCCATGAATAATCAACTATGTAGCCGTCTGGGTCATAACTTCCACTCGCATTAAAGGTAACGAGTTCTTCTTTGTCAACTATTGTTGAGGATGTATCCAAATCTGCTACTGGCGGTCTGTTTTTCACAAGGATGGATGCTGTTTTGCTGCCGAATGCACCATTACCATCGAAAACCCTGAGAGTAACAGTGTATTCTCCATCATCCACATACGAATGGCTCACAGTAACTCCTGAACCAGTGTTTCCGTCACCGAAGTCCCATGAATAACTTGCGATGTAACCGTCTGGGTCGTAGCTGCCCGAAGCATCAAAAACTATGACCTCGCCAGTATAAACGATGGATGCCGATTCAGTGAACGCCGCTATTGGTGAAATGTTTGGAATTATAACAGTGTAACCAAAAGTGGACGTTTCTGCATTGTTTCCTGCGTTATCGAAAGCTTCGACAAAAAATTTGACACCGAGTCCTCCATTCTGTCCCGGGATATCGGCTATCCACACTCCATCCTGCAGAGTCATATCTGTGAAGGTCCAAGTGCCAGCTTCCGTATACCACAAGAGGACATTCTTAACTCCACTGGCATCTGCAGGTTCTGTTACTTTAGCTGAAACCGTGACGATTTCGGAGGGGTAAGGTGAGTTGGGAACATGGGCAACGTTAGAGATGGTGGGAGGAACAAAATCGCCTACTATATAGGAAAGTAGTTCCGAAACGTCAGAGTTTCCAACGGTGTCAGAAGCATAGACTTTGTAGTTTACTGCTGTGTTGTATGGTTGGGCGGGAATATCGGCAACATAAAAACCGTCCTCCAGATTCATAGCTACGTCAACCCAACTGGCAGAGCCGATTTGATAGCTCAGAATAACGGAGTCAATATCAGCATATCCCTTCTCAACTTCAGCTGTAAGCTTTACTGACTGATCGTAGTTGGGAGTCTCGGGAGACCTCGTCACGCTGACGATTTCGGGAGGGCAGATAGGCACAAGAGAGAATACCATATCGTTATAATCCCTGTCAAAGCCTCCAAACTTGTTTTCAAAACCTATCAGAAACATGCCGGAAACGTCCAAATTCACGTACACCTGAGCATGCTGCTCAGGATAATCAGGATTTAGCTCATGTTGTGTGAAATATCTATGTACAAGAGTGAACATAGAGAAACCAAATTGATTATCTACCGTAATTATCTTGGATATAGGCGGGTCTACATAGCCACCCAAATCTCCAGTTGCCCCTTCTGGTCCAGCAAAAATTGTCTGATAGTCGCTTGTTTCAACTGCATAGTAGCTAATTTCGTTATTAGGATGGCAACCAGCGAATTCGGCATATAACGTGACATTGTACATTCCTGGCAAAAATGTTTCAGTGTCGGTTAGAGCAATATCAGTGAATCCTAAGTCGTTGAGGATGGATGATAATGAAGGTTCAGATGCATTTACTTTTGCTGAGAAAAGCAGTATAGGGGCTGAAATCAGCAAGGAAATTAGGGTTAGAGTGGCTAGGCTGGAAATAATCTGTTTAACTTTTTTCTCTTTTTTTTCAGAGTTTTTACTTCTGTTTTTTTGGAATACGATTTCTCCGAGGGAATAGGACATTGAGTTTATACTCCTAAGATTTACTACGTTCTAGATGTTTACTTGACCTTTTAGAATAAAGGCGATATTTCTCTGGGTGAAATATTGCTGGGCGCAGATAGAGAAAGCGTCTAGAAGTGTCCTCTATGCGGTTAAACTCTTTTTTTGATTCTTGAGAGGAGCGTCAACTGTCAATTCTCGAGGCGTGTTGTGGTTGGGAGTAAAGTCTCCTCGGTTGTGTTTTGGCCGGCAATAACATGTTTATTATGTCTTAAGCTAGCATGTATCTGTTTTCGACTTATTGCTTTTAATACCCGTTCGCCAAAACAAATAATGGAGAAGAACAATGGACTCGCAAGAAACCCGATGGAAAATCATGAAACTGATGCTTGAAAGTTTTCCGTCATTGAAGAAAAGGACAATTGAATATCTGAAAGCCACTGATTCGACAACAGCCGATAGATAGCGAATCTAGAATGCAGGCTCGCCAATTATTAATGAACGATTTTTGATCGCCCGAATATTACCTTTGAACGAGGTTCATCCAATTCCAGAAAAGATAAGTAAAAGAGAACTTGTTTTTCGTGAAATTCGTGTTGACACAACTATAATGTAGCTTTTCTAACGTTTAGGCGGCACCTGTTTGATGGGCAGCTTTTAGGTTGAGTCATCAGATGTTTCTTCGTTGTTCTCTAAGAGGTCTGCGATGGCCTTGTATTTTTCTACATATTCGTTGCCTTTGGCGGTTGTTATATAGATTCTTTTTCCTTTTTCGTTTTGGGTTTTGAGTAGATGCATTTTGGCGAGGAAGGATAGGTACTCGTTTAGTTGAGTAAAGCTCAGGTTTGCTCTGTACATAATTTGAGTTTTCAAGCATCCTTCTTTCGCTATAGTTAATATCTCTGCAATTATGTGAAGTCGGTTCCTGCGTTTGTTTTCGTTTTCCAAGTTACTAAGCCTCTCTAAGTGTTTTCTAGATGTTAGCTCTATAGTGGAACTGAACCCGGGCACATAAAAAGCGTGCTTCCAAAGTGCGCATATTCCCATAAACAGAATATGGCGACGGATTTAGCCATATTGTAGTTATTCGTCGAAAAGCTACATAATATTTATAAGTTGAAACCGCAATCCGCTGTTTAAAGAGTTGTCCTTAAGGCGGTTGATTTGAGTAGAGACAAAATGAAACGTCGCGCCTTTCGTCTGCGCTTCCTGATTGACAGCATCAAAAACAAGAAGGCTAAAAAACAGGTCATTGACGAGTACGTCAGCCTCATAGCGCAGATAAGTCGAAATAACTAAGTCAAAGTTTGATTTTTTTGTCTGTTTTTCCAGAATAGGTAGACCTTAGTCTGTGTCAGGAAGCCGAGAATGCGGATCATCTTAGCCAGCTTGGCTGTGTCTGCTTTGTCTACAAGGGCTGCGTATTCTTGTTTGTTCAGGAATGCCTGTCGGGCGCTCGTGAGTCTTTTTCTGTAGATGCCTGTGACCTCTTTGATGACGGCTCTAACTCCTTCGACTTGCTTTTTTGTCATGTTTTGCAGTTTGTGTAGGTTTGCCTTTTCTGAGGTGAGAAAGACCGGGTTGAAGTCGAATTTTCTTAGCTTGTCCACAACCTTCAATATGTTGGGGTTGGGTGTGGTTTCGGCGATTTTGGTCATTCCCGCCTTCTCGAAGAAGGGGTTGTATTTCGCCATCACCGCTATTGTTTCCACGTAGGGTTTACCTGCCTGAGACAGGGTTTCTGCCACGATTTTTGCTCCTAAGCCAATGGTGCGGTATTTGGGGTGGATGACCACTCGACTGATTCTGAGTATGTCGCGGTTTATCTCCTTGATTGTCAACTTTTTTCCTATGGCTTTGCGTCTGCCTGTCACGGCGAGGGGCGGAGAACCGTAAACTATGGCGCCCACGGTTTCGTCGTCTCTTTTCATCGTGAAGATTTTGTGGTATGCGAAGATTCTGGAGTCT
Organism: Candidatus Bathyarchaeota archaeon; assembly: GCA_965602795.1. Lineage (GTDB taxonomy): Archaea > Thermoproteota > Bathyarchaeia > Bathyarchaeales > Bathyarchaeaceae > Bathyarchaeum. The sequence continues at coordinate 1,922 of CBFCZR010000058.1, read as the reverse complement.
CGGTAGTGGAAGTGGGCTAGCTTCTTGTAGTCCGCTTTGGTTCCCTTTTCGATTCGCATCTCTTTGACTAAGCTGCATTTCCTGTTTTTTCTGTTGGGGTAGTAGTTTACCTCGATTTCTTTTCCGAACCGTTTATGGATGTGAATTGAAGGCTTCAAATCCTGGAACAAGTCTGTGTGTGTTGTGGCTGCAAAGACGGCTCGCCCCTCTTCCCTCGCGATTTTCTGGATGTTAAATGCCACAATCTTGGCTGTGTCCCGGTCAAGGGTGGAGCAGAACTCGTCTGCAAACCAGTAATTCTTGTTTGATTCGATCATTTTGGCTAATCTGTATCTGTATTTTTGTCCGTCGCTGAGTTGACTGTAGCGGCGCACAAAAAGGAAGGCGTCATTCAATCCGACTCTGGAGAGGAGGGTTAATCCTTCGTGGAAGTCTTTTCCGGCGGTGTCGATTAGGGGCTTGGATGGTTCAATTTTTACTTCGTCAAGGTTTGTTGTTTCTGGTTGCAGGTCCTTTTCCAGAGCCTTCAACAACACGCTTTTTCCGCTTCCGCTGTCTCCTGTGATGTAAACTATGTCGTTGGGCGCGATTTTGAGTTCCAAGTCGTCGTAGATGACGTGTTCCTTGAAGTTGTCGACTCCGATGCCGAAGGCTTCAGCAACTTTGACTGTGCGGTCTGTGACGTCTGTTCTGGTTTTGTAGGAGATGTTGATTCTGAAGGTTCCTGTTTTTTGGTCGTATCTTTTTGAGAGGCGGGTGATTTTGAATAGTTCTCTGATTCCCATTTTTTACCACGCTCTGACTAGTTTGGGTGGGGATTCGGTTTTTCTGGTTGACATGCACGCTAGGGCTAGTGCCCACAGTCTGTCGTCGTGGGTTCCTTCGGGGTGGCTGAATTTGGTGTGCCCGTCTTTGGTGAGTTCATATTTTTCGCAGTGAATCTCGGCGATTAGCTGGCTGTCGTAGGGCATGGACAGCTTGCATGTCTGCATCTGCTCCCTCAGGTGGCTCAGCACTTCCTCTTTTCGTCTGACGGTTAAAACGACGCCTCGGGTGTTGGGGACTATTGCGGTCATGTCTTCGGTGACGTATTCGCCTATTCCGGTCTGGTCCACGTAGATGGCTTCCACTGTTCGGTACCGGTCGGTGAGGGCTTTGACGTAGCCAATGACGCTGGCGTATGGGGTGCCCAGCTTGAATCTGTGCAGATGAATCAGCCGAACCTGCTCTTTGTTGAGCTGTACAACCGCAACTGCGCTGTGGTCCCGCTTCTTTCCCAAATCCACTCCGATGCAGAATCTGCCTGTGAGACGGTCGATGAAGCGGGAGTATGTTTGGTTGCCGTTGACGCATTTGGTGATTAGCTCCTGCGGGAAGTATCGGCTCTCGTCTTCAGCCCACTCTGCCTCCATCTCTCTGTGCCACCTCCACGGGTCAGCCTTCAGCTGTCTCCGAATTTTTTCCAGAATCTGCTTTTTGAGGGGACCGTTTGGTTCTGTTGCGTCTTTCCATGTGATGTGAGATTTGGCGAAGTCGCTGTAGTCCGTGTGGTTGAAGATTCTGTAGAAGACGTGGTCTGTGCTCCATGGTGTGCTGCTGCAGACGAACTTGCCGTTTGTTGTTCCCAGCGTGAAGAGGATTGCGTCGTACATTTCCTCGTCGTTGGCTGTGAAGTTCATTTCGTCCCAGTAGACCAGATGCAGGGTAGGACCTCGAATCGTGTCCGGGTTGTTGGGGAAGCATTCTATGACGCTGCCGTTAGTGAAGTAGATGACCGTTTTTCTTGCCTTCAGGTAGGCGCTTTTGGGCAGACACCTGAGGAAAGCCGTTATTTTCCGTATGATTAGTTTGGCTTGCCTGAAGCTGGGACCCACAACACCAATAGAGACTTTGGGTTGAGTTAAGGCGTAGTAGAGCAGCAG
>CBFCZR010000057.1:0-9966 GCA_965602795.1 Candidatus Bathyarchaeota archaeon | reverse complement strand
AGGAGCGCAAACTGTCTTGAATCTCTATTATACCCAAGATTATTCCTTTGAAAAAACGCAATCTGTTCAGGCACATGAATTTGGTCATGTCTTTGGACTAGCTCATGAGACGGGTTCTGTGCTGATGAATGCGCAGACAGAGGTACGCTATGACGAAAATGGTGTTTTCACACCTCAGCAAGACGACATAGATGGAGTGAATGATATATACGGGTGAGAACGATGGCGAAGAAAAAAATAATGGTGTTAGCTCTTGTGCTAATTTTAGGGTCCATTCTTGCTTTGCAATTATCTTTACTCACGTATAAACCCGTTTTGGAAAACAATCAACTTGAACCAGAAAAGGTTTTTGTTGAGCCAAGTTGGGCACATTGGTATCCTGACTTTGAGAGCCTTATGGAAGATTTCGACTTGGTTACCATGGGAAAAGTGGTAAAGTCTAAATTGAATCAAGAAAACGAAGAGTTCACGTTACATGACTTTCTCGTGCTAGAAGTAATAAAAGATTCCAACAATGAAGTCAAAAGGGAGGACACTATAACTGTTAAACAGTTTGGTGGAATTTGGACCCCCAAAGGAGACTCCACCCCTGTTCAGGTTGAGTTCAGGGATAGCCCTCTCATGAAAGAAGGAGAGACCTCTCTGCTTTTCTTAAACCGCCGTTCTGATGGAATGTATGCTGGAATCTCCCCCCAGACTAGATTCATTGTGGATGACGATAAGGTGTACTGGCTTGGAGCCGTATATGAGGACAGAGAGATACAGGTCTCAAAGAACCTGCAAATTGAAGGAATGGAGCTAAAGGAAACAATATCACAGTTAAGGCAGCTACAATAAATCTCCAAATCAATTGCCCCCAATTTAATAAATCATAAAACAGATGCAACAAAAGAAATTATTAGCTAGAAAGGGTTCAGACCTCTTTTCCAATGCGGAACCTTCAGAAAATCTATATCTGAATTAACATGCTTTCATTTTAGTTTCTGTTTAGTTCTTGTTATAGCTTCCTGCCAAAATTTCATGGCTTGGTTACAGAAAGCTTAGAAACAAAATCTTCATCAACTTGTAGCCTTTCCTCAAATTGAAAAATATATTTGCAAGACCACTACAACCCTCCAAGAAGCGAAAGAACTTATAGAAGCAGATTTTACATACATACCCGAGTGGATAAATACCAAAATATTTCGCAAACAAAAAACGTCATATTTTGGTCCCTAATCCATCCAAAAGGGTCCGTGGTCTAGTCTGGATTAGGACACTGGCCTGCGAAGCCGGAGTTCCGGGGTTCGAATCCCCGCGGACCCGCCACCTAAAGGAAGAAAACACGATGGTTTCCGTTAACCCCTTCAAGGACTTCCATGCCGCATGCGAGACAGTCTTAAAGGATTCCATCAAACACTTATATCCAGATTTTTCTTTGCCATCTATCCTGCTTGAGGTTCCGCCCAACCTCGAGTTCGGCGAATTGGCAGCTTCTGTATGCTTTGAGCTTGCCAAGCACGCAAAAAGCAAGCCCCGAAAAATTGCGGAAGAAATTGTAAAAGCCATAGATGTTAGCGGTTTTCCGTTGATTGAATCTGTTGAGGTTGCCGGTGCAGGCTACATCAATTTTCGCGCGAACTCCGAAATGTTCTCCCGTTTAACCCTCGAATCCGCCAGAGAGCTGGATAAGGAGTATGGGTACGCTAAAACTGCTGAGCCGCAAAAGATTCTGCTCGAACACACCAGCGTCAACCCCATTCATCCCATTCATATTGGGCAGGCAAGGAATCCGATGCTGGGCGACTCCATAGCCCGAATTTTGTTGAGCCGCGGGCACGATGTTTCCAGGCACTATTACGTGGATGATGTCGGTCGCCAAAGCGCGGTCATAGCCTATGGTTACACCAAGCTGGGAAAGCCGAAACCAGAAGGAAAGCCTGACAGTTTCATAGGCAAAGTGTACACCGTTACAAGTTGCATAATGGAGGTTCAGCGCCTCAAAAAAGCGGTTGAAAAAGCGAAAAAGCTTGACTCCGAAGATGCTCCGAAACTGCAGAGGCAGCTGGATGAGTGGACGTCAATTTCGGCGGAGATAGAGCAGCGGTTTCCCGAAATTTTTGAGCACCTCTTCGACGCAATCAGCGGAGACAGCGACCCTGAAGAGCAGGTTGGCAAACTGATACGCGGATATGAGGCTGGCGAAGAAGAGGCAAAAAGGTTGCTGAGGGAGGTCTGCGAACTGTGTCTCAGTGGATTCAGGGAAACTCTCCGCAATGTCGAGATTACTATTGATTCTTGGGATTGGGAGAGCGACTTGATCTGGAGCGGCGACGTCAACAGGGTTCTAACCGAACTGAAGAATACTTCTTATGTTTTCGAGGAAAATGGGGTCCTGGAGTTTGACGCCGAAAAGGTTGCAGACGACCTTGACCTCAAAAAGACGTTGGGTCTAAGCGATGACCATGAACTCACTCCCCTCACGTTGATGAGAGCTGACGGAACTTCCTTGTACACCACGCGGGATATTGCCTATCATCTATGGAAGTTCCAGAGAGCCGAACGAGTCGTAAACGTCATCGGCATGGAACAAACCCTTCCCCAACTGCAACTGAAACTCGCTTTAAGCGCCCTCGGTCACACGGATTACGTAACAAAACTTACTCATTTTGCCTACAGTCTGGTTCGTCTTCCGGGGTACCGGATGTCAAGCCGCAGAGGACGCTACATCACCCTCGACGAGGTAATGGATGGAGCAGCCGAAAGAGCCTACGCAGAGGTTTCGAAACGTTCTCCCCACCTGTCCGACGAAGAGAAAAGGCAGATTTCAGAGTTTGTGGGAAAAGGAGCCGTCAAATACGCGCTAATAGCTGTGGACCCAACCAAGCCTGTGGTCTTCACTTGGGACAGAGTGCTGGACTTTGAGAAAAACAGTGCTCCCTACATTCAGTACTCCCACGCCCGAGCCCTCAGCATCCTACGGAAAGCCGCTAGAGAACCAGAAAACGCTGACTACTCGCTTCTGACTGACCCCATGGAGCGGAACATAGTTCTGACTTTAGCCCGTTTTCCTGAGGTTTTCGTGGACGCTGCAGAGAATCTGAGACCAAACGCAATAGCAGACTATGTGAACACGCTAGCTGACAAGTTCAACAGGTTCTACACGAAACTGCCAGTCATAAAAGCCAAGTCACCTGAACTCAGCGATGCCCGCCTCGCTCTTGTGGACGCTACCCGAATAGTTTTCCGAAACGCCCTGAATCTTCTTGGAATAGAGGCGCCGGAGAGAATGTAGGCTCTGGTGCGGTTGTGAAGGGGGCTTGATTCTGCAAAGTTTTGATTCAGGGAGAGAGTTGCTGAAGTGGATAGCGATTATCACCATGACTGTGGATCATGTGGGGGCAATTCTGTATCCTGAATTGGAGGTTCTGCGTCTTATTGGCAGGCTCTCTTTTCCGCTGTTTGCTTATCTGCTGATGCTGGGGATGGAAACCACAAGAAACATCCGCAACTATTTCATCCGCCTTTTTGTCTTCGCATTTATCTCTCAGGTGCCCTTTTTCTTAGCGCTAGATTATGGACCCTTCGATTCGCTAAACATTTTCTTCACCCTCTCTGCCGGTCTTCTGTTCATCCATTTTTTCAAAAAGGGCTCAGTGTTTGTGATTGCTCCACTGCTTGCCTCCTTACTTCTACCTTTTGATTACGGCATCTACGGCATAGCAGTTATAGGCTGCATGTACATCCTGAAAGAGAACACAAAATTCGGTGTCGCCTCGTTGGTCCTTCTTAACACCTTATTTTTGGTGCCATGGAACACCCAGTTTCTCTCTATCGCCGCAATACCGTTTATTCTTCTTCACAAAAATGGTTCACTAAGCACAACAAAAGAAAACGCTGAACACTACACAATTCCTATTTGGAGAAAATACCTCTTCTATATCTACTATCCTCTCCACTTAACCCTGATTTACATAATAAAAGTGTATTATTTCTAGATATCTTGAAAGGTTAAATTTCAACTGTAAATCCAAACGTGTTTCGTTGTTTAAACCTATTCTTTTATCACCTTTTCTAACTTTTTGTTTCACTCTTTCTTTGTCTCTTACTTACAGTTACGTTTGAATCTCATATACACACGCAAAAAAATAGAACTATCTTCTAGAAATAGAATCCTTCCAGATTTATTAACTCGCCATCCAGAAGGTGATACAAAACATTCCTGAGGTTTGGTTTATGTGGAGCTCCTCTTCCCTTGCAGTTGTTCTTGCAGCATATAATGAAGAGGAAGGAATAGCACCCACACTTTACGAGTTAAAAGAAGTTCTTGCTAAACCCAATTTGGTTGTTGTTGATGGAAAAAGTACGGATAAGACAATGGAACTGGCTAAAGATTTAGGGGCAAAAGTCCTTATTCAGAAAGGGAGGGGCAAAGGCAACGCTATTTCTGAAGGATTAGCTCGCCTAAATGGAGACGAATGCTATGTTGCCTTTACTGATGCTGATTATACTTATCCTGCAAAACATCTTAAAGAAATGGTTCAAATCCTTGACTATGATTCTGAAGTAGGCATGGTGTTAGGTAATCGATTTAGCAGGACCTATGAAAAGGAGTCAGATAGAAACCAGTTTTACATCGGAAATCGCATCTTGGCTTTTGTCCAGAGAGTGTTTAATGGAGTAAAATTGGATGACCCTTACACCGGACTTAGAATCATTAGGTATGACCTCTTGAAAGGTTGGAAACCGAAATCAGATGGATTTGATATTGAAGCAGAATTAAATAACCATATCACCCGATTGGGCTACAAGATTCAGGAAGTACCAATCAAATATAGGAAGAGATTGGGAAAAAAGAAACTGGGATTCAGACACGGCCTAAAAATACTAAGAAGAATCATAATTGAAGGCTTATCGGATACAATCAAGGATATCTAGAAAAACGTCGTTAAAAGATAGAACACCAGAAAAGCGATAGTTTTACTCTTCTAAAGAGGGAAAAAATGGAGTTTGGGTTCTAATTAGCTGTTCATAATGTTTTATTACATGCTCTCAGATACAAATTCTTTTGATGCCAAAATGGTCAGCTTTAACATAGGAAAGGCTCTGCCCGCAAAACTTACACTATTGTGGTTTGTAGCTTTCATCATTTCTTCTGTATGGTTTTTGTATTGGATATGCTACGACATTTTTGTCTGGAACAAGGCATTAACTCAAGTAGCAACAACAAATTATGTTGGTTTTGCAGTATCAATCGCGTTGACAATTCTCGGCACCCAACTTGAAAAACTCGGCATTTTTGAGAAACTGATGCGTCACCAAGAACAAAACATACTCAAAAAAGCTACTGAAAGTCAACAAGCACCAGAAGTGAAGCAGATACAGCCAATTGAACAAGCACAACAAATTCAACCTGAGAAAGAAGAAGAGACACCGGATATACCTCCGGGTGCTTCAATTCCAGATGGATGCAAATTTTACCTAGGATACTTGCATACGCGTCCAGAATCGGCGGAGATACCTGAAGGATGCCTAGGATGCGAGCATGTAGTTGAATGCCTATCTCCAGCAGCTCGCACAATAGAAAAGGCCACCAGTTAGTTTTTACTTTAACCCGCTTTCTTTAGCGTGTGCTTCTTTTAGGTGATTATGGGTTGGAATTGGAGGTTAGAAAATTCTAATCTAATAGTTGTTCCATAGAGAAGATGCTGTGATTGTATGACTGAATTGGACTGTCAACAGATTGCCAACTATTTTCGTCGATGCTACCAAGCTGTAGATGGGTTATGGTTCATGAAGGTTGAAGAGAAAATCGGATTTGACTCTGCTTTAGACGCAGACCGTGAAGTTTGGAAGGTAATGCCAAAGATTCAGGCTAGAATGATCAAATCAATGCTAAAACTGAACAATGGAGCGGACGCCCTTTTCAAGGGTCTCACAACAAAACTTGAATTAGAAGGCTTCAAGTTCAAGGCTGAAAAGAACAAGAACGGATTCAGGATAACAATAACGGATTGTCCCTGGCACAATTTGATGATTAAAAGTGGGAGAGAGAAACTCTCTGGAAATGTCGGCACAGCTATTTGCGGCGCAGAGTATCCAGTTTGGGTCTCCGAATTTGATGAAACCATGCAATTCAAACTTAAATCCCAAAAATGCAAACAATCGGAATATTGCATACTTGATTTTGAGAGAAAATCAATTTAGCGCTATTGGATGATGACTAGAAACAGGAAAGTAAAACCCCGAAGAGATGGTGGCAGGCACAAATTTGCTGCCGCTCTCGAATAAACATGAGTTTACATTACTCGTAAAGAATCTACCTTTATTAATAACTAAGGATTTTATGGGTCTAAAAGCGGGACTTTGGCATGATCAGCATTCCCTTGTTCTTCGTTCTCCTGGTACTGGGATTTATTGTAGGCTTACCTGCGTCTATGTGCGGTCTAGGCGGAGGATTCATCCTAGTTCCCACCCTGATTCTAGTTTTTGGCTTATCGCCCCAAAATGCCATTGCCATTAGCCTAGTAGCGATGTGCGGCACAACCGTCTCCGCTGCTGTAGGTTACATCAAACAAAAGAGAGTTGATTACAAACTTGCCTTACTTTACGACGTATTCGATATTCCCGGAGTAGTAATTGGTGCCTACCTCACAACGATTCTCCCTAATAATCTGTTGATCGGCTTATGCGGGGTTTTTATTTTATCTCTTTCTTTGCTTATGTTAAGAAATCTCAAAAAAAGGAAGCCTTCAACAAAAGCTGTGGAATCTGAACTGGAGTGTAACGGATGGGGAAGGAAAGTAAATGATTCTATGAACAGAGTGTTTGAGTATCAAATACGGAGACCACCGCTGATTGTTATAAGCAGTTTAATGAGCGGTCTCGTCACCGGGTTAGTGGGTTTAGGTGGCGGAATCACAGACACCACAACCATGATTTTGCTCGGTATTCCCGCGCACATCGCTGTTGCCAGTTCCGAATTTGCTATGGCGCTAACCAATGGAGCAGGCGTAATAACCCACGGATTTCTGCAGAATATCAATATCGGATATGCCATACCCATCACTATCGGCACCATAATTGGTGCACAGGTTGGAGTGTTAGCTGCTAAACGGACAAAGCAGAAAACTTTGAAGACAATTTTGTATCTTGTTTCTCTTTTTTTCAGCATCAGACTAATAATAGAATTTTTATGGACTTAACCGCGCTGGAGTATTTACACGTGAATACGTAGTAGAAAGAATGTGAAAGAGAACATGAATTAGTATGCAGAAAAACTATCCGCCCAAACACAGACCGCCAACTGGCACTTGCGATGGCAAATATTAAATGAATTTTAGACAGTTAAGTATCATATGCCTTCCCACATTGACAAGGTCACGCTGTTTCCAGCTTTGTTAACGTTCGCGCTATCAGCGTATCTGGCTTTCCTGAATCTTCAAGTCACTGACCAATCCACAAAAGTGGATCTTCTGAACTGGGCAACGGTTTCATTTGTTGTTGGCACCTTATTTATTGCCGGTTGGATAGTTATGTGGTTAATCCGCCTAGGCAGCGAAAAAATGGAATAAAGATTTGTTTTTAACTTCCGAAAACATTTTACAAGCGATTGCACTTTAATACATTACGGTGTTTAGCTTGGCATCTCTTAGGGCTTTAGCGCCCTCTTTAACCAGAATAACCATCGCCGGAGCCGTAGGCGCGGCATTCCATATCGGTCAGGGAGACAAGAATTTGGTAGACGCAAAGGCGGTGGAGTTTTCGAGAGCAGTATTAAATCAAACTGAAATTGACGGCGAAGTCATCTCCTGCGAAGGACCCAAAGACAATGCGCCAGCCTTCCTGAACAGAGAAAAGGTTGGAACCGGTAAAGGACCAAAAGTTGAGTTCGTTTTTGACCCTGTTGACGGCACAACTGCAACATCTAAAGGACGAAAAGACGCGATTTCCGCTCTTGCCTGTGCACCTGCAGGCTGTTTTCAGGTGCTACCCGACGACGGATACTACTTCAAGGTGGCTACTGACTGCAGGTCTAGCGGCAAGATTTCTTTGGACATGTCCGTCGAAGAGATTGTTTCCACAGTTGCCAAAGAGAAGGATTTGTCCCTTGAGAACTTCACGGTTATCATGTTGGAGCGGGATAGACATAAGAAGATTCTGAATAGCCTACGGAACATGGGAGTGAGAATAATCTTGATTCCTGACGGCGACATCGCAGCAGCCGTTGTTGCCTGTATCCCTAACAGTGGGGTTGACCTTCTTTTGGGCGCTGGCGCAGGACCGGAAGCAACCATCGCCGCAACTGCAGTGAAGTGTCTGGGAGGCACTATGCTTGTGAATGTTTGGAGAGACAAAAAGGATGATGGTGGGCGGCTGGATAGGCTGTCTGATGTGGGTGTTAATGTGGATAAAACTTACAACCAAAACGAGCTGGCAAAGGGCAACGAGTTGGTCTTCGCAGCTTCTGGAGTCACCAAAGGCGAACTCTTAGATGGGGTGCGTTTCACTTCAGGCGGAGCTAATGTCAGTTCGTTGTGTGTAAGGTTGCCTAGCGGAACTATAGAAAAATCGGAGACAACTCTTCGATTCAAGGAGCATCCGGTATACAAGACTGTTGATCTGAAAGGCCGTCCCCTTCATGGTCAGAATCGTTTTTGAGAGAGCACAATCCACAATAACCTAGTAGAGGGGCGACTGCAGATGGGGTATGTTGGTATCCACAAAAAGGGGGAACTAAGCCTCTCTGAGTTGCTGAAATCCATCAAAGCTAGAGAGGATTTTTGCAGGGCAGGAGCTATAGCCACGTTTGTTGGGGTGGTTCGGGGTGAAACATTGGATGGCGAGAACGTGGAAGGATTGGAGCTGCAAGCCTATGAGGAGGAGGCTAACAAGGTTCTTGGAGGAATATGTGAAGAGCTGAAGAAACGGGAGGGCGTGGTTAATGTTCAGATTCACCATTTTGTCGGAGAGTTCAGCGTCGGCGAAGACCTTGTGTATGTGGTGGTTGCTGGCGCGCACAGAGAAAACGTTTTCGGGGTTCTAAGAGAGGCTGTGGAACGCTACAAAAGCGAGGCTCCGGTCTTCAAGAAGGAGCACGTAGTAGACGAAACAGGTGCAAAGGAATCGTACTGGGTAAGCGAACGAAAAGCACAGCAAAAACGAAGAAAAAAGTGAAATTGCAGGAGACGGCTCTTAGTTAATTGAGCGGCTGTTAAATTGACTGCTTGGTGTTTGCTTGTTTTTTGGGATAGCAATTCATCTTTGAGTCCGTCAGGTGAACGAATCCAAAGCTTTCTACGTGTTGGTAACATCTGCCATTCATTATTGGGTATAAGCATGAATTTTACTTTATAGTTAACCAAAAATTTTAAGAATAAAACGTCATTATAGTTTAATTTGACTGAATTTGAGAAGTTGAGCCAATCTAGCTGAGAGGAGGAACAAAATTCCTTGAAGCCGACAAACTCGCCTAAAGAGGGGGCTAAATTAAGAAAGAAAGCACTAGCAGCAACAATTTTGGCACAGCTCATCTTGACCATAACATCAGCGTGGTTTGTAGCCTCTGCAGCTGCGGAACAAACATCTTCGACAACATATCAGCTCAGTGAACACAATGTTGAGCTCGTTGGAACCATGGTGGCGGCACAGCGTACAACCATCTCGCTTTCAGTTTCGGAGACGCTTATCACAGAAGGCGAGGAATTAACCGTGTCTGGTGCAATAGCGCCTCCTGATGAGACTTCAATCACCTTAACATACACAAAGCCTGATGGGTCAACCTTAACTAGAAATGTGACTTCAAGCTCCGACGGCTCGTTCAGCGACCTATTTAAGCCAACTGTTGCAGGCTCTTGGAACGTAAAGGCAAGCTGGACAGGAAACGAAACCCAAGCAGGGGCAACAAGCTACACCGAGTCATTTACGGTTTTGGAAGCGATTTGGGGCGAACCAGACAATGGGGAGGGGGATAGAGATTTCTGGAAA
>CBFCZR010000056.1:0-10082 GCA_965602795.1 Candidatus Bathyarchaeota archaeon | reverse complement strand
CTTAAGCGGCTTAGGAGCTTTGCTGAGGATGCGAAGAAGGCTAAAGAAAAGTACGAAAGAAAAATGAAAAAGAATAAAGATTAGAATTTTTCGACTTTGGTGGCTAGTCCGTTTAGGGTCTCCGTGAATGGGTGGTCCGGTCTTTCTTCTGTGAATATGAAGTCTCCTGCTGCTCGAAGAACCTCACAGAAACATGGAATCGTAGCTAGAACGGGAAGGCTGTGAACGCTTTTGATGTATTTAGTGAATTTCTTCTTTTCTTTCTCCGATGACAGGTAGTCTGCAATCACTTTGTTAACCAGGATTCCCGTCTTCTTCTCGAAGAGGTCATAGAGCTCACTGGTCATCCGCTTGCTACCATTAATGTCTGAGGCATCCAAGCTGGTTACAACCAAAACAACGTCAGCTGTAACTATGGCATTGATGGAAGAATACTGAAGCCCAGGGCTGGTATCCAAAATAAGGTAGTCAAGACCGCTATCGCTAAGAAGCGAAGACCTGAGAGACAGCAGCCTGCCTAAAGCCTTCATCTCCCACTTCCGGTCCTTCGCCGTCATATCCCTTATTGCTTCAGTGGATGGGTTTGCCAGCGCAACCATTAACTTGCCGCCGTTACCACGGTTTTTGGTCGCATCAACTAGCACTTTGTCGATTTCACATATGCCATTAAGGTAATCGTTCAGCCAATACTCTGGCTTTTGGTCTTTGAACAGAGCGTGAAGGCTGGGCGCACGAAAATCCAAGTCCATCAGACAGACCTTTTTGCCTCTTCTAGCATAAGTGGCTGCCAAGTTAACTGAAAGTGACGTTTTTCCGGTTCCACCCTTATACGAATGAACTGCAATAATCTTACCAACCATTTTACTCTCAACCCTCCTTATTAACAAAGAAGTAAGCCTTACGACCTCGCCTCTCCTTCTTCATGTAACCCATAACCACCAACTGATTCAGATAACCGCTCTCCACCGCTCTCGCCCTCTTTGTCTGCTCAGAAACCTCATCGGCTGTTGCCTCTTCCAGCTTGCACAGAGTAACAGCTGTCTTTCTCAAATGGTCAGGAAGGGATAGGAGCGTCATCACGTCCAAAGCTTCGGGCAACTCTTCTGGAAGCTCCATGTGACCGTGCTTCTGAATTTCGATCATCACATCTATCTTCTCGTTTAGCCGTTCAAGATTTTCTCTTATTTTTTCCAGCAGTTGTGTTGATTTTCCCTCAAGCTTTCGGTATACTGGCATAGTTGTGGTCCCCGATGTGTTTTCCGTATCTACAGTATTTGTGGCTCACAAGTTTATTAAATCTTACGATATATTAGTTCATATTTTCAATTTAAACAAACACACCAGAAACTACAACAAAACAGTTTGACTGAATAAAAGAACAATAAAACAAAGGTGGAAGATGGAGGAAAGTGCCACTAGTAAAGGGAAGCAGGTATTCTACTACTCTGCCCCTCTTCAACAACCGGCAACATAACCTTCAGCTCTCGGAAGTACTTCAGAACTCTCAACCCTTTCTCTGAAACGGCATAAACTATTCTTTTCTTACCCACAGTCTTCTCTTCAACAAGCTCCTGATCGATAAGAAACTCCAAGTACTCCTTAAGGACACTGCAGTTCACATTAGCCTTATACATGATGTGAGTCAGCTTAAGTGGACCTTTGTGAGCTAACACCTTGAGGATGTCGATATACATCTCGAGTTTTGATCTACGCATGTTAACGCCTCTTTTGATTCTAATTTTTCCCATTTTATATATATCATTTATGGATTCATACTAAGCTTTTTCGAGCTTTATTTCTGCTAAGGAGCCGTTTTCGCCTGTATTCTCTGGAAGACCATAAGTCGATTCTGAAGAGCTGTAACCAGATCATCCGCCAATATATACTGAAGTTCAGGGCTGAGAGTTTGAATTTCGCTAGTGAAGGCTTCCAACATCATCTTCTGTAGTTTTTTGCGGTTTTGGGGGGAGAACGATTTTTTCATTCCATTTTTCTCCTCATTTCATTTGGCTTACTGGTTGCTGTTAGTATTTAACTGTCTTATGAAATACAAATATGAACCCGCAATACATGCTTCAAGCCGTCATACCACGAAGAGAGCCTTCCGTTTATTGTTGTAAAATAGAACAATTCCCGCTTAAACAGCAGATAAGACGCACAAAAACAGTGACAGAAATACGTGATAATTGAAACTTGGGTATACTTGACTAAAGCTTTTCCAGTTCTTTTCGATGTTTTCTTATGAATGAGCGGACTGACTCCACCAAATCATAATTCTCTACCTCTTCGAGGGGAACCCATCTGGCATCTGTCACATCGCTGGTAGGCTTCAAGGCGCCTTCTTTCGGTCTGGCAAGAAACTGCAACAGAACGTAATGGTATCGGAGACGCCCACTCTCATCTATCTTCCGAATGTCATAGATGTCAATTGGTCTGTCTTCGACAAGCTCGACGTCTAATCCGCACTCCTCCTTCGCTTCCCGCACCGCAGCATCTCTAACAGCCTCCCCCAACTCCACTGCTCCACCCGGAAAACTCCACCTCCCCAACGCAGGCTCAGCACCCCTCCTCACCAAAACAAGCCTGCCACAGTCCACAATAACCACCCCAACACCCACAACAGGCTGAGATGGATATTTGCGCCTCAACCACAAGCCTCCAATATTCTCTGAGCAGCTCCTTTCATAATAGTATACCCCAAAATTCAGAAACTATTCAAACAATCATATTTGTAGCCTAATAATACTTCATGTTGAAAAACAGCTTTTTTCAGAAAAACCTGAAGGGAAAATGGTTTTGGTGCGGTCGCCGGGATTTGAACCCGAGTACCCGGCTTGGGAAGCCGGGGTCCTGACCAGGCTAGACTACGACCGCCTTAAATATCTCTAACTTAACTGTTTTTTCGGTCATTTTAGGCTTAGCTTTTGGCGGCTCGCTTCAATGCGTCGATTACGTTTTCTTCTCCCATAGCTAAGATGTAGGGGCCCAACCTAGGTCCTTGGGGCACTCCCAAAAGAATCTTGTAAAGAGTTCTGAAGAATTTTCCCGGTTTAATGCCGCTATTTCTTGCAATGTTAAAGACGGCGCTCTGAATCTCTTCTTCATCTGCTTCTGTTTGTAAGGCTTGGATAAGCTGCTTTACCGCATTCTTTTCGGTTTCATTCAGTTTTACGGCTTTCTCCTTGATTTCTGTGAAATCCTTTGACCAGTTAAGGGCGTAACCAATTCTGCGCTTCAGGTTGTCAGTTAAGCCTTCTTTTCCGTAGCCGTAGCCTCTAAGCTTCTCCATGATGAAATCGGTTTCAGAGCCTTCCGGAGCCATTTTAGCCAAGAATATGAGTAGATTGTATGGCACGTGCTCACCGGACTTTGATGGCGCATTGAAAAGCATGCAATACTTGTAGAGACCAGACAGTTTAGCGTGCTCCTTTTTGTCTGAAACCTTTTTCTTTCCGAAGTAAATGTCCTCCAGCTCGTCAAGCTCATTCATGTATTGCGGTATATCCGTAACCGAGAGGCTTCGTGCTCCCACAAACCGCTTCAAGGTAAGCAAGAGAAGAGACTGAGGCGAACCATACCTAAACCAAACCTGCGGGGTGAAAACGTTTCCAGCAGATTTGCTGATTTTTTTTCCGCTCTTGTCCAGATACATCTCGTATCTGGCGTGGGTTGGAGGAGACCAACCAAATATTTCTCGGCATATCCTGTCGTTCACCCTAACCGAATCTGCAATGTCCTTCCCGAAAGGCTCAAAGCGGATGTCTAAGGCTTTCCATCTGGCTGCAAACTCAACCTTCCACCCCAGCTTTCCTTCTCCCTTTCTTATGTCAGCCTCGCCTTTGTGTCCACAGCCTTCCAGCCACTTTCCTTTTACTTCCATTCCTTCACAGCTATACAGAACCTTGTTTTCGTCCGGAAGAAACGTATGAGCCTTGGTGGTGTAGATTCTGCCACAGTTTGCGCAGATGGGAAAGTAGGGGAGAACTTCCACAAATTTTTCTTGCCCAACCTCCTCTTGGACAATCTCTCCCACCTTCTGGGCGTTCATGAGTATCGTCTTAATCTCATCGTTGAAGAGGCCCTTTTCGTAGGACTGTTTGGCGGACATGAAAGTGTATTTTATGCCACTTTGGTCTAATGATTCCAAAAGGAGGCTGGTCATATGCTCCCCGAAACTGTCATGGCAACCATCAAGGTCGGGAATAGAGGTCACTGGGTAGCCCAAGTATTTGCTCAGCGATTTTGGAAGCCCGGCTGGAACCTTCCTTAAACCGTCTAGGTCATCAGCGAAGGCTATGTACTCTGACTTGAATCCCTGCTCCTGAAGTGCCAATGTTACGGCGTATGATCGGGCGCAGTCAGCGAAGCTGCCGATGTGAGGAAAACCGGAGGCTCCTAGACCGCTCTCCGTTCTGATTAGGTCTAGGCTTCGACCTAGCTTCTTTTCTCTTTTTGTGATTTCAACAGCGGTTTTGTCGTACCATGTTCCATGTCCAATGATCTTTTCAGGCATGACTCTGCTTTCCTTTTCTAATCACTCTACAATATTGGATTGTCAAATAAAAGCATAAAGCGGTTTTGCACCTAGTTTTCTGGAACAAGCGTTTCAACTTTTGGAACGCCCATGCCGCAGTGTCCCTTAATTTAGGGTTTAACAACTATGCTGACAGTGATCAAAAATGGTGAAAACAAGCAAACTTGCAATCGCTATAATCTTAGCAACAATTGTTGTAATGGCAGCCCCAGTCTCAGCGGCAATGTTCCAAGGACAAAGCGAAAGTGTCAAAGCGGAAAAGATTGTTGAATTAGCTGACAAGGCAGGACAAAAAGTTGATAATCTTATCGCCCTCGTGTATACGAATGATACTGTTCTAGAAATGATAGAAACCGCTACTTTACTTGATGCGCTGGAAGGCAATGTGACATTATTCGATGAAGGCGCAGCAAACGTGACGGCAGCATATGATGCTCTTGAAGCCGAAGATTATGAAGGAGCAGTCGCTAATGCAACACAAGCGCTGGAAATCTTCAGAGAGGTCTTCAAATCAATCAACCTGATTCTGGACGAGTCTGATGTTCAGAAAGGACAGATAATTGACGGTCAAGGACTCGTGGTGGCGATGCAACGTGCACTTGAACGAATAGATAGACTTAGAGAGCTTTTGCCGGAAGATGCGACAGAAGCCCTTGAACTGCTGGACAACGCAACAGACTACTTAGACGTGGACACGGCAAGACTTTGGCTCCTAGACGGCAATTTCACCGAAACAGCATACAATCTAACGCAAGCCAACCACTTGATATCCGATGCACACAGATACTTGAAGACTCAAGCTGAACAGGGAAATACGATGAGAATCCGAAACTATCTACGAGGTGTGGAAAGAATTCGGGGAAGAATCCGAGAAAACCTTGAATCAGCAGGCAACGAAGGAATCGACGTTGACGGTGTTTTGCAATCATTTGGGTACGAGAGTGCCACCGGGTTCGAAGAGGCGCTTCAGAATATGATCGAAGATGCTCAAGAAAACATGGGTGAAATCAAGAATGCCGTTAAGGATCTGAAAGAAATTGGCCGAAACATGAGGGAAATGGATAAGGCGCTCGCGCAAGAGATTAAACAGCATGGAGCGCAGCATGGTGTCGGGCAAGGAAACAGCCAAATGGGAAACGGAAACAAGCCATAGAAGAACCCTCCCCCTCTTTTCTTTTTAATTTTTTAGTTTAACTTGATTTTCTAGCCCGATCTTTTTTACTTTGATTATCTCCAGCTTTTCTAGTCGTTTGACTAGTCTCCAGAGGCTTGTTCGAGGTATGTCCGGAAACCGTTCTCTTATCTGCGACTCGAAAGCTTTTCCTTCATTCTCCGCTAAGAACTGTATCACATCTTTTTCTTCCTTGTTCAACCGAGGATGTGCCTTGAAGATTTTCTCAACACTGTAGCCTCGTCTCCTAAAAACAAAGTATACTGCCAGAATTATTGCAGCAACAGCAATTAACGCAGCGGCAAGATATTCGATGGGAAACATGTTTGAAGAACTGTCCCCGTTTGAAGATGCCGCCTTAACGGTGAATGTGTCGACTAGCTCGTCTATTTCTATACTGTATGTTCCCGGCGTTTGTTTAACTATCTTGAATTCTGTTGTGGTTGAGGCGCCTCCATCAAGCGCCACTATTTTTGTATCCTCGATTGTTTGATTGAGTAGCAGTTGAAGTGTATAAGAACCAGTTTGCCCGCCCAAATTAGTGACTTTAACCGAGATTGTGACCTCTTCGCCTGCCTCAACCTCAGAAGGAGTGACTTCTAGGTCGCTGATTTGGAATTCTGCGGGTGGAGTTAACGGAAATATGTAGCTTATCTCCCATTGGCTGGGAAACAGAGACAGGGTTATTTTGTTGCCTTCTGTGTCTATTGCTGTTGGCGGTTCGCTGAGGTAAACCACTGTTGATTCTTCAGGCAACTGAACAGTGAGGTTGTATGGGGTGTCAACAAGGAAAGTCCACACTTCAGCGTCTTTACTTGTCAAAGAATGGGTGTCATACTGAAGCGAAACGCTTGTGGTTCCCAAAGTGAAAACTGTCAGATTAGTTCCGTCTACTTCATAGTCCAGAACGGTCTGGTTCTCGTCAAGCACAATGAAGTTGTCAACTGAAGAAGCTAAGAGGGGCAGATTTACCGCAGGAACTGTTTCATTCACCGTCAATGTTTGTGTGACTCGAACCAACCCATCCCTATAGACTTGGAGGTCTGTGGAATCAATCTGGGACTCGGTCTCATCCGCAGCAGTTACAGTGGCACTTATGAGTAGACATAAAATTGTGAAGCCAACGAGAACAGTGCGCCTAGCATCTAGGTTCATGGTCCAATTCACTCTTGAATTTGATTGTAGATAGTTTAATAAGAATTCTGAATTGTAAGTACATCGGGGATTTTATTAATATTCACCAGATAATTATAGAACGGCGAGTTGATTAGGAAGATGGAGGAGGAGCAAATTTGGCATTATGTTCTTCCGTTTCCCTTAGAAACTGAAAAGCGTAGGCTAATCTGGAGCATCCTGCAGTCTAAGGTAGGTAAAAGTCTTTTGATGGGCATGAATCTGGAGGGGCGAACATACCAGAAAGACATTATCCATGAAACTTCTTACTCCAACAAATCTATAATTGAGTACTTGAAGCGGATGGTTTCAGCGGATATGCTTGAGCAGGGCATGGAGCAGGTGGTAACGGGAAAAAGGAAAGTGAGAGTCAAATGGTATGTTCCCACGAATCTTGGAAGATGGTTCATTCTTTTCCTTAAACCTACAGAAGAGATTCCAGCTGAAATTGTACAAAAAACCATCGAAGAAATCTTTCGTGTCTACGCTTTCAGTATCGTTGAGGTCTGCGCAAACTTCGGAATAGACATCAACATCTTCCGCAATATCCTAAACCGTGAATACAGCAAGAAACAAACCAAAGAAAAATAAAAGAGAAAAAAATCTAGTTTCTACTGCAGCTTGTTGCCGCAGTTACTGCAGAACTTGTCGGTGGACAGATTCTTTGTTTTACATTTTGGGCACTCTATTTCCTCTGGCTTCAAGGGAGAACCACAGTTACCGCAGAACTTCATGGTCGCCGCCATCTCCGCTCCACACTTCGGGCAAGTAACCTTAGTCACAGGAGCAAGGCTTTTCCCGCAGTTGCCGCAGAATTTTGTTCCAGCAACATTCTTGGCTCCACAATTTGGACACAACACCACCTGCTGCGGCGCACCTCCGCCTTGAGATGGCTGCATGGCTTTTCCCAGAGCTGTTCCCATGGCTATTCCGACGCCTGCGCCTACACCTGCTGCAGCGGCTCCGCCGCCTCCTTCTGGAATCTCCGCGGTTGTTTCCTTCATGTATTGCATGGTCATGGCTTGTTGTCCCATGCTTGTGGCGAAGCGTCGTGCCTCCTCTGGGATTTTGACGCCCTCAAAGACTGTGTCTATGATTTTGAGTCCTATCCGAGCAGCCTCATCTCTTATTATCAAGGAGATTTTGTCTGTGGTTTCGTCCACGTTCTTTACTACATTGAAGATGTCGTGATGTGCAAACTCGTCTATAACCCGCTCGTTGATGAATCCGCGAATGTACTCTTCAACATCTTTGGATGTGCTGGCTCCTCTGTTGCCGAAAAACTCGATCACAAACAGATTCGGGTACTCCACCTTGTAGAGCAGGTACCCATAGTAGCCGAGCTCCGCCTGATACTGTATGGTTCCGCTGGGGGCAGAGTAGGCTTGTCCCCCAAATTTTCCTTTGAACTGGCTGTTGCTGACGAAAACGACTTCGCACTCGAAGATGTCGCCGATTATCCGCAGAGCCTTTAGGGCTCCGGTTAGAAGCGGAATGTTTTTGCTGGTTATGGTGTGTCTGCCTGGACCGAAAACGTCGTAGGCTTTGCCGTCGCGGAAGAAGACAGCCCACTGGTTCTCCTTAACGATAACTTGGCTTCCATACTTCAGGGAGAGGTTGGGAAAGCGGTAAGCTATATCGTCAGCGCCCGCAAAATCCCATGAAACTTTCTCTATTACAGGCAATCCATTTCACATCCTACATTTCTAATGGTCTAAACTGCTTTTCTCGTTCATTCCATTTATCCTCGAAAGCAAGTAATAAACTCTTAACATTCTTCACTTGGTCGGATAATGCTTCCCAGTTCTCCGCTTCAACCTCAACCTTAGCCTTGTTCACAGCAGCGTTCAAGCCGTCCAGCTCCTTTCCTGTGTCAAGATCAAAATTGAAAACCCTAGCCAACTCGTTTTCCCGTATGTGACCTTTCCTGTCATAAAGCCCTGCGTAACCGTAATCGGCGTGCCTCACCTTCTCTGTGACTCTGTCCAGCACCTGAATAACCTTCTTGTAGTCTCTGCTCTCTGCAGCACTTGCATCTATAGCCGCTAGATACAGGTCTTCCCAAACGTGCCTCATGTCCCTAAGGTCAACGTAATAGAGGTCCCTCAGCTTTCGGTCTAATTCTCTTAAATCTTCTTTTGTTCCGTAACCTAACGTAAAAAAATTCTGAATCTTGGAAAGAATTCCCTGCTTTCCTTTCACTTTATCGATTGTTTCCCGCTCAGACAAGCAACAAACCCAAAACTAACTACCGATTAACCTAATTTAACTATTTTCAAAGTTTTTCCAGCTAAAACTAAAAGTGGCTTATTGTGTTCTTAGAGTTTGTCTTTTATCCACCTTACCAAATGGTAGGGGTATTTGACCAAGGATACGACGTACATGCAGTTCACTGAACAATCCTTGCAGAAGTCCCATTTGCCACATTGTTCAATGATTTGTCTTGCTTTTTCTGAGTTCAGACCATTTCTCAGGTTCTCGCCTTTTTTGATGTTCATTAGGGTGAAAAAGGGGCAAGGTAAAGCAACAGAGGCATCAGGTTTCAGAGAAATTGTAGTCGATGCCGACGAACACCTAATAGTGTTACCAAATCCGCCTAAAGCCTGAAATTTGAAGTAATCACTTTCAAAATGTATTTTCTTGTATTTCCTTTTCTCTTCATTCAATTTTTTTAGAACCGTGCCACTTTCATCAATCTTCATTCCTTTGGCGTCTGTCACGTCCACGAATTCTCTTGGCACATTATCAACAGGCGAGAAGTGGATAGGCAATTCAAGCGATTTTGCAAACTCGATTGTGTCGTCTATGAACTCGAATGTTTCTTTGGTTATGACGGAAAGCAGTTCGATTTCGACGCCCATTCTTCTGGCGTATTCGATGTTTTTCTTGACTTTTTCAAAAGCGTCAACTCCTCTGGTTCTGTTGAATGTTTGCTTATGGTTCACATCAAAGGACACAGCCAGAGAATCGACATATTTTGAGAGTACATCAATTTTTTTGTCTAAAAGGATGCCGTTTGTGACTAATCCTGTGAATAAGCCAAGTTTTCTATTGGAAAATTCCAGCATTTTCCCGAGGTCCTTCCTTAATAGGGGTTCTCCGCCAGTGAAGCTTACAATCGAGCAGCCCAGGTCCCAGCATTCAAGTAATCTCTGGTTAAGCTCAGAGGTGGTTGCCTCGTTCTCGAAGATGTTTTTTCTCCAA
>CBFCZR010000055.1:0-10148 GCA_965602795.1 Candidatus Bathyarchaeota archaeon | reverse complement strand
AGAAATCTCCTTGATTAAGGAAGCAACAATAGATGGAATAGTTGAGATTGCCCGGGGATGTGGACGCGGCTGCGACTTCTGTGTCCCCACGCTTCAACGTTACCGTTGCCTCCCAATAAAAGACATCCTGAAAGAGGTGAAAGTCAATCTTAGGGCGGGTAAACGACCATTACTGCATGCAGAAGATGTTCTCAGGTACAAGGCTAAAGGATTAGAAGTGAACGAAGAGGCCGTAGTAGATCTTTTCAAAACGGTTAGGAGTTATCCGGGAGTTAACGCTGTAGGAATGAGCCACTTTGCCCTCTCCTCCATTGCAAGCGCACCGGATGCTGTTGAGGAAATCTCTAACATTCTGGGTGCAGGCGAGGACGGCGGATGGCTTAGCGGGCAAACAGGCTTGGAAACGGGTAGCCCACGGCTGATTGAAAAGAACATGAAGGGAAAATGCAGACCCTTCGAGCCGGAGGACTGGCCTCAAGTGGTTATAGAAGCTTTTGAGATTATGGCAGAGAACTGCTGGGTTCCATGCGCCACTCTGATTATCGGTCTCCCCGGCGAAATCGAAAAAGATGTTGACTTAACCATTGATCTGCTGGAGGAACTGAAGAGTTTCAAGAGTTTGATTGTTCCCTTGTTTCTTGTGTCAATGGGAGAACTGAGAGGAAAAACCGAATCGTTCACTATCGATAAAATAACACCTAAACAGTCTGAACTTTTCCTGAAGTGCTGGGAGCACAACATAAATTGGGGACAGAACCTTCTTCAGGAATATTTTCTCACCAAAAACGGAATCAAAGGGTATGGGCTGAGGTTTCTGTTTTCGTATGGCACCAAACAGGCTAGGAAACTGATTCGCCAATGCAAAGAAGATTACGATTACGACTTGGCAACCATGATTCAAGATGAGAGAAACGGAAAGACAAGCGTGGGTCCTGCGCCCATACGATTCATCTACCGCTACCTACGCCAAAACAAACAAGTTCAGTAGTTAACGTATATCAACATCCATGTTTTTTATACCATTTTTTCTGCTTTCCAATGCTAAGATGCTGCAATGGGATTTCGCATTGAATACCGATATTTTCTAGTTTTGGAATTAGATGTTCTCTATATTTTGCTCCAGCATGAAAAAAAATCTTGTCAAAATCTTTGAGATTTAATCTATTTTGCATTTTGTAGAATACAGTTTTTGCCCATTCTTTTCTTTGCTGAGATCGCATAGTGTTCAAAGTCAAATCGTACGGCTTTATTATGTCGTCAGGAAATAGCAGTCCATATTTTGCGCTTAGAATGGCTACAAAATCATAGGTTTTTGAAGCATAACAGTATGCTTTACGGAACAAGTCAGAAGTTGAATACATTTTATAAGCAGCACATTCATAGTCTTGTTTGGATTTCGTGCAGGAAATTAAACCTAAACTTTTCAACTTGTGCGACTCCATATGGCTGTATTTTCTTTGAAGACTATTCCTTTAGTTTGCTCACACAAATCTTTAACAGGGCATTTTCCACAATTTCTGCCGCTACAAAGCTTCGATCCTATTGTCCAAATGGGCTCGTCCAATTTCCATGGAGAATTACCTAATTTCTTTGCTGCCTTCCTCCAAACTTCTTCGATTAGACCGCGTAAAGGTGGTTCATGTACACATCCTTGAAAAGGTTCACTCAAAAGTTTAACAACCCCTGTATAGATAGTGAATCTAGCCACTTGTTTGTCAACGGGTATGTCAAGCTCATTAAGGTTCTTAACGGTGAAAAGCCCTGTTTCACCCATTGCCCTGATGTAGAAATTTGAAAGCTTGTTACCGCGCAGATACGGAAACACCTGCAGGCGTTTCTTTATTTCAGCGATTTCTAACGGTTTCTTAGTTATGTTTCTTGGATCTCCCTCGTATTTATCAATAAGTAGTTTGGAAATTTTGATCCATGTCTTCGCAGCGTTTGAATAGAATCTAGCTCCAAGCTTCTTAACAAAGGTCTCGACGGTTCTTGGACTAACTTGCAAAATCTCTTCTGGCGTAAATCTTTCTGGATAAAGTTCATAGGCTCCTCTCGATTTTCTCCACAACTTCTCCGCGTCGGTCATATAGTCTATTGAAATAACATAAGTGAAGAACAAAGCGTGCTCTTTAGACCCCTCTTTCAAGTTTCTAGGCAAAACGTACTCGGGCATTGAGTAGTTTTTAAAAACACCTTTGTGCCCATAGAATTGGTCAATAAGCCGCTCTGCGATTTTAAATGCCTTCGAATTGTCGACAGCAAACTCGACCTCAAATTTTTTCCTCATATAACACAACCCTCAGTAAAGGTTAATTTTTATACAAATAAACTCTCCAAACAACTAGAATATATGCTATAATTCCAAATATTTAGGGTTTTTTACCAGAATTTACGTTTCAGAGAGTTCTTTTCAGCTTCTGTGATCAGTTCGAAGAAGTGGTCTGAAAGTGCATCCTCTTTTTTTAGGATTTCTTCTGCGTCAAAGGCTTGCAGGTTTCGTCCACAGAGAGAAACAGTAGCTGCTTTGCCGTATTTGGAAAGGAGCCTAGCCGTTTTTGCTGCCTGCCGCTTAATTTTGGTCTCGCTTTTCGTCAATTTTTCTCCTCTCTTGTCCACCAGAGACTGGACTCCAGCTTCGCTTCTTCGTAGCATGCCTAAGGCGGGAGAGCCGCATTTGGGGCAAACAGGCTTTTCTGGCAGGTCGTTGATTCGAATCATTTCTTGATAGTCCCAGCATTTGGTGCATATGAAGGTTCGAACCTCGTTGAGGAGACGCGCTCTAGCTGACTCTACCAGAATAAGTTTCATGCGTTCAGGGGGAATCAAATCAGTTTTCATGCTGACTTTTTCTATTCCAACCCGCGCAACCGGAGAAGCATCCCCCACAGTCTCTAACTTCCGAACTTCAATAGTTCCTTCCCGAATAGCGGATAGAACAGTGATTGCCTGCTCCAGATCCAAGTCTTTCCTGAAAATCTCCTTCAGAGCCTCATCGTAGATGGCTGTGTCCTCGAAGCTCTCCAACAATTTGCGGAGACTCACCCTGCTCAGGTCAACCCACTTCTGTATGGCACCGAATCTTCTGGCCACATGGAACATGCGCCTCTTGAAAAGCCCAGTTTTGACTATAGAACGAATCATAATGTCCCGGATTTCCAGTTCGCTCATCCGTTTCATGGCATCTAAAACTTCCAGTATGCGGTCGGCGTTGACGGCGCCCATTGTATTCACGAAGATGCGGTAGGGGTCATGCTGAACCACAACGCTGTATCCGGTTTGATCGGACAAAATGTGACCCAGCAGCTGAGCCAAAGCTCTGTTTGTCAAGGAGCCGAAGTTGGTGTGCAGTATCACGAAGTCTTCCCAGTCCTCAACCAGAAGCCGTTTATCCGTGGGAACAGGGTAACCCTTCTTGACATGCTCAGCGGTTTCGCGTATTGCTCGCAATACAGTTTCGGGGTCAGCAGGATATTTCTCAGCCAATTCCTCGGCGATTGTGGTATTTATTTTTCCGTTTTTTTTCTGTTCTTCCACGAAGCCTCTGATCTGGCCAACCTCTTGGGCTATATCAAAGGGAACAGGAATCTCCTCTCCGATCCAGCTGGGAATGGCTCCGGTTGGGTCCTCGGTCTGCTTCACGAAAATTTGGTCGCCGGAAACGCTTACAATCTGCCAAGGTCTACCCTGAATGATGAACTTGACGCTGGGTTTGCCGTACTCGGCGACGAAGGCTTCATCCAGAACACCTACAGCAGAGTCCTGACTGTCGTCGATAACCAGAAACTTCTTTTCTGCAGGAATCATGGACAGGTTGTCGAAGTAGTATTCGTAGAGAGGCTTGGTTCGCCGAGGCTTAATTGCCATCATGTCTTCTTCGGAAACCCATGCGAATCTTGGAAAACGACGATGCATATAATCTAGAACTTTTCCGATGTCTTCTACGGTGAGGTCATCGTAGGGGAACGCCTTCCTGAAGAGTTCATGAATTTCGCTGAAACTCCACTGTCTCTGCTTCATCAGGAGACCAGAAATCTGATGGGCAAGAACGTCGTAAGGCTTAGGCGGGACCTGCAGAGGCTCCATTTCTTCGTTTATGGTTCTGCGGGCGATAGCCATAGCCTCTAGGGTGTCATCTGAATCCATGGTGATTATAACGCCCTTTGGAACGCGTCCGATCCTGTGCCCGCTTCTGCCGATTCGCTGAATGAGACGGGTAACCTGCCTGGGGCTCATATATTGGATCACCATGTCGATGCGTCCCACATCTATTCCCAGCTCCAGAGACGAGGTTGCAACAAGGCCTTTCAATTCGCCGTTCTTCAGTCCCCGTTCCGCAGCTATTCTAGAGGGTTTAGCCAAGGAGCCGTGATGGATGGAAACGGGGAAGTTTACGTCCCAAACCTTGAATCGGCTGGCTAATACCTCTGAGATGGAGCGGGTGTTGGTGAAGAGGAGAACTGATCTGTGGGCTTCGATGTATCGGCGAATAACCCGGAGGCGAGCGGCAACCTCAGGATGCGTAAACAAGGCTGCAGCCAGTTCGTAGTCTTCCTGTGCGGGTTGCGGAAAAAGTATCTTCAGATCCGTTAGCCGCGCCAACGTAACCCTCACAATTTTGACTTCACGGTCTGACCCCACCAGAAACTGAGCAACCTTTTGTGGACTGCCAATCGTGGCTGACAACCCGATGCGCTGAAATTCCCTTCCAGTTACCCATCGCAGTCGCTCCAGCGCCAGAGACAACTGGCTTCCCCTCTTGCTGTCCGCCATCTCATGAACCTCGTCCACTATCACCCATCTGACCGCGCTGAGGTGCTGGCGCATCAGTCTTCCCGGCAGGATGGCTTGCAGGGTTTCGGGGGTGGTTATCAGCATGTCTGGGGGGCTTCTGGCCTGTCTGGTTCTTTCTTTGGTGTCGGTGTCGCCGTGTCTAACAGCCAGTTTAATGTCAAGGTTGTTGCACCACCACTCTAGACGCTCAAGCATGTCCCTGTTCAATGCTTTGAGGGGAGTAACATACAGAACTTTAATTCCCCGTCTTCTTTGAGGGGTTCTGAGAAGCATGTCGAGAACCGGAAGAACAGCTGATTCAGTCTTTCCAGTAGCGGTTGGAGATATGAGGAGAACATTTTTTCCCTCAAGAATCTCGGGGATAGCCTTTTCTTGGGTTTCAGTAGGCTCTTTGAAACCTTTTTCTTCAACCAACCGGCGGATAGGCTTAACGAAACCGTCGAAAACGTTTTTGGGTCTCTCTGGCAAAGTGATTATGCACCAAAGCTGAAAAAGTAAAGCAAACCCGTTGTAAAAAGCATTTTGGAACCATGAAACAGTGTTTCAGATTAAAAAAGTGGCTCTTTAGGAGGTTATCACGTTCCTCAGCAGCCAGAATGGAAGGCAAATCTTTTATTCAACAATGAACAAAACATGATGCGATTGTTATTGGAGGAAAAGGAATGGCTAAATGCAAAAACTGTGGAGCCGAAGTTGCTACACCCAGAAAAACTTGGAAGATGGCTGGTCGTCCAGATAAGGCAGGAAAAAGAACCCAATTAACAATTGGACTTTTTGACTGCCCTAGCTGCAACAAATCGTTTAAGGTTGTCTTAAACAAGCAGAAGATCTGATGCTCCGACCTCGCCGAGATCTGAGCATCCTTGGGTGCAAGGAAACTTCAGTTTGATAGCTGGCAAGCGCCTAAAGGTAGGTGAGACTACCTATAGGCTAACGCTGAGGTCTATATTATCCTCTTTTTTTTTGTTTTTTTATGCCGCTATGTTTTTATGTTTTGAAATGAGAAGAGAGTTAAAAACCTAAGCTTAGTGGAGTCAAGAGCGGGTATGAAGCTGCCTGATGTAATGAAGCGAGATTACGTGCAGATCGTTGTAATGATAGTTGCGGTGATACTCGCTGTCTTAGTTTTCTGGTATGGTTTAAGGTTCGCCTTCAGAACGGAGTATCCAATTTTAGCTGTCGCTTCGGGAAGCATGGAGCCCGTATTGTATGCAGGAGACCTAATATTTGTTGAAGGAGTGCAGAACTTCAGTAACATTCACGCCGCACCTAAAGATGCTGACACTCCCGGGGACATACTCGTATATCAAGGATTGACAGAATTGATTGTGCACAGAGCAGTAGAAAAGACGTATAATGAAGATGCTGAAACGTGGAGCTTCAAAACATGGGGGGATAACAACAATTGGCCAGATGGGAGACCCGTGGACGAAAGCAGCGTTATTGGCAGGTATGTGGGGTTTAAGGTGCCGTGGCTGGGTAATATCGCTCTGTTTTTTGAGCCGTTTGAAAGGAAAGTGGCTTTCATCGCGTTATGGATAGTACTTCTGATAGTAATAGAGTTGGCTCCTTTTGCGGAAAAAAGATTGAAAAGCGATGACCGCGAAACCAAGCCTTTATAAATAACTGCAACAAATTCATGGTGTTTTATAAGGAGGGCTGGATATACCCGAAGTTGTAGCTTCTATCCGAATAGAGAATGTTGTGGCGTCTGCAACATTGAATCAGAGAATTGACCTGAACGCTGTTGTTAAAGGATATCCGGGAGTTGAGTATCGGCCTGAACAGTTTCCGGGCTTGGTTTTCAGGTTAAAGAGACCTAAAACGGCTACTTTAATCTTCAATTCTGGGAAGATGGTTTGCACTGGAGCTAAGTCAGAGAAAGAGTCGAAGAGAGCAGTGATGAAAGTTATCAGGGAACTGAAGAAGAGCGGAATAATTATCATCGGAAAACCCGAGTTGAAGATACAGAATATTGTTGCTTCAGCGAATTTGGCTGGCTTGATAGATCTTGAACGGTCTGCCTACTCTCTGGGCAGAACAATGTATGAGCCTGAACAGTTTCCGGGTTTAATCTACAGAATGGATGAACCAAAAGTTGTGATTCTTCTCTTCGCCAGCGGAAAACTTGTTTGCACAGGAGCCAAAAAGGAAGAGGACGTTTACGAGGCAGTCACCAAACTTCACAAAACGCTGGAAGAAGAAGACTTGATCTACTACGAGTAAACAGTTTCAGGTTCAACCCTCAAACGTCTCTTTTTTTAAGTTTTTCATTATTTATTGTGCAAAGTGCTCAGTCGCTAAACTTAGGAAATCTAACTTTTCCCACATAATGAAGAATCCAGTTAACGAGCCTGTCATAGGTTTCGTTGCCCAGTTTTGTCAGCAAAACTTCGTCGTTTGAATTGAATTTAATGAAGCCCTTGTCTGACATCCAATCCAGATACTTCACCAGACGGTCATAGGACATTCCGGTGGAGGTGGCTAGGCTGGTTCTTTTCAGGCTTTTTCGTTCCTTAAGAACCTTAATTACCCTTGCCAAAACGTAAAGGTCAGGCTTCGAAATCGGCTCCTCTGAATTCACTTTCAAACCACCGAAGCTCCCACAGAAGCCAATCAAACCGACCAATTTGTTCATATCTTTTACGAAGATCGTTTCTGTTCAGGAAAACCACCACAACCAACGCCAGCGCCACTACCACAAACAGGTCCATGTTCATGTGAAACAGCCACTGTACACCCCAGTTGAGCACATACAAAGCCCCTGTTGTAAGTCCCCAATACACCAGAATTTTCGCGATTCCGTAGATGAAGAACCCGAGTTTTGCGTATCGGATGCTGCTGAAGATGTTATCCCATTCGAGTTCCTGAATCAGCTTAAGCGCTCCAGCTGCGCCCTCGTTTAGTGTAGTTTTCCATTCACTTGTTTTCAAAGATTTCAGTCTTTGTCTAACCCGCCACACTGCCGCAATGATTCCTGCTGGAAAGATTGCGAAAAACAAGAAATACGCAAAAATGTTTTGACCGTGGTCCGCGAAGATGAAGAGGTTGGATAGGCGCATGACGTTGTTGAATGATAGAGCAGCAACGAGTGTTCCCAGAATTATTATTGTGAAGTCTGTTAGTGATGCTACGATTTCACGGTACTTTTTCACTTGGTCTAGTGCAGTCATGAATTCTGACATCTTGGAGGAAAGGTTGTCTTCAGTCAAAATGGTGCACCATACCCTGAAATGCTTACTGTTGCGTCTCCTTCAACGATTAGCCAGTAAACGTCAATCTCATCTTGCACATCCAAATCGGGGTGAAATGGCTCGTAGTACCATGAAAGAAAATCGTCAGAAACTTCGGGGACAACATCCACATCAATTGGATTATCGCTAGAAAGTGTCATCTGCGCAAACTCTTCTTCGCCCATTTGTGTTATATTTAGAATTGTGTTGAAATGGAAGTCATCATTTGTGTTTCCGCTCTTCGGCAAGAAAACCTGCTTCGAATACTTTTCGGTTATTTCCAGTTGTGAACCATTCGAGAACGTAACCAAAACTGGCTCAGCATCAGGAGTGGCTCTTGGATATATTGTGATTGTTGCTCTCATGCTCATGTAGTTTAGTTTTGATGCTAAAACAGCACGTTTACCCGACTCGTGCGACACTGCGATTGTTGACTGAAAAGAAGATAAAAACACCCACTGAGCCGCGAGTATCACTATTAATAAGAAGATGATTAATGATTTTTTCATGAACCCCTCTATTGGTGAATGTAGATATAAGAGAAACTCATTGGGGATGAGTGCCATAGTTCAATTATGACAGGTGTTGTAAGTTATGGGACATGCTTGATGATTTTTCCGCATTTTGGGCAGTGTATGTGGCGGAGAGATTGCTGTGAGTTCCATCCTGAGATTACGGCTTCTTCTTTAGGTAGTTCATATCCGCAGTGTGGGCATCGATAAACCTTTGAAGGTGTGAAAAACCGCTTTAGCCTCTCAAATATTCCCAACGCTGTACCCTTAAAGTGAGGGGTCAACAACAGCCTCTATTTATAAATGATGAATACTCGATAAACATTCTAAATCGATATAACTGCTCTACATTACAGAAACTAGAGGCTAAAGCCGTACGCTTACTTTCTTTTTATTTGCTTCAGTATAGTATCCAACTGTTCTTCGGTTATAGCGTCCATGTCATGCAGTTTACCGACAAGTTCACTTATTGTAAGCAGGTAATGAAGGTTGATGCCGTCCTCAGCCAAATTAGCTTCGCCATTCTCCTCTCTATCCAGAAGAACAACAGCGTCTGTTACCACACCCCCCTCGGCTCTGACAGACTCCGCAGATTTCAGGATAGAACCTCCTTTGGTTACGAGGTCATCCATCAGCAAGACGCGGTCTCCCGGCAAAAGAATCCCCTCCACCCACCTCCCCCGCCCATGCTCTCGCTGGGTTGAACGGACATAGAGGAAGGGCTTTTTGAGGTGATACGCGGTGATGGATGAGAAGGATATTCCCGCGGTGGGGATGCCCGCGATTCGGTCAAAGCCGTCGGCTCCGACATCGCTTTTTATCAGTGCGAGGTAAAGGTCGCAGATTCTTTTGAAGGCGTCAGGGAAGCTTGGAACAATTCTTAAGTCTATGTAGTAGGGGCTAACCTCGCCGCTGGTGAGCTTGAAGGTCCCAAATTTCAAGGCGCCAATTTTGTTCAGGATTCTGGCCAGTTCAGCTTTCATCTCTTCCTTTTTCATGTCCTCGCCTCCTTCATTATGGATTATATGGAACAGGTTTTAAAGAGGTTGTGATGATTTCTCCGTTACTTTTAAATGAAGCACAAAGAAAAGCTTCTAACAATTAGAAGTGTCTTCTATGGTGGATGTGTGGCTTCCCTACGGGAAAACTGAAGTTTGCGCAAGGATACCCACCCGAAATTTTCTGGGTACTATAGAGCCGAAAGAGAAGCAGGGAGTTAAAGATTCGAGAGCTGAAATCGAGAGAGCATTAAGCCAGCCGATTGGGACAGAACGGCTGAAGGAAATAGCGAAGGCGGGCGACAAAGTAGCCATAGTAGTTGACGATGCAACCAGGTCAACCCCAAGTTACCTGATGATTCCCCCATTACTTGATGAACTTAACCAAGCTGGAGTAAAAGACGAAGACGTCACAGTAATCTTCGGCTGCGGCACTCACCGCCCAGTAACCCCAGAGGAAAAAGAAAAGCTCATAGGAAAAGAGGCGCTGGAAAGAGTTAAAGCCATAAGCCATGACTGCAAAGCGGAAGACCACGTTTTTCTAGGCAAAACATCCCATGGAACCGAAGTCAAAGTGAACAAAGTCTTCGCCGAAGCTGACGTGAAAATTTTGG